>NZ_JBNCMT010000006.1:0-178132 GCF_049846925.1 Brevibacillus nigriterrae
CTTACAGGAGACCCTTTTATACATTATTTCATTCAAGCTACTGAATCGGACTATCTCATTTTGCGCGTCGCGTTTTCTCATTTTGCGCGTCCGCATACACAGAACGAGATATTTGAAAGTCGTATTTTAGATCGTTATCCAGTCTTTTGACATGCCCTTGAAAAGTAAGATGATTGATTCTCTTACCCCAATCAGATAGCTGCGCATATCGCTTTTCGCAGTTTTTTTCATGTTTTCGTTCATTGTGAAAAGCAACAAATGTGCCTTTCCCCACAACCGCCTCGACATAGCCTTCTGCAAAGAGCATCTCGTACACCTGATTCACAATTCCTCGTGACAATACATAGAGGTCTGCCATTTCTCTCGAGGAAGGCAGCTTCGTACCATAAGCAATAGCTCCACTCACAATAGCATCACGCAATGCATGGTACAGGGCGAGATGCTTAAAGCGATATTCGTTTAAATAGAGATGAAAAGGAAGATGGAACTCCATATAGCACCCTCTCTTCTTACAAGTGGTACAAAAAATTCTTACTAAAATGGCTCTTTTTATGGATCAATCTACTCTCTATTATAAATAATACAAAGGAAAAAATGGATGGGAGTAGAGATACCATGAGAAGAAAAGAATTTGAGATGAAGGAACAGCAAGAAATCGCTTCATTCTTACAAGAAATGAGTTTTGGCTTTTTGGGGTCAAACGGGACGAATGGATGGCCACAGATTACACCCGTTAATTTTGTCTACCATAAGGAAGCCATCTACTTCCACGGCAGTCGGATCGGACAAAAAATGAAAGACATGGCAGGAGATACTCGAGTTACTTTTTCAGTGGCAAAGGAATATGCAATCATTCCTTCCTACTTCACCGATCCCAAAATGGCCTGTCCAGCTTCTGCTTTTTTTAAGTCTGTATTAATTTACGGTCATGCCTCCGTACTAGAAGATGAAGCTGAAAAAGCCGAGGTGCTTTCGGTATTCATGAAAAAGCTGCAGCCAGAAGGAGGATATGAGCCTATCACTCATGAAGACGAGCAATATCTCAAAATGTTGCGTGCAGTTGCTGTTGTAAAGATCAGCGTGGAAGAGATGACAGCCAAATTCAAGTTTGGACAAAATCTCAACGAAGATCGTTATGAGAAAATCGCCGATGGACTAACGGAAAGAGGCGCAGAATTCGATCAGGAGACAGTCGAGTTAATGAAAAAATACTGTCCGATGCATCGAGATTAATTTGTTTCATCAAAAGTGCAAGAGAATAAAGTAAAAGAAGGATTCGGAATATTTTCACTCCAAATCCTTCTTTTTATGTGAAAAACGTCTCGACGTTTTTACCGAAGTAAATGCCAGATGTTACGCTGAGGCACCTTGTCATAAAAGTGGATGTGACCGCTTGCGGGCAACAAAACGGTCATGACCGTTTTGTTGTCGATTTATTCCAGTCCAGCAGAGAGAGCTTCCCAAAATCTCTGATCTTCCATACCCATTGCATAGACAGAAACACCAGCTAGCTCGTATGTAAGTGTATAATGTGTCTTTTGTGTAATACTTGTTTCGTCTTCATACCAAACGACATGTTCATACCCATTCGAATCCGTGTAAGTGAAGTACATGGAACCAGAAACGGTATCTCTCACCGGAGTTGCTCCTGTAGCAGCAATTAATTTAAGCATATCTTTCCACTCTACTACGGCATTGCTTTTATTTGTAGGATCAGATAGGTTCCAGTCATTTCCGTATTCTGGAATCCCCATCAGTACCTTTTCAGAAGGAACATAAGTAATCGCAAAGTCGAGCGTAGATTCTATCCATGGATTACTTGCTACAGAACCCGGCTCCCCCCATACCCCATGCTCATCATATGTCATCACCTGAATGAAGTCGGCAGCTTTTCCTAGCGCTTCATAATCGAATGCTCCTGTCCATTCATCCGAAGGGTCGTCTAAGGATTTGGCGGGAACAGAAACCATCGTGAGAAATCCGTTCGCTTTCATCGTTTTCGCTACATCTTCAACGAACTTCGTCATGGCCGTGCGGTCATCCGGCAAAACAGCTTCGAAGTCAATGTTAATGCCTTTATACTTGTTTTTTTTCACAAGAGATACCATGTTTTTGATGAGATTTTTTTTGGCTTTGGGATTGGTCAGCACTTGATGTGCTATGTTACTGTCCCAACCTTCTGCGCCATAGTTGGACACCAGAGCGTATGTCAGCACATTTACCGATTTTGCGTAGGAGACGGCTTGTTTTGGCACTTTTCCCACAATATTACCCTTACTATCTGTATTCAACGTGTCGGTTGAGATTTGATTCATGTATTTATGAAATTGTCGAAACGACTTTGTTGAATCATCCGTATAATATCCAAGAATAATTGGAGAGGCAGCATTAGATTTCGCAGTACCGACGAAGATTGAAGATGTCAGGATTGCTGTAATCGAGAGGATCGTTAGTACTTTTCTGAAATTCATGTATATAGCCCCCTCTGAATGCACTTATTTTAACTAATATTTACAATTTACAGTTCGAATTTAGTATAATTTTACCGTATAAACAAATTTATCAGAAGGAGGAAACTATATGGAGAATAAAATAAATATTTATTTACTTATCAGCTATTTCTTTGCAGCACTAACATTAATTACTGCTAGTTATTCTCTGATATACTCTGTCGATAATCAATTTACAGGATACCTTCAACTCTTTATGGGACTCATGTTTTTATTTTCAAGTTTTTCGGAGTTCAAAAGAAAAAACAAAAGAAGCGGTATGCTCAATTTCTTAGTCGCAGCATTTGTGATATTCGTCTTTTTGAAAATACAATTTTTCCGATAAATAACCCGTTTGAAAAAGACTTCTCAATCCACCACTACCCTTCTAAGGCATAGAGCTGGTTACAAACTCCTGAGTATTATCCTCGTACTGATTGGCGATATTTTCATAATCTACGTACTGCGAATTCATCCATATCCTTTTCTCTAATCCTTTTACTTCCATTTCCTTTCCCCCCTTCTTTCTTAACCACTTTTTTTATCAAAAACACCTAGGCAATCACCCTTTTTTATCTGGGCGCATAGGCTACATCATCCAAAAAACCCACTTGAGAAAGCTCTAAAAGCTATTTCAGGTGACAGAGCAACTACTGCCCAGGAGGGATTTGCCATGAAACGATTTCTTTCCCTTGGCCTAGCGATAGGTTTAGGGCTGTTCAGTGTAATTACTGGCTGTTCGAGCAGCAGTGACAAAATTCGTATCGGGGAAGTCACCCGTTCCCTGTTTTATGCACCACAATATGTAGCTATTGAAAAAGGCCTTTTCAAAAAAGAAGGCTTGGAAGTAGAACTCACGACTACCTGGGGCGGAGACAAAACCATGACAGCGCTCCTGTCCGACGGGATAGACGTTGCGTTGGTTGGCTCTGAAACAAGTATCTACGTTTCCCAACAAGGTGCGCAAGATCCGGTAATCAATTTTGCGCAGCTTACTCAGACAGACGGCACGTTCCTCGTCTCTCGCAAAAAAGTAGATAACTTTTCATGGGACCAGTTGAAAGCCAGCACATTCCTGGGCCAACGCAAAGGTGGCATGCCACAGATGGTCGGCGAGTTTGTACTGAAGAAGCACAACATCGACCCTCACAAGGACCTCAACCTGATCCAGAACATTGAATTCGCCAATATCGCTTCTGCCTTCTCTTCTGGTACCGGAGAATACGTCCAACTATTCGAGCCTACCGCATCTCAGTTCGAAAAAGAAGGCATCGGTCATGTTATCGCATCGTTTGGCAAGGAAAGCGGTGCTGTCCCCTATACCGTATTCATGTCAAAACAAAGCTACATCCAGAAAAATGAAGCGGTCATCCAGAAGTTCACCAATGCTGTTTACCAAGGTCAACAGTGGGTAGCGACTCATTCTGCCAAAGAGGTTGCTGAGGCTATCAAGCCGTACTTCAAGGATATCTCACCGGAAATCCTGGAGTCTTCCGTGAAGCGTTATCAGGAACAGGGCTCGTATGCAGCCGATCCAATCCTCGATGAAGCGGAATGGAACAACTTGCAGGATATCATGGATGAGGCAGGCGAACTGAAAAGCCGGGCGGATTACAGCAAGCTGGTCAACACGACATTTGCAGCAAAGGCTAAAGATGGGAGGTAATCACTCATGACTACTCTTCCTTCGACTCCCGCCAAGATCGAGCTTCACCGTGTCTCTCACCTTTACGTCAATACAATTAATGCATTCATGGCGATAAAAGGCATCGACTTGCGTGTAGAAGAAGGTGAGTTCGTCTGTTTGGTTGGCCCAAGCGGTTGCGGCAAAACTACACTTCTTTCATTAATTGCAGGCATCGAGAAACCGACTGCGGGCAAAGTGTTCATAGACGGAAAGGAAGTCACTGGGACTTCTCGTCAAGTCGGTTACATGCTTCAGCAAGACTATTTGTTTACGTGGAGAACCATCGAGGATAATGTGATGTTGGGATTGGATATTCAAGGTATCCGCAATAAAGTGACGGAAGAATATGCTTCTTCGCTCCTGGAAGAAATGGGGCTAACCGCTTTTCGCAAAGCATATCCACAGCAGTTGTCCGGCGGAATGAGGCAACGGGTTGCGCTAGCCAGGACACTTGCTTGCCAGCCTGATGTACTTTTGCTAGATGAGCCTTTCTCTGCTCTTGATTATCAGACGAAGCTGAAACTGGAAGACCTCATTA
Source organism: Brevibacillus nigriterrae (assembly GCF_049846925.1). Taxonomy (NCBI): domain Bacteria; kingdom Bacillati; phylum Bacillota; class Bacilli; order Caryophanales; family Paenibacillaceae; genus Brevibacillus; species Brevibacillus nigriterrae. Next base: position 4,715 of record NZ_JBNCMT010000006.1, read on the forward strand.
TCGAAACGCTGCGCCGTCATAAAAAAACAGCGATTCTGGTAACACACGATTTGTCAGAAGCGGTAGCTATGGGTGATCGGGTCTATATCCTTGAGCGCAATCCTGGTCGCATCCATTCAGAAGTAATCATTCCTGATGAAATTCGCCTCCCGCTTCCATTCCTGGCACGAAATCAGGAGGGGTTTCAGGCGCTGTTTCGTCAAGTGTGGAAAGAAATGGAGCGTGTGTCCGATGGAACCCATTAATGTGGAGCACGTACATCACGAATACCTCAGGCAACAAAAACGACGAACAGGCTTGGTTATTTTGACACAAGTCAGCATATTCCTGGCGTTTATCGGAACATGGGAATGGTTAGCCCGATCAGACAAGATCAACGTGTTGTTGTTCAGTCATCCGAGCAAAATGTGGGATTTGTTTTATCAGAAGTTACTGGATGGAAGTCTCTTGCCACATCTGTACACGACTGTTTTGGAAACCGCTGTTGGATTTATCCTCGGGACGGTGCTTGGCACCCTGTTTGCCACTCTCATCTGGTGGTTTCCATTCCTATCCCGTGTACTCGATCCCTACCTGGTCATCGCTAACAGTATGCCAAAGGTTGCGTTGGGTCCGCTGTTTATCGTGGGACTTGGACCCGGTTTCTTCTCCATCGTCGCTATGGGATGTGCCATTTCCGTTATCATCACAACCATTGTCGTTTACACGAGCTTCAAGGAAGTGAATCAGCAGTATGTAAAAGTCGTTCAGACACTGGGGGGCAACAAGCGGCAAATCTTCTCTCTCGTCATTTACCCTTCCACTTTACCCACAATTGTTTCAACCCTAAAAGTAAATGTTGGCCTCTCATGGGTGGGAGTGATAGTCGGAGAATTCCTTGTCTCCCAAAGTGGGCTCGGATATCTGATCATTTACGGATTTCAAGTATTTAACTTCACCCTCTTGAAGGTAACGAAAGAACTACATCACGATTATCTACAGTTTTTATGGATAAACTGCCCTTTCTTACCAAACAATACTTACATATCTTCCCCTTTCTTCATTTCCTCGTGAAAGGAAGTGACATTTGATGTTTTTTCGTAAAAAGTCTACCCCCATGAAAAATAACGATCCGCAAGACATCGTGCCTGCGACCTATGATGACTTTCTGACCAAATTGATTAATCGGACAGCACCGGGTAGAGATTGGACCATTTCTCGAACACAACAGGGCTTTGCTCTTGTGTACTATGAATATTTAATAGATCCTGCTCAGTTGCAACGTGCGATTCTTGAACAAATCCAGTTGCTTGAGGAACCATGCACAATTGAACAGCTGATTACGACTATCCCAATACCCGAAATAAAACTGACGAACGACTTTACTGTTGTCCTGAATCATCTTCTTGAAGGCTGGACCTTCATACATATGGATGGATGTGCCAGAGGTGTATTGTGCAACACCGTAAAAGAGGCGAAGCGTTCACTGCAAAGACCAGAGGTAGAAAGCCAGATATTTGGCCCACAAATCGCCTTCGTGGAATCGATTGATACGAACGTTTCAATCATTCGCAACTATGTTCCTCGCCCCAATCTCATTATTGAAACATGCGATATTGGCGCTCGGGCAAAATCAGTCGTCTCGATTTTATATATGAAAGATATCGCTTTGGAGGAAAATGTACAGGAAGTGAAATCTCGCCTTTCCCGCATCGATATTGACCGTGTTTTGGATAGTTCGGTACTTGTCCAGCTTTTAGTGGATAACCCGTGGTCAATTTTTCCTCAGATACTGTTTACAGAACGTCCCGATCGTGTTGTTCAAGAGTTAATGGAAGGAAAAATTACACTTTTTTTATCAGGCAGTCCTTTTGCCATAGTCTGTCCAAGCACCATCTTTGATTTCTTCAAGTCACCCGAAGACTCGTACGTCCGTTGGAATATCGGATCATTTTTTCGATTCTTGCGTATTGTAGCTGTTGTCGTATCTGTCCTGTTTACACCTGCATATGTCGCTGCATTAACGTTTCATTATCAGTTGATCCCGTCTGCCATGTTAGTTTCACTGGCCCAGTCACGCTCCCGAGTACCTTTCCCTCCGATAATGGAGGCACTAATTCTAGAATTTATGATTGAGCTTTTACGAGAGGCTGGAGCCCGATTACCGACAAAAGTCGGACAAACGATGAGTATCGTTGGAGGTATTGTCATCGGACAAGCAGCCGTTCAGGCAGGTTTTACAAGTAACATTCTCATCATTATTGTCGCCCTGGGAGCTCTTGCTTCGTTCACTACACCCTCTTACATCCTTGGCAATGCCATCCGTATTATCCGTTTTCCCATGATAATCCTCGCAGGATCTTTAGGAGGAGTGGGGATCATGCTTGGGATCTGCTTCATTTTGTTACATTTGCTTCGGCAAACTAGTTTGAATCACCCATTTTTATATCCGTTGTACCCTCTTCGCTTCCGTGATCTCCCTAACAGCATAATTCGGTTACCCTTGTATAAATCACTCAAGCGTACATCCTACACTACAGGAGATAATAAAATTCGAATGGAAAAACCTCATATCCAAAAACCTGAAGATATTTTTGAAGAACCGGTAGGTGTTCGAGTTGAAAAACAATGACCATGTCAATTCTGTACCGGCTTTTAATGCCTACCTGCTCTTCTTCATCATCCCAGCCATTCAAATTGGTGTCGGAGCCATGGGGTTTCAGTCAACTATTTACGAAAAGACGGGTCATGACGCATGGATTTCCGTCATAATTGCAGGTATTGCAGCACAGATATCCACATGGATTGTGATTCGCACGTTACTTCGCTTTCCAAAGAAAGATTTGTACGACATCCATGAACTTATTTTAGGAAAATGGCTGGGAAAGATAATGAATATTGTCTACCTGGTCTACCTGTTCTTAATCGGATTTACGATATTGCGTAATTACATTGATGTCATTCAGACTTGGCTGTTTCCTGAAATGAAGTCATGGACTTTAGCATTCCTTCTTGTTTTACTAATCCTTTATGGGGTTATGGGTGGAATTCGAGTAATCGTTGGTTACTGTGTTCTTTCCTGTATCTTTTCTATCTGGCTTTTCTTCTTAATTTTTTACGGATTAAAATACTCCACATGGGATCAGCTTTTTCCAATCATGGAAGCCAAAGTCGGCAATCTGCTAAATGGTGCATTTCAAATGTCTTTTACCGTTCTCGGCTTTGAGATTCTTTACTTCATTCTGCCCTTCATCAAAGAACAAAACAGAGCTCAAAAGTATTCGCAATTTGGCCTCATCTTCACCACAGTTACGTATATCGGTCTCATGATTGCCGCCATCGTTTATTATTCTGGTCCTCAATTGATTCATGTAACTTGGGCCACTTTAAACATGTATAAAATTGTCGAACTCCCTTTCTTAGAGCGTTTTGAATTTCTGGCTGTATCCTATTGGGTACTAGTCATTACACCCAATTGTCTCTTATATTTGTGGGCTGCGACCCGGGGAATCAAAAAGGTATTTCCATTTAAACAAAAGTATGCCGTTTACTTTCTATGTCTTGTGACAATCGGGCTGACGCCACTATTCAAGACTCGTGAGCAATTAACGACGTTCACTGAGTGGGTAGGCCAACTTGGTATTCTATTAAGTTTCATTTATCCGTTTTTTTTACACCTTCTCGTGATGCTGGTTCAAAGGCAAGGGAGGAAAAAAAAGAATGAGCAGAGTGCGTAATACAACCATTCCTTTGATCATCATTTTCTTTTTCATGGCTGTAGTCGCATCGGGCTGCGCAGAAAAACGCGTCCTTGAGCGAATGGGTTTAATTGTTGCAGCGGGCTATGATCCACTGCAGAAAAACCGTATGCTGGGTACTGTTGTGCTCTACCAAATCGATCCCAATGCGAAAGAAAAAGTGAATGTCATTGCAAATACAGCTTATACAAGTAAAGGGTTCCGAAGTGCAATGAATGTGGAGTCTTCCAAAAAACTGGTATCCGGCCAATTGCGTGTGGCTCTTTATAATGAATCGCTTGCACGAAAAGGAGTCATCAATCTGGTTGACACATTAAGCAGAGATTCGGATATAGGAACAGGGGTTTATCTGACTGTCTCAGAAGGAAGAGCGTTTGATATCCTATCCCACCGCTATCCGGAAGTAAGTAACATCGGCACTTACCTTTTCCAAACCATTAAACAAAACGTAACAGGAGAACGAATGATCTCGCCAACGTTACATGAATTTCTCCATGCCTATTTCTCCGTCGGTAAAGACCCTGTACTTCCCTATGTACAGAGAAGAGGAAATGAAGTCTTGGTAAACCAAATCGCTTATTTCAAGAATGACAAAATGGTGGGCCTCGGCTCGCTTCAAGAGGCATTCCATTTGAAATTGCTGCGTGATCGATTCCGTTCTGGAACTATTGAGCTTTCATTGCGTTACCATCCAATGGCAAAGTATGCGATCCGAAAGAAAGCTACAAAAGATGATGTTTATTACATTGTTATAGAACAAATTTCTAGTAATTGCAAAATCAAACTGGTTGACAAAAAAACACCTTCTTTCAAAGTGTCCATTGATTTGACAGCAAGGTTACAAGAGATATCCGAGCAATTTGATTTATCAAACCCGGAAGCATTAAAAGAAATTCAAAACGAAATCAACAAAAAAATGGAATTGATGATCGTGAAATTCCTGAAGAAGACACAACAGATGCAAATTGATCCTGCTGGCTTTGGAAAAAAATATCTGGCAAGTGTCCGCAATCCCCAACTCACCAAAGAAAAATGGCGCCAGATGTATTCCAGCGCCAAATTTAATATTACCGTCGATACGACTTTAGTTCGAGTTGGTGTAACGAAGTAGTAATCAGAAAAGTTATGTTCTTGCTGTTCAGCCCATACCTAAGTGATTGTTCTCTTCACAAGACAAACTCCAGACACGCAGCTCGTAAGACTCAGCACCAGATGAGACGAACGGATCACGCTCAGCAATTTCTGTCGCCTCTTCCAAAGATGACGCCGAAATGATGACCATCCCCCCACGATAATTGGAAAATGGTCCACACAGCACCAGTTGCCCTTTCTGATCCAAATCTCTCAAATAGGCTACGTGTTCGCGAATTAATTGCTCATTCAGACTTTTCCCTTCATTCATGTTCAACAGGATCACATATCGGACGAATGAGTCAGGCTGTTGGGTCATTTAACTTCCTCTTTTCCTAGAATTACAGTATCCATCCTCACGTACAAGATTACTGGCAAGTTTCTACTCCCGCTTTAATAGACTGTAATGAGAGTTGGTTTGTGTAACGATCCGTTTGGCTGTCGGTAACATCATCATGAACATGATCTGAAGGATTCGCTCGCTGGGAAATTGTTTGTCATTACGGGGATAAACAGGAGATACTGTCACTTCAACTATTTCTACAGGTGTCATAAGATCCCTCCCGTTATTCTGTGAAAAACGTCTCGACGTTTTTACCGAAGTTAATGCCAGATGTTACGCTGAGGCACCTTGTCATAAAAGTGGATATGACCGCTTGCGGACAATAAAACGGTTATGACCGTTTTATTGTCAATTTATTCTCATCCGCCTGTACGACATGACGAAACCTTACTCCTATTCCCGGGTAATGGATGAGGTAGGTGAACGTATGAAAGCTGCCCTTTACATCCGTGTCTCCACAGATGAGCAGGCCAAAGAAGGCTACTCCATTCCTGCCCAACGAGAACGGTTACTCGCATATGCCCACTCCCAGGGGTGGGCAATCTCCGATGAATATGTAGATGAGGGGCGAAGCGGCAAGGACATCCAACGCCCGCAGCTCCAACGATTGCTCACTGATCTGCCAAGCAACAAGTTTGATGTGGTGCTTGTTTATCGCCTCGACAGGCTGACCCGCTCCGTGTTGGATCTCTACTCTCTCTTACAAGAATTCGATGCCTTCCAGGTAACGTTCAAATCAGCTACAGAAGTGTATGATACGACAACAGCGATGGGACGCTTGTTTATCACCTTGGTGGCGGCTTTGGCTCAGTGGGAACGTGAGAACCTCGGAGAACGAACTCGTCTCGGGAAAGAGCAAAAAGTCAAACAAGGAAAAAGAGCAGGAGGCAGACCTCCCTTTGGCTACCAGCTAGAACAGGGAAACCTGGTTGTTCATCATGCCGAAGCGGAAATCGTCCGCCTGATTTTTCATCTCTATCTGACTTGTCAAAACATGAATACCGTGGCAGACAAACTGTTTGAACAGGGAATCGTCACACGATCCAAAAAACCATTTTCCGTAAAAACCATCCGTGACCTTTTGCGCAATCCCGTATATTCCGGGTTGTTACGCTACAATTACACCAGAAAGCAGCAGGTTTCGGGAGCAAGTCAAACACATAAGCTCGTGATTGCCCCACCAGAGGAATGGATCGAGGTTCCTGCAGCTTTGCCAGCGATTATTACTCCTTCTGAATTTGATTCAGTGCAGCAGCTATTGATTACCCAATCCCGAAAAAAACCGCGCCATATTTCATCTACCTATCTTTTTTCAGGGCTAGTGATCTGTCCCAACTGCAACCACACATTGCTAGGAAAGACGAGCAACCAACGAAAATACTATCATTGCTCCTATACCAAACCAGGTGCCTGTCATCGTTTTAGCATGCGAGAGGACGCCTTGGAAGACTTGTTTGTCCAAAAACTCCATTCACTCCTGCAGCATGTAACCGTACGCATTCACCTGACCGGTCAAGAAAGCATCTGGAGTGAACCCGTAGACACCTCCATCGAAAGGGAGCTTCACCAACTGCAACAAAAGAAACAACGCCTGCATGATCTTTACTTGGGTGCCTTCATTCACTTAGAAGAACTTTCTATTCAACAGCAGATGATTGAAAATCGTGAGAACGAACTGCGACAAATCATCCAAGAAAGAGAACAGACTGTGGGCAGCAGTCTACCTACTACAGATGAGCTTGCTCAGGCTCTCGTTGACCTGCCAAATGTATGGATGAAATTGAACGAACTAGAAAAGAAAAAAATCGTCCACATCCTTGTTGAGCGGATTCATGTCAGCAAAGACTGTTCGAAAAAGAATGAATGTTCCATCACATCAATCTGGTTTCGCCAATAGTTTTGCACCAATAGTTTTGCAATGAAAAAGTTCTCATTGAGATTTTCCATGGAGAATGGTGATGCTTTCGTTACCTTTCTCCTGGTAATGGTAAGTCTCTCCATGATCGCCGTCGTGGCAACCATTATGTATCAAGGGGTTGCCTTTCTGGAAAGGAGACTTACCCGCCAGTTCAAATAGATTGCTCCTAGCCAAAGCCGCTGCGAATGCCCATTCGTAGTGGCTTTGGTTTTTTGCTACAATGGGTGAAAAATGAGTCGTCAAAAGAAAGAGGAATTGTATGCGGATATCGAAACGAGGGATTTTTAAGCGAAAACGATTTTGGATCTTCCTGGTACTCCTGATAGGTATCTATCTAAACAACACATCACTCCTTGCTGAAAAACAATACAAGAAACCACTTCTTCTTGCGCATCGGGGACTTGCGCAAACGTTTACGATGGAGGGTATCACCAATGATACCTGCACAGCAAAACAAATCTATCCTCCAGAGCATTCGTATTTGGAAAATACCATATCATCCATGGAGGCAGCCTTCCGACTGGGTGCTGATGTCGTCGAGCTTGATGTACAAATGACCAAAGATGCGAAGTTCGCCGTCTTCCACGACTGGACACTGGAATGCCGAACCAATGGCAAGGGTATTACTCGTGACTATACCTTGAGTGAATTGCAAGCCCTCGACATCGGTTATGGCTACACTGCGGATGGGGGCAAAACCTATCCTTTCAGAGGGAAAGGAGTTGGACTAATGCCCTCTCTTGAGCAAGTGTTACTCCACTTCCCTGGTAAGGAGCTTCTCATCCATGTCAAAAGCAATGATCCTAAGGAAGGAGAATTGTTAGCGAAATACCTCTCTTCCCTTGATGCCAATCGATTAGCTAACATTACTGTGTATGGGGGCGATCGACCGATTGAGGCACTTCAGATGCAAATGCCAAATCAACCTGTCATGTCCAAGGCTACGATGAAAAAATGCCTTATCCCTTATCTAGCCGCCGGATGGACAGGCTACGTTCCAACAGCCTGCGAGAAGACACAATTGCATATTCCCGAGGAAATTGCCCCCTGGCTGTGGGGATGGCCCAATCGTTTCATCGGCAGAATGAATGATGTCAATACAAGAGTCATCCTCGTTGGTGGAAATGGTGAATTCTCTACCGGATTTGATTCTTCCGAAGATATCAAACGGCTCCCCCCTGATTATTCTGGAGGGGTCTGGACGAACCGAATCGACAGGATTGCACCTCTTTTTCCATAAAGTCAAAAAAAGCACCTCTGCCCCATCATCTTGCGAATGAGGCGAGGTGCTTACCATTTTTACCAAACTTTCCACCAAGGCTTCTTGTCAGCTTCTTGACTGGATGTTTCTCCATGTGACTCCTCCAGCAATTCTTGAGGAAGCTGTTCCAGGAAGCGGTTGACGACTTCCTTATAATCCTCACGAATGTGGGGGAGCATTGCTTTGAGGACAGTGACAGCTTGTTGTTTCTGATCCGTAGAAATCAGGGCATTGGCATAGTTAAAGCCCGTGTAAGGATACTCAAATGTTGGTTGCCAGTACTTCTCAGCAACCTGGATCAGTTGATACACATATCCTGCCTGCCCCAGCTCACCAGTTACATTCATAATCGTAACTTCGCTATTGCCGCTTTTCGTTATTGCCTCCTGGTACTTGTCCATAGCCAGCAGCAGGTTCTCGTCTTCCAAAGCTAGACGACCCATGATTAATTGCGGGCGCCATGCACCTTCCTGTTTGGCAATCAGCTCCAGGCGTTCAAATAATTGTTCTTTTTTGCCGTGTTCCAGGAAGTTCGCCACATACCAATCCAAGCCGTTATCCTGGTTCGGATCTTTGACCAGACCACCTTCGAGAATCTCGAACGCTTTTTCTTCATCGCCTTCATAGGCAAAGATTTTGGCGAGGTTCGTATAGGCATTTCCGGAATTTGGATAGTGGTGAATGACATACAGGAGCAATTGTTTTGCAGGATCAAATTCCTGTGCCTGCATGTGTACCACAGCACGGAAAATCAGTGCCGGTTCAATCGGGCCAAACAGCTCAAGCAGACGATCCGCAGCTTTAGCACCCTCTTCATTGAATCCCTGAGCAACCAGCTCAATGGCGAATTGGCGCAACATTTCCTTTTCGTCCCAGTATTGCTCTAATTTTTGCGGGATGATTTTCTCCCGGTATGTTTCCCTAGGAAGTTCAATCTTTTGTCCATGTTCATTTGTAAATTCAATAAAATCAGACATAAGAAACCTCTCTTTCTTCGCCAATCACGTCTAGTCCTTATCTAATTCGAGAAGCACAATTGAAATCCCTTGTTTTAAATCCATGCTTTCAAATTTACTTTGCGTATAAATTCTTCTGTTGATTCCTTTATGACGTGATCGTTGTTTTCCTGATCACTCTCTTCCATTCCCATGAGCTGTCGAAAAAGTGCCTCATTGCGGGTTGCCAGGGCAAAGTCTAACAGCGCTTCCTGCTGGACTTTTTCGGCCTCTTCTTCCATGATGCTTTCTTCTGTTGTGATGTCCGCTTCAACGATCTGGAAATGTTTATCAATACGTGGTACACGAATGATCCATTCAAAGACACTGTCAGGATTACGATCTCGTCCAATAATGTATGCATGCTCACCTACAGGCAAGCTCTGTTCGAAGGAGTCTGCCACGATGATGATGCGCTGTCCAAGCTTGAACATAGACGCCGCCCCCCTTATGCTGTTGCACATTGTATTCTAATGATACTCACTCGAAACCTTGTTGGGAAGCAAAAAATCGGCTACACTTCATTAGTGTACAAGGTTTTTTGATGAATGAGGTGAGCATAAAGCTAATGAATACAATGTTTTCCTGGTTTATCTTGTTCTGGACGGTAATTTTGTTCAGCTTGATCGCTATTGGCGGTTACTTCATGTTTCGGAAGTTCCTCAAATCGATGCCCAAACAGGACGGCAAATCCGATCTGGACTGGCAAGATCACTATATTGATCAGACAAGGTCGATGTGGACAGATGAGACACTCGCCTTCTTAAATGAGCTGGTAGAGCCTGTACCCCCATTGTTTCGCGATGTGGCCAGACGTTCCATCGCTGCACGAATCGGGAAATTGGCACTGGATGAAGGTGCCACAACGATCACCCAGGATCTGATTATCAAAGGGTATATTCTGGCTACCCCTAAACGTGATCATAAATGGCTCGTCGCCCATTTGAAGAACAAAGAGATTGAGCTTGCGCCATACGAGCAATATCTGTAAAAAATCGTTAGACAAAAAGGAGTTGGACTTTGATGTCCAACTCTTTTTTCATAATCATTCCAGCAATTTATTGATGTCCGCTTCTAACTCTTCCGGTTTTGTCGTAGGAGCATATCGTTTGACTACATTCCCCTTTTTGTCAACGAGGAACTTGGTAAAATTCCATTTAACGGCATCTGTTATCATTCCAGGAGCCGCTTTGGTCAGATATTGAAACAAGGGGTGAGCAGTAGGTCCATTCACATCCACTTTGGCAAACATCGGGAAAGTGACTCCAAAGTTCATTTCACAAAAGCTGTGAATCTCTTCGTTCGTGCCCGGCTCCTGACTCATGAACTGGTTGCACGGAAATCCAAGCACAGTAAATCCTTGCCCCTGAAACTTATCATAAAGCTTCTGTAGCCCTTTGTACTGAGGAGTAAAACCACATTTCGACGCCGTATTGACAATAAGCAATACTTGACCGGAATAATCGGAAAGTGGCTTTTCGGCTCCTTTAATCGTAGTTGCAGTGAATGGATACACGCTCATAATTATGCCCCTTTCGCCGGCTCCTTCTTCTGTTCTTTTCCTGATACTCCGCCCGATACGAGGAATGCCATCACATCTGCACTGTCTGCTTCCAGCACCTCTACTTGCTCACGAGGGAAAATCAACAAATTGCCCGCAAAGTTGTACGATTGGGGAAAGTAGACAGCGACATGATCCTGAATTCCATACATTTCCATAGAATCTCTGGTGATAAATCCAATCGCTTTGGCAGATCCCTCAGGAGTCAGTTTGACGAGTACGGGACGATCGAAGCTTTTTTTCTCACCGACAAAGGCACCAATTAAATCTTTGATCGATGTATACAGCAGTTTAATAAAAGGCATATGCCCGAAAAGTCTGTCAACCAATGAGAGAATTCCTTTGGTAAGCACATTCGAAGCAAGAAATCCAATGACGACAATCCCCGCAATCGTAATGACGAAACCAACTCCCGGAATCCCTAAGCGAAGCCAACTGTCAACCGTAACAAATACTGTATAGAGTATGTACACCGTTACTGCCAAAGGGATGGTAAATAACAATCCTTCAAAAAAATAGGTCGCAATGCGTTTCACCTACGAGTTCCTCCTCTGTTATCCTTCTTTTTCCATTGTAAACATTCTACTCACGAATGCAAACTAGCCGAAGGGATAGTAGAGACGAAAAGAGCTGTTTTTGATATGATTAGTACTGGAAAAAATAGAAAGCGAATGGATAGGAGGCTCTCACTCATGGAAAAAACAGCGTCTGTTGTAAGTGTAGAATGGCTCCACGATCATCTGAGCGATCCCAATCTGGTTATCATTGACTGCCGCTATGTACTGGGAAATCCTGATCATGGCAAATTGAGTTACGAAGCTTCACACATCCCTGGTGCTATCTATCTGGATTTAGGTCACGATCTCTCCGGTGCAAAAACACAACATGGGGGTCGTCACCCTCTCCCTTCCGTTGATGAAATGGTCGCACTTTTCTCTCGTTGTGGTATTGATCAAAGCGTAACCGTGGTCGCATACGATGAACAAGATATCACGCATGCCGCTCGTCTCTGGTGGATGCTTCGCTATTTGGGACACGAAAAAGTAACTGTACTGGATGGTGGATACAGCGCATGGCAGAAAGCAGCGTATCCTGTCACAGCAGAAATTGTCACTCCGACACCAAAAGAATTCGTGCCAAACGTGCAAGCCCACATGCTGGTCACGATTGATGAGGTTCTCAGCCGTCATTCCGATACGGTCCTGATTGATTCTCGTGCTGGGGAACGTTTTCGAGGAGAAGTTGAGACGATTGATTCCAAGGCGGGACATATTCCCGGTGCGGTCAATTACTTTTTCAAAGAAAATCTGGATCAAAACGGACTCCTTCGCTCATCCGCCGAGTTACAGGATCGGTTCTCGGCCATTGCTGATGCTCCAGAGGTCATTGTTTATTGCGGTTCTGGTGTAACAGCTTGCGTCAACCTGCTTTCACTCGAAAAAGCCGGACGAAAAGATGCCAAACTCTATCTTGGTAGCTGGAGTGACTATTGCTCCCGTGAGCTGCCCGTAGCTACAGGAGAATAATGAAGAAGATCATATTGTTTTTTCTGCATTTTGGCTATCAGCAAGCCATGAGCTGTCTGTTTCCCGTTTTTATCTTTCTATCGTTGGCGCTGTCTCATGTCATCACCATTCCCGGCTTGCCACGCTATGATTTACTTTTGTTACTCTGTATTGCCATGCAAGCGTTGATGGTCATGACAAAATTGGAGACAAAGGATGAACTAAAGGTAATCACGGTGTTCCATCTCATCGGTCTCGCTTTGGAAATTTTTAAAGTAAAGATGGGTTCCTGGTCTTATCCGGAAGAAGCGTACAGCAAAGTGCTGGGGGTACCCTTATACAGTGGCTTTATGTATGCGAGTGTAGCCAGCTACCTGTGTCAGGCATGGCGCAGGCTGGAGGTATCCATCACGGGATGGCCCCGCTTTTTCATTACGGTTCCACTCGGTGCAGCCATATACCTCAACTTCTTTACCCACCACTACTGGATTGATATTCGTTGGTATTTGACTATCCTGATTTTTATCGCATTCTGGCAAACAAGGGTATATTATGTGGTCAATCGGGAGCAATACAAGATGCCACTCTGGCTTTCGTATATTCTGATCGGCTTTTTCATCTGGCTGGCCGAAAATATCGCCACCCTGCTCGGCGCATGGAAATACCCCAATCAGAATCAGGAATGGCAGATGGTGCACATAAGCAAGATCAGTTCGTGGTTCCTGCTCGTCATCGTCAGCTTTATCATCGTGGCACAGTTAAAACATGTAAAGTCAGCTATCCAACGCGACAATCACCTACCGGATAATGAGATCAATGACAACGAGAATGATCCAACCAATGAAAAATCAGAACGCACGCCTACCTTGGAATAAGGTGGGCCCCAAACAAAAGAGGACGGCTACTATCCGTCCTCTTTTCGAATGCTATTTGGTTTCAATTTGAACAAAGTCAGAGTAAGTCTGGTTTTGTGCGTAATCTATCATTGAAAAGCCATAGAGATAGTTATCTTGTGGTAATGTTTTGAACTCCACTTTCAACTCTTCCCCGGCACGGAATTCTGCTCCTTCATCAAATCCGGTCTTACCTGTTTTGCTGTCATAGTATTGGATCAGTGGAACAATGTTGTCTTCTGGTTTGATTGGAATCAGATTGCGGTCAACGACACCTGTTTCCTCATCGATTCCACGCCAGCCGCCAAGCACCTGACCTTCTTTGGTCTTATCATTTACTAGCACCATCAGGTTCATTTTTTCTCCGTTTACCAGAGCAGGTATAGCGTATTCGGTATGTTTGTCGGTTTTTCCTGCGATGGACATGGTGACGAATTGACCTCCCAGCATTGCCCATGAATCCGACCACTGACCTTTGATAGAACCAGTTTTTCTGTTTAATTCCACACCATCTTTATCGACCCCAAGAATGTGCACCTTACTGTCGGAATCCGGTGCAAGACGCCCGAGAATACCAAATACTTCAACGAGAGAACCAGCATCTTTGGTGCTTATTTTTACTTCGTACTGGTGTTTGCCATTTCCTTTTACAGGCAACAATTGTGGCTTGCTGTTTTTTAACGAAACTGCCTTCTTGTCACTTGTTACTTTGGAAACATAGGTGGACAGGAACGTCTGATAATTTGATGAAAACGCCATTTTTTGATATGTTTTTACATTTGACTTGAAGTTGTCTCGATCCTTGGAAGGGAAATAAATCGAAATGCCCGTTGCCTTTGGCTTGGCAGGACTGTTAATGTTGTAAACAACAGCTTTGTTGACTGCCTTGGAAATTTTGGCGGATTCTCTCCAGTAGTTATCTCCGAGATTGTTTGCGAAATCAGCCAGGTCTGTCATATCTGTCCCACCGCTCGGGCCAAAGCTGCCGTAATCCTCTGAATTATATCGTGCAATGGCAATCGAGATCAGATTTTCAATTTTCTTAATATCTTTATCCATTTTTTTGACGAGCGATTCCAATTCTGTCACTACTTTGTTAATCTTGGAAAGGTCCAACACAGAGAAGGTGATCGTGTCTGCGGTTCCTTCACGTATGGATTGGTCACGGTATCCGTTGGCAATTACTTTTCCGAGCGAGTAGCCTGTCATGTTTGGATTGTTGGTTAACTCTTCAACAACAGGAGTGTAATCCCAACCATGTCCCGGCTCCAGCTCTTCTGATGCTGCCAAATAATTCGCATACGGCTCCAATATCTTCGCCATTTCAAGATTACCCATCAAGCAGGCATCGAAGCCGACCAGTTCAAATTTGCTTTTTGTTTTAGTATAGGCATCTGCGAAAGCCTTCTGCATTTCATCGAGTGTCAAACCATCATGCTTGTAATTTTCATCCGATCCAAAACCGGTGACAGAGCCTCCCCCGTGGTCCCAGAATACAATTGCGTATTTCTTCGCAGGGTACTTCTCAACAGACCACGTAATAAAATCAGTTAGAGTTGCCGCTTTCCCCATATTGCGGCTGCCGACATCCTCGATCAGTTGCAGATTATCCTTTTGGACGAGCCAGCGCTGATTCGTCTTGCTGCTGATGTTTTTATTTATCCATTGGAGTGCTCCACCAGTCTCTACTACCACATTCACCTTGTCATTGGAACCAATTCGCATCATCTCTTCCAGATCCATAGAAGCGTAGCCTGCATATTCTTCCGGTGTATCAGGTGATCCACCGCTCTCAAGATCAGAGCCAACCATGTAGACCAATACAGTATAGTCGTCTTGCTCCTGTGTATTAGCCTTGGCCTGCGCTGCTGATGTCATCGGGACCAGAATGGCAAGTGTGAATGCAACAACGATTTTGAAAAATTTCATGTTCTCTCCCCTTTACTGTTAACTGAATTTACTAGATTCAGCATCTATCAGTCGTTAATATAAAGGAGAAATGTGCCCATCGTGTGACCAATCGATGATTTTTTTAGTCTTTTTTATAGTGACAATATCTGAGGTGCCTAAATGAAAAAAAACATTCTGCTAGTAGAAGATGAAAGTTTGATGCGCGAAATTGTCTTAGACTATTTTAAGAAAGAACAATGGGCTGTGTTTGAGGCAGATAACGGGAAGTCCGCATTGGAGATGTTTAACGCTCATCGGATGGATCTTGTGATTCTCGATGTCATGGTACCGGAAGTTGATGGGTGGACTGTGTGCAAACGGATTCGCCGCAGCTCGGATGTTCCGATTATTTTTTTGACAGCCCGTTCTGAAGATGATGATAAATTAATGGGTTTTGAATTTGGTGCAGATGATTACGTAACCAAGCCATTTAGCCCGAAAGTACTGGTTGCACGATCCAAAATGCTGATGAAACGAGCAGAAGGCACCATCGGTAAGGAAGATGCTGTCCTGTCTTATGGGGACTTACAGATTCATGTACAGGCACACCAGATACTGATATCCGGACACGAAGTCGAATTGGCCCCAAAAGAGTATGAACTGTTGGTCTATTTAGTCAAAAATCGTGATTTCGTCCTCTCTCGTGAACACATTTTGAACCAGGTGTGGGGATATGATTTTGTCGGGGATGTACGGACAGTCGATTCTCATATCAAGAAGCTGCGCAAAAAACTGGGTACCATCGGGAACTACATCCATACCATCCGACAAGCAGGGTACAAGTTTAAGGAGGAGAAATGAAAAGAGGCAGTATCGTACTCAAATTATTCCTGCTAATCACTCTCTTCTTCGTTTGCTTTTACTCTGTTTCCACATTTGGACAGATGCTCTTTTTTGAACAATTTTATCAAAATCAGAAAGCTACACAACTGAAACAAAGTGTAGACACGTTTTTGGCTGACTATCGAGCAGGAAAATGGGATGAACAAACCATAACGGAAAAAATTGCCCAGGTAGGTATGGAATCAGGAACACAGATTGCCATTGTGGATAAAGACTCCTGGATCAAGCATATTAACACACTGGGTATCGAAGTACGGATGGAAAATGGCGAAATGGTCAAGGTCGCGTTCGATGACTACTCCCAGCTAAAATCACTTGCTGAGAGTAAAATTAATACAGGCATGGAAATAAGTATAGATGGATTCTATTACGACGAAAAAACAAGAATCTTCATCCCATATGAAATCCGTGAAAAAACAAGTAATCAGATAATTGTCTCTTGGAAAAACAACGATTCAAGTCCACTAGACAATTCCCAGAAGATAACAGGTACCGTGACCAATTTATTACTTCCTGACAATCAAAACATGCTCTATTTGTTCATGCAGGAAGGAATGATGTACGAAGCAGTATACGACTGGTTCAAACACTCGAAGGATCATACAGAAGAACTAAAACAGGGAAAGTCTGTCGAATATGAATGGATTGACTCACTGAGTGGGATTAAGAACCTGATTCACATCCAGCCTGTCGAACATAATGGAAAGACGGATGAATTTATCTTTGCTTTCACATCCTTGCAACCAGTTGGAGATGCCGTTGTTGCGATGAAATTGTATTTTGCCTATGTTTTTCTCGGTGCCATACTGCTCATCGTTGTCATATCGTATCTGTTCTCCAAAATGATCTCCAAGCCGTTGATCAAGCTGAATGAGGTTGCCTTACGCATGGCAAAACTGGATTTTTCCGCTCGATCGAATATCCATTCCCGTGATGAATTAGGCAGCCTATCGAACAGCCTGAATACACTCTCCAGCAATCTGGACCAAAGCTTGCAGCAATTGCAGAAAACGAATGAAAAATTGCAAGAAGAAATCGATCATAAAAGCCAGATAGAAAATATGCGCAAGGAATTCATATCCAGTGCTTCACACGAGTTGAAAACACCACTTGGCATTATCAGGGCCTATGCAGAGGGATTGAAAGATGGCGTGAATGAGTCCAAAATTGATCGATACACTCAAGTCATTCTGACTGAAGTAGAAAAAATGAATGATTTGGTTCAAGGGATGCTGGAATTGTCCAAGCTGGAATCAAAAACAAATGAACATAAAACAGAATCGTTCAATCTCCTTGCCCTGATTGAGGAAGTGATCGAAGCGTTAACCTTTCATCTCTCTGAAAAAGAGCTTCTGATCAATCTGGATATTTCTTCAGATCTTCGTGTTGACGCAGATCGCTCCAAAATTGAGCAGGTTCTGGTCAATCTGCTTTGTAATGCGATCAGGCATGCCAATCGACAAAGTGCGATTACCGTGAAGGCAGAGCCTCTATACGAAAATGTCCTCATCTCAGTGGAAAATCAGGGAGAACACATCCCGGAACATCTGTTGGCACGTGTCTGGGAAGAATTCTACCGTGTAGAGCAATCTCGTGATCGAAAATCTGGCGGAACCGGTCTTGGCCTTTCGATCGTCAAAAAGATTCTGGAATCGCATAAAAGTGCTTACGGGGTGGCCAATTCAGAACAAGGCGTTCTGTTTTCGTTTACACTTGCTCTTGCCCGTAACAACACAGCGGATGACTCGCCTACCTTGGAATAAGGTGGGCGTTTTTGTTGCGACGAATACTTTGCCCAAGCGACAAGATACAGGCGATGAATGCTAACAGAAAGGCAAGGAAAAATGAAGTATTCATCTGATCGATGTATCCCGACACGAGCGGGCTGATCATGGCGCCGACGGAAAGTACGGCAGAGAAAATACTGAATGCTACGCCATACGACTCCTTGGGCGAACGGGAGGCAAGAATGGTTGACATGGCCGGAAACAGAATTCCAAAGCTTATCCCGAGACAAAGCATGACGATGTACAAGGAAATGGGAATATCCAATGCAAGTGAATACATGACAAGACCTAAAAGAGTTAAGCCTGTCAGGCATCGAACAATAGGAGAAATGCGGTGCATCCAGAACATGCTGAGGATCACCAGTGAACCAACCCCCATGAGACTAAACAGGTTTCCCGTATCAAGCGGAGATAAATGATGTTTTTCCATAAGCAACGGAATTTCATAAAGAAGTGTGCCTTGTGCGTACAAGACAGTGAATCCGGCAAGATAAGCAAGAAACAATTCAGAGACTGGCAGTTTGGATGGTGATAGCCCCCTGGCAGTTGAGCTTCTGGTATGTGAGGGCTGAGCTGTCCGCAATTGGGTGAAAACCAATAAACAGGCAAAGATCATCACGAGGCCAAACAAATAAAAAGCTTGCTGATAACCAAAATGACCGGCAACCATTCCTCCGATTGCTGGCGAGATCATCGAGGCAATGGTCATGACGATTCCGTTCTTTGCCATCACACTGCCTTGCTCTTGCTCAGTCTTGCCCATTTCCCCCAGCATCGCAAAACAAGCTGGTGTCACAAATGCCATCACGAAACCAAACAAAAATCGAATGACGAGAAATGAGGAAATCTCTGTAACTACGCCTTGTAGTATCAACAAACCGCCAGCGATGAACAGCCCTGTACTAATAATAAGTGGTTTTCGATATTTATCCAGAAATGGACCAGCAATCAGGTTGCCGATTAAATTGCTCGTAGAATAGGCGCTCAATATCACCCCAATCATCATGGCAGATGCTCCCAATGATTTCACATAAGGAGATAACAGCGGCATCTGGGCATGCATATCGAATGAGGCGAGAAACATCACAAAAAACAATGTCAGCAATTGGCGATTCACATATCTCCACTCCTTTCTCTCCCATGTTATCGAGACAACCCTGGAAATATGTCAAGAAACCCACCCGACACAAGCTATCGCTGGCGGTCGACGAAACCGCAACATCCTGTTGCTTCGTCGACACTCGCACGTCCTATGCATCGTCGGTCGGGGCCCCAAATTTTTTAAAAAATGGCCACTGCCATGAGGACAGTGACCATTTAAACATCGTCTTATGAGTTTGTCGTTTTCAACCCAAGTGAGCTTTCGTGGAAAGTGATGGAAGGATATTTATCCTGTGCCATCCGAAGTTGGTATTCACTATCAAACAGCATAACCAGACGTCCATAGCGATCTCTCACTGTTTGACTGCGTCCTGCCAATGTGTCGAGCGTCGCCTTGTCTCCCTCGATCCAACGGGCAATCTGATAGGACATGCGTTGTAGCATGATATCTACACCATACTCCGCCTTTAGGCGATACTCCAGTACTTCAAACTGAAGCACACCGACCACACCCAGAATCAATTCTTCCATCGGATACGTACGGAATAACTGAACCGTACCCTCTTCGGTCAACTGCATGATTCCCTTCTGGAACTGCTTGTGCTTCATGGCATCCTTTACTGTCACCTTGGAGAAGAATTCCGGCGAGAAGTGCGGCATCTCTTCAAATTCAAACGGTTCTCCCAGACAGAGTGTATCGCCAATCTGGAAAATGCCTGGATCGTACAGACCTACTACGTCTCCTGCAAATGACTCTTCTACAATCGCCCGATCCTGCGCCATGAATTGCATCGGCTGAGCCAACTTAATCTCTTTGCCCAGACGAACGTGCTTAACAGCCATCCCCCGTTCAAAACGACCAGAACAAACTCGCATGAAAGCAACACGGTCACGATGGGCAGGGTTCATATTCGCCTGGATTTTAAAGATAAAGCCGGAGAATGGACGTTCATATGGATCAATCAATCCAATCGTACTCTTTTTCGGTGATGGAGGCGGAGCCATGTTCAGGAAGTTATCCAGGAACGTCTGCACACCGAAGTTGTTAATCGCACTTCCAAAGAAAACCGGAGTCAATTCACCATTTGCGATCAAATCCGGATTGAATTCGTCACCCGCTACATCTAACAGGGAGATTTCATCTTGCAATTGCTGCCATAAATCCTGGCTGATTCGCTCACCAATGACAGGGTCATCTGCGCCAGTAACCTCAACGAACTTGATCTCATCATGGTAGTTACCGTTCTCATACAATTCCACCCGAGACTTCACTCGATCGTACACACCACAAAAATGGTTCCCCATACCAATCGGCCAGTTCATCGGATACGAGCGGATGCCAAGCACGTTCTCCAGTTCCTCCAGGAGATCAAACGTCTCTTTCCCGTGACGGTCAAGTTTGTTAACGAATGTAAAAATCGGAATGCCTCGCATACGGCAAACTTTGAACAGTTTAATCGTCTGTGCCTCTACCCCCTTGGCAACGTCGATAATCATCACTGCTGCGTCGGCTGCCGTCAGGGTGCGGTACGTGTCTTCACTAAAATCTTCGTGTCCCGGTGTATCAAGAATATTAATGTGGTGACCCTTGTAAATGAAATCCATCGCACTTGAGGTAACGGAGATTCCACGCTTTTTCTCTATTTCCATCCAGTCTGAAGTGGCATGCTTGGAATTTTTGCGTCCTTTGACCATACCGGCTTCACGGATTGCTCCACCGAAATAAAGCAGTTTTTCTGTCATTGTCGTTTTACCCGCATCCGGGTGGGATATGATAGCAAATGTACGTCGTTTTGCTATTTCTTGTTCCCATTGTGGATTTGTTTGAGCCATATCATTTCTCCTATGTTGAAATAATCTCGTTATCTTTCATCAGTACGATTATACAGAGATTCCCGTTCAGACGAAAGCAGAAACATCTGAACTGGAATTTTTTTGTCCACCAGTTATAATAATCTGTAAGAAAAAAAGTTTTTATCGAAGAGATACCTTTAAAGGAGGCATCGTATGTCTACGGCAACACAAGAAAAACGCATCGCTCTTTTTCGTGAGTTTGTCAAGAAAGTGACCAGCTATAGACAGGCATTAGCTGTTTTGCATTGGGATATGAGAACACAGGCACCTCGCAAGGGCATGGATGCTCGTTCCGACATTATCGGCACACTTTCTGGTGAAGAATTCAGACTGGCAACGTCAAATGAAATGGAAGAGCACCTGGAGGCGTTAAGTGAGCCTGCTACCTTTGCTGCACTTGACCCGATCACCGCTGCCACAGTGAAGGAATGCAAAAAAGAATTCGATCGCAGCAAGAAATTGCCTGCGGAGAAGTATCAGGAATTCGTTGTCCTGACGACCCAAGCTGAGACGATTTGGGAAGACGCTCGCAAAAACAATGATTTCGCCAGCTTCCGTCCATATCTCGAGAAAATCATCGCCCTTCAGTTGGAGTTCATCGATTACTGGGGACATAACGGCGTAAAGTATGACACACTCCTCGATCTGTATGAACCTGGAATGAAGAGCGCCCAGCTAGATGATATTTTCCGAGTACTGCGTGAAAAAACAGTGCCGCTCGTAGCAGCAATTGCTGATTCACCCAATAAACCAGATACCCGTTTCTTCACCAAACACTTCCCTGTAGCAGAACAGGAAGCATTTAACCGTTTTATTCTGGAGCGAATTGGCTACGACTTCCAGGCAGGACGCCTCGACCGAAGTGCGCATCCGTTTGCCACCAGTTTTGCCCCGGGCGATGTGCGGATCACAACCCGCTTCAAAGCAGATGACTTCCGAGAGGCACTGTGGAGCAGTATCCACGAAGCAGGTCATGCCATTTATGAGCAAAACATCTCCAATGATCTGTTCGGTACACCGCTATGCGACGGCACTTCCATGGGTATCCACGAGTCCCAATCCCGCTTCTGGGAAAACATGATCGGACGAAGCATACCGTTCTGGAGCCACTTTTATCCTGACTTGACCAAAGCGTTCCCTGCTCAGTTCAGTGGTATCAGCCTCGATCAATTCTGGCGTGCGGTGAATGAAGTTTCTCCTTCGCTCATTCGTGTCGATGCAGATGAGCTTACCTACAATTTACATATCATGATTCGTTATGAGATCGAAAAAGGGCTGATTAACCAAACGATCGAAGTAGGCGATCTGCCAACGATCTGGAATGAAAAAATGAAAGAATATCTAGGGGTCGTTCCTGCGAATGATGCAGACGGTGTCCTCCAAGATGTTCATTGGGCTGGCGGCAGCTTTGGTTACTTCCCAACATATTCATTGGGCAATGTGTATGCTGCTCAGTTCGCCAATACGATGGAAAAAGAAATTCCGAACTACAATGACACGCTCCAATCAGGCAACTTTGCTCCTGTTCGTGACTGGTTAAAAGAAAAAATTCATCGTCACGGCAAAATGAAATCTCCGGGTGAGCTTGTTCAAGAAA
Source organism: Brevibacillus nigriterrae (assembly GCF_049846925.1). Taxonomy (NCBI): domain Bacteria; kingdom Bacillati; phylum Bacillota; class Bacilli; order Caryophanales; family Paenibacillaceae; genus Brevibacillus; species Brevibacillus nigriterrae. The sequence goes on from NZ_JBNCMT010000006.1 coordinate 27,191, forward strand.
TTACTGGAGAGTCTGTGAACGCAACATATCTGGTTAATTATCTGGAGCAAAAAGCAAAAGAAGTTTATAAACTGTAATGAAAAATGCCAGTCGAAATACGGATTACCCGTTTCGGCTGGCTTTGGTTTTTTGCTATGGATAATCCTTGCGTAACAATTTCGTACGAACAAATGCAAAGTTTCCTTTTGACTGTGTAGGTCTTCTTGGTTGTGTGCTCATCATTGTACTATCCATATGCAAAAAGCGTCGTAACACTCCTTTGTCTCTGTAACTATTACTTTGCTATACTGGTTATGCTTGTTTAGCCTCTATTTATTAGGTGAAAGGACTGATTTATGCCAGGTAGGTTCATAGATTCCAATTCACCTAATTACATGGGAGGCTGATTTTATCCATGAGTCAAATTACAACTGAACGATTATTAGTAAGACCGATGCAACTCAATGACGCTCCCTATTTATTTGAATTTTGGTCTGATCCTATGGTCTCGAAACATATGAACATCGACTCATTTGTAGATGTTTCTCAGGCTCAACAGATGATTTTATTATTCGAGAAGCTTTGCACGGAAAATAAAGCAATCCGTTGGACAATTCTCTTGAGACATTCAAACGAGGTCATCGGGTCGTGTGGGTTTAATTATCTTGATTTCGAAAACGAACGAGCAGAAATTGGCTACGACCTTGGGTATCCCTATTGGGGGAATGGATATGCTTCTGAAGCAATTAAAGCTATCATTTCCTATGGCTTTGATAGTCTCCGTCTAAATAGAGTGGAAGCAAAAGTTGAACCTGAGAACCTCAACTCGATCAGGTTAATAAAAAAGTTACGATTCGTTGAAGAGGGAAAACTCAGACAATACGAAAAATCCAAAGGAGAATTTGTAGATCTGATCATGTTTTCCATGTTACGAACCGAATGGACCGAAGAATAACTCGATTTATTAGATGAATGGCCGTTTCAAAACACCTCAAAATCGCATGTAATAAGGCAAGAAGTCATGCAAAGGAGCGGTTCTGGGTGAAGGCAAAACACGGTCATTCGATAAACTTTGTAAGGCTTTCCGGTATTCCTGGTCATAAGCATGGTTATGACACGCCAACGACGGTTAATGATCGTCATCGTCATATAGTACGCGGAATCACAGGACCTCCACAAGGACCTGAAAATCAGCACGTCCATTACTATGAAGGCACCACTACATTTAATGATGGGCATGTGCATCGTTTCCGTGGTTGGACAGGGCGACCTATCCCCTTACCGAATGGAAACCATTACCACGAATTCGGTGGACAAACGACATTTGACGATGGACACATACACTATTATCGAGGTAATACTGGTGAAGCATTTGTTTAAAGTATATCTTTCAGATTAAGCCGGTCTGTTATTGACCGGTTTTTTTCATTTTCTCAATCGTTATATTCCTGAATTGCAAGCAGGCAATAATAAAATATGCGTAGGTGACACATCATAAATAATGTTTGGATAAGATAACTTTCAGAAAAAGTAGTGATAATTAATGAATCGAAATATACGACTTCTTCTCTTTCGAACCGTTGTGATATTCTTTCTAACTTTGATCTTTGTTCAAAATATCGGTTACAAGCCTGCTTATGCCAATCCAACATTGCCGATTGTAGTAAATCAGGGGATTTTTTCCATTGAGGTTTACCCTCTACAGCACCAATTAATTGTTCGGAAAAAGGGGCAAAAAATAAAGAGTTTTCCAGTCGCTGTCGGTAATCCGTCCACTCCTACACCTGTTGGTGAATACATAGTTGTATACAAAGGAAAAGATTGGGGGCGAGCTTTTGGCCCGCGCTGGTTAGGATTAAATGTCCCTTGGGGAATTTACGGTATTCACGGCACGAACAAACCAGATTCGATTGGACAGCACAAGAGTCATGGTTGTATCCGCATGCGCAACAATGATGTCATTGAATTATTTGATTTGATACCACTCGGATCCAAAGTTACGATTTTTGGGCATGTATTAGGAGACCCGAATCATAATCCAAGAGATTTAGCTGAGGGCGATGTTGGCGGAGATGTTCAACTGATTCAATCCCGTTTGAAAAGTGCCGGATACTTCAAAGGCATTTGTGATGGCAAATTTCGCTCAAATACAACTGCGGCCCTTAAAAAGTTTCAACGTGATCGTAAGTTGGCGACAAATGGTGTCGTTTCAATCAAGGTTTACCAAGAACTCGGATTGCTGGAATAAGGAACGAAGGAAGGACCTGTTTGTAAAATAGGCTATTATCTAGGGGCGTTTTCTTCTCCACAAAAGTACACTGTAATATAAAACTTTTGGAGGAGAAGAGCCGAACTTCTCGCTCAGCAGCAACATTTCCGATGATGTGTTGAACAAGCAGAAAGAGCGCTATTCACAGCGCTCTTTCTTCATCCATTGTCTTCTTCAATTAATCCTCAGCACCGACAATAACCAAGAGGATGAACAGAACCAAAATCAAAATGAAATCGTCGTTAAAGATTCCACCTGACACGAGCATTCCCTCCTTTCGATTGATACGTTGGCATTGTATTCAAGGAGGGGCTATTTCCGTGTTAGAGGATTTACCTATTTTGTTGTGATTAATGCAAACATCCTGTCCGCTCGTACCCGAAACATGCGAGATTGCTAACCCTGTCGATCAGCTTGTCAAAACGACACGGGAAGGAACCGTTTTTTGCTTAATGTACCGGGTCAACTCTACTGTCATCTGGTGATAGTGAAATGGGGTAATCAAGTAAATCCCATTAAAATAACGTGTCGCTACGTCCAACAATTCTTTCGCCATCAAGACACCTTCTTCTCTGGCTGCTTCTCCTTGCACATGCTTCATTCGCTCCAGCGCCATGGCAGACAATTTGATTCCCGGCACTTCGTTATGCAAAAACTCAGCGTTGCGAGAACTGGTTAACGGCATGATCCCTAAGAAGATAGGAATCGGGATGTGTTTGGTTTTTTCATAAATCAGTTCAATGGTTTCCGCATCGTAGACGGGCTGCGTCATAATGTAATCCGCCCCTGCCTCTACTTTGCGCTCAAGGCGTTGCACAGCCGCATCGATGTTTCGCACATGCGGATTAAATGCGGCGCCTACAATAAACTGTGCTTTCTGCTTCAACGGACGACCCGAGAAAGAGAATCCTTCGTTAAGTTGTTTGGTCATTCGGATCAGGTCAAATGAGGTGACATCAAATACGGAGCTTGCTCCCGGCAAATCGCCAAAACGGGAAGGGTCTCCCGTGATCACCAGGACCTGATCAATCCCTAGTGCATGCAATCCCATCAGGTGTGACTGCTGGCCGATCAGGTTTCGATCTCGACAAGCGATATGGACAAGCGGCTCAATTCCGAATTCATTTTTCATAATAGCTCCAAGCGCCATATTGCTCATCCGCACATTGGCGAGTGAATTATCCGCCATGGTGATAGCATCCACCCCTGCATGATGCAGTTCACAACAACCTTTGAGAAAATCTCCAATTTCTAAATCCTTTGGCGTATCGTATTCCACGATGATCGTGGGACGCTCTGCTACCAGTTCAACAATACTCGGCGCCTGACGAGGCAACACTTGATAAACGCTTGCTGGTTTACTTTCTTCAATCGTACTTGGATTCACCCGGGTGATCGGTGTCAGTCCTCTAAGCGCCTCAGCGATGGCTTCGATATGGGCAGGTGTAGTACCACAACAGCCACCGATGAGCCGAGCACCCTGTTCCCGCAAGCGAAGTGCACTCTCTCCGAAATATTCAGGAGATGATTTATACGCATATTCCCCGTCTGCCATCCCCAAGCGTCCCGCATTGGCAAAAACGGAAATTGAAACTTCTTCAGGGATAATCGATGATTCCAATGAGCGAAGCATCTCGGCAGGGCCCATGCGACAATTGAGACCAACGATATCTGCGCCCGCTTTTTGCAACTGATAGAACGCATCGGTAAGCGTATAGCCATCCCGCGTTCTGCCAACTTCGAGTGTAGCCAAATTGGCTAGAATCGGTTGGTCTGTCAAGGAGCGGACAATCTCCACCCCAAGCAGCAATTCTTCCAGATCGAGAAACGTTTCCAGAATGACTCCGTCCACTCCGGCATGCAGCAAAGCTACAGCCTGTTCTTCAAACTGGTCACGATACCCGTTCATCGACTGGTTTCTGACTCGTCCAGCGGTAATCGATCCGATACTACCAATCAGATAGGCATCATCGGGCAATATTTCCTTGGCAATTTCCACTGCGGCACGATTGATTCGTGATACTTTGTTCTCCAAGCCGTATCGGGACAGTGCGTCTCGATTGGCTCCAAACGTATTTGTTTCAAACAAGCGAGCACCTGCCTTGTAATAGGAGCGGTGCACTTCCTGTACCAACCCCGGATTGGTTAAACAAAGTTCTTCAAAACAGACACCTACTGGAACTCCCAGATGGTACAGTTGTGTTGCCATTGCTCCGTCTCCGACCAGGAGGTTTGTCTTGAGGTAGTCACGTAAATTCTCTTTTTTTGTCATGGTTTCTCTTCGCTCCCCCTTCTAGTGTCTACTCTTCGGAATCAGTCGCTGAAACAGCATTAAAATAGCGAGCTTCTGGATGGGCAAACACCATCGCTGTAACGGACGCTTCGGGGTCCATCATAAAGCCGTCTGTAAGCTGTACGCCAATTTCTTCGGGACGAAGGAGTGCAAACAACTTCTCCTGATCTTCCAGATTCGGACAAGCAGGATAGCCGAACGATACCCGGATGCCTTGGTATCTGGCACCGAATCGATCCTGCATGGTCATGTCTTGTGGATCGGGGAAGCCCCAGACATCTCTCATCACGTGATGCAAGCGTTCTGCAAAAGCTTCCGCAAGCTCCAGTGCCACAGCTTGCAGCACATGAGATTTTAGATAATCTCCCTTGTCTTTCCACTCGGAGGATTTTTCTCTGATTCCTTTGCCTGCTGTTACAGTCAGGAAGCCGACTGTATCCATTTCTCCGCTCTCGACAGGTCGGAGGAAGTCCGCCAGACAAAGGTACGGAGCTTGTGTCTGACGAGGGAAGCTAAACCGTTGAATTTCCTCCTGTGCATTGGCCGGGTTGTAAATCACAACATCGTTTCCGTCCGCCTGTGCCGGGAAGAACTGATACATGCCGTGTGCTTCGATTAAATTCTGCTCTCTTGCTTCCGCTAACAAATTCTCTACAACATCGTAGAGTTCCAATACTTTTTTATCTCCACTCTCCAGCAGCTTCTCAACATTTCCCCGAACGCCTAAGTGCTTGCCTAACAGCATCCGCAGGTTCAGGTAAGGCTGCAAATGGCTAATCGGATAGTTCCGAAGCACGTGTCGCTCATAATCCGGTGCAGTGAACAGAGTCGCTTTTCGGTTAATCTCCGATCTCACGACCTTTGGTTCAGCAGTTGTTTGCGTCGTTTCTCGGGAAATACCACTGGAAGCTTTCTGACGCTCTTCTTCCTGATGTTTGCGTATTTGCTCCAGCTCATCAGGATTCTGCAATTTGTTGGCGAGATCCAGACCATCCATCGCATCTTTGGCATACATGACGACACCTTCGTACTCAGGAGCAATCCGGTTGCTCGTGAACTTGCGAGTCAAAGCTGCCCCGCCGACTAGAATCGGAACGTCAATCCCTGCTGTGCGCAAATCCTGTGCCGTGATCACCATTTGTTGGGCTGACTTGACTAGCAAGCCAGACAGACCGATGGCATCGGGATTTTCACGTCTGCATGCCTCAATCAGTTGTTCTGGTGGAACCTTGATACCCAGATTGACGATCTCATACCCGTTGTTGGAAAGAATGATCTCTACCAGGTTTTTGCCGATATCATGGACATCCCCTTTGACGGTAGCTAGGATTATCTTGCCTTTTGCAGCAGACTCGGATTTTTCCATGAACGGCTCCAGATAAGCGACAGCCGCTTTCATGACTTCAGCACTCTGCAAAACTTCTGCAACAATCAATTGATTCCCGTTGAACAGTCTCCCTACCTCTTCCATACCTGCCATCAGCGGACCGTTGATGATTTCCAAGGGAGTATACTTTTTGCGAGCTTCTTCCAAATCCTGCGTTAATCCGTCTTTCGAGCCATCGATGACATACTGAGCCAATCGTTCTTCTAGCGTAAGGGTAGAGACTTCTTTTTTCTCTACAACCTTCTTTTGGCGATAAAATTCAGTGAACTCAGCTAATGTCTGATCATTTGTTTCGAATAACAGCGCTTCAGCAAGCTTTTTTTCGTCCTCGGAGATCGAAGCATACCGCTCCAATTTCTCCGAGTTAACGATGGCATAATCCAGTCCAGCCACAGTCGTATGGTACAAAAATACCGAATTCAGCACTTCACGACCTGCTGCTGGCAACCCGAATGAGATATTGGATATACCTAAGGTTGTTTTGCATGCTGGAAATGCTTCTTTGATCAGGCGGATACCCTCTACAGTCTCTCGGGCTGATCCAATATACTGTTCATCACCAGTACCTACCGGGAAAACCAGTGGGTCAAAAATAATATCTTGTGGCTTCACCCCAAACTGATTCACCAGCAAGTCGAAGGATCGCTTGGCTACTTCCAATTTGCGTTCACGAGTAACTGCCATTCCTTCTTCATCGATCGTCCCCACAACTACTGCCGCACCGTATTGATGAATCAACGGAACAACCTGCTCGAATCGTTCCAAACCGTCTTCCAGATTGATCGAGTTCAGGATTGCTTTTCCTTGCGAATAGGTTAATCCAAGTTCCATAACTTTCGGATCGGTGGAGTCGATCATCAAAGGTGCTTTGACCTTTTTCGAAACATATTGCAAGAACTGCTTCATGTCGTTGTACTCGTCCCGGTCTGGATCAGCAAGACAAATATCGATCACCTGCGCTCCTTTTCGTACCTGCGCACGAGCAATATCAGAGGCTTCCTCATATTGGACGCTGGTAATCAAATCACGAAATTTCTTCGAACCGATGACATTCGTTCTCTCCCCAATCAGGAGGGGGCGGTTGTCCTCTTCAATATAGACCGGATCAATCCCTGAAACTGCACTGATTTGTTTTTGCTCCACCTGACGTGGCTTGTAGTTTTTCAAAGTCTCTGCCATTGCCTGAACGTGCTCAGGTGTCGTACCACAACAGCCCCCAGCAATATTCAACCACCCTTGCTCAGCAAATCCAGCGAGTTTGGCTGCCAGTGCTTGCGGTGACTCATGATAATGACCATTCTCATCAGGCAGACCTGCGTTGGGATAGCAACTGATCTGACAGTTGGCCAAATCGGAAAGCGTACGGATGTGATCACGCATAAACTCTGGCCCTGTTGCACAGTTCAACCCGACAGAAACTGGTTTGAGATGCTCAATAGAAATATAAAATGCCTCAATATTCTGACCAGCCAACGTAGTACCCATCGGCTCAATCGTGCCGGAGATCATGACAGGAAGCTCAACCTGGAGCTCTTCAAATGCCTTGCGAATACCAATCCCACCTGCTTTGACATTCAAAGTGTCTTGAGCTGTTTCTAACAGCAATACATCTGCTCCACCCAAAATGAGTCCCTTGGTCTGGCGATAGTATGCTTCTACCAGTTCCTCGAAGGTAATGCCGCCAGTTAGTGAAAGCATTTTGGTCGTTGGACCCATCGAGCCTGCTACATACCGGGGCCATTCCTCCGTGGAGAAAGCATCTGCCGCTTCTTTGGCCAGCTTGGCTGCAGCGATATTTAACTCAATATCCTTTGCCTCTTGACCATACTCAGCCAATACCACATTCGTCGCTCCAAACGTATTGGTCTCGATAATGTCAGCACCTGCCACAAGATACTTCTCATGGATGGAACGAATGACATCCGGTCGAGTCAGATTGAGAATCTCATTACAGCCTTCCAGCTCTTCTCCGCCAAAATCCGCTTCTGTCAGGTTCGCTTGCTGAAGCATCGTACCCATTGCACCATCGAGAATTAGTATTTTGCGAGAAAGTTGTTCCGTAAAGGTTGGTTTTGCCATTCATCTTACCTACTTTCTATCGAGTCTCTCAGGTAACCCTGTTTTCTGAAATTGTAACCAGAAAAAAGAAAAATCCCCTTCTTGAAAGTCATAAGAAGAGGATTTGTGTCATGTAAGATCAACGGACATCCTCTCTTATCTTTCAAAGCAAATCGCTCTGCTGGAATTGGCACCTGCTAAACAGGTTGCCGAGGCTTCAAAGGGCCAGTCCCTCCACCTCTCTTGATAAGAGAAATCATTTGGAAACATATGAATTTGTTGTGTATCTTACCACTCATTTGGAACATTCGTCAACAAGCAATCTGCTTTTTTGTGGGCTTTCACCCATTTGTCACCGTTACTTGCACTCTCACGAACTTGGTTCCACTTTTTCCTGTTATAGTGGTCGTTCCTTTTGCTTTTGCTACGATCAGACCATTTTCTACCGAAGCTACTTGGGAGTTGGACGTTGTCCAAGTAATTGTGTCAGTGACATCGGCAGTGGAGCCATCTTCATAAGTTGCAGTAACCAGGATTTGCTTCTGCTCTTCTATTTTTAACGAGACTCTGGTTTGATCAGCCTGCAACTTGACAAGCTTTTTCGAGTCTGCCACCTTCAATGTAAATATCGCTTTTTTCGTTCCTAGCGTGGCAGTAATCGTTGTGGTTCCTGGTGCAAGAGCCGTGACAACTCCTTTATCTACACTGGCAATTTTGCTGTTTTTCACTGTCCATGTAACCTGCTCCGTTACATTCTCTGTCGTCTTGTCGCTGTAGGTTGCAGTTACCTGTAAGGAAACCGTTTCGTTCCCTTTGAGCGTGGCACTCTTCTTGTCGAGCTCAATTTTACTCACTGTCTTTATTTGAGCTTTTACCGTAACGGGTAATGTAACAGTTTTCCCCATATAGGAGACGCTGACTGTAACATTGCCCGGTTTTTTGGCAGTAATCGTTCCTTTGTTCAAGTCAATCAGGTTACTATTTTTGCTCCATGTCGCCTGACTTGTCACATCTTCCTTCGTTTTGTCCGAGTAAGTTGCAAAAGCTTGAACGGTTTGTGTCTCTCCCACCTGCAATGTCAAGGTATTCTGTGAAAGCTCCAAACCTTCCATCAAATTGGGCAGATCCAGTTTAACCTGCATTCTGCTGGCACTTGTATTTGTGGTACTAATGGCAATATTGGTTTTGGTGTTATTGTACAAGTCACTACTTGGTCTTGTCGCAGGGCTGAATATTGGAAATCTTGAGTTGAAATAATGATCGTATAAGACACCATACACTCTTTTGTCTAATTGACTATATCCGAGAATCGATTCATTTGCCTCTTCCAGATCGACACCTTTATGTTTTTCATCGTTATTGACTTTATTATAGTACCAAGTCTTGCGAAGCACATTTTCATCAATATGCCAAATCGCTACTCCACCGGTGCTGACATAATCTTGCAAACTGCTATCATATCCTTCAAATTGTCTGTTTTCCACTAAAAAGTATTGGTCAGGATCTGAGGTAGGAACTTTTATCATATTGTAGTTGTTTGTCCCAATTGAGAAAAGGGTGTACTCACCGCTTGAGGTTGCGATAGCAGGTTCAACGAATCCCAGCATCATTTTGGACCACGGATCAAAATGGGTTGGCATGCTACCCGAATAACCGGTGAGATACGCCCATGATCCTGATGCCATCAAACTGTGGATACCAAGCCCAGATGAAGAGCCGTCTCCATCATACAAGTCAGGCAAGCCCAGATCATGCCCTAACTCATGGGCAATAATCCCGATGGTTGCCATATGGTCATCCTGATACATTTTATCTCCTTGCACTTCACCAAACTGGGTGTAGCCGCCATCATAATCTCCATTTCCAAGCGTTACGCTGTCGAGAGTGACTGGTTTGCTCAGACTGCCCTTGTGTCCCCACGTATTCGGGGTGTTCGATGGATCGTAAGCCGCTTCGTAACCTGCAACAATCGTCATCACATGCAGTTCCTTTGCGGAAATAAAACCGTTTTTGTCAGTATCAAATGTTTTGAAATCGATGTATTGATCGGCAGCTTGCAAGGCATCCCTTACAATCATTTCATTCTTTACGCCTAGATCACCACCCGTGTTTGGATGTGGATAGGGAAGACGTACTCGAATGAAGCCGTCGTTCGTTGTTCCACCTTGTTCTTCTGCTGGTTTAAAGTAAAAATTGCCGCTCGAGTTTTCTTTATAATAATGATTCAGTGACCCTGGAGAGTCGTTAAAGAATACTCCTGGCCAACTGCTTTCTGGATAGCGCATGGATATATTGGAAAATTCAACAAGCAGCACAAGCAGTTTCTCGGGGGTCTTGTGAGTCTCCATCATTTCTCCCCTATTTTTGGAAGAAGTTTTCGTGAATGACTCTATCTTCTTGTTCTTCCATTCCTTACTTTGTTTTCTCACTTTTTCGCTACTGGCAGCATTTCGTGGAGTTTTATCAATGGCCACCTTCTCATCAAGAATTTTCAGTCCGCTACCGCTCACCTTGGCGTAATGCCAGTATCCATCCTCACCAAGCAAAATGACGTCCCCATCTTCTGTCTCGACCCAGTTGAACCATTCATCGCCAAATTGTGTTGCCGTGAAAGTCTCACCCGACGGTTGCTCATAATCCCTCGGGACAGATACAGCAGGTGCTGCTGCTGTGATGCTCGCCAAGCTAAAGCAGACGGCTACCACAACAAACAAAAAAAGCAAACTCTTCCCCCAACAATGGTTTCTCATTTCTCTACCTCTCATTCTACCTATTTCGATTGAATATATGATTTCTGAACAATATTTCTACAAATTAGTAAATGATTCCTGTTTAAGCTTGTCGAATCATACAAAATTTTCTAGTAATAGAGAATCTTGACACTAGCACTTGGGCAAGCTTGGGTTTACATGGCATCAGACATTGCCAGTATCAAACTTCTTTGATACGATCAAGCGGAACAGAATATCTCCTATAACAAACGCTAGTGAAAGGAGCGTAGTATCATGGATCATCCCCTTTCCGCAACCAGTCGCTCGGCAATGCTTGCTTCCATAGAAACAGTGAAAGAGCTTCACAAGACCGATTTTGAGACCTATCGGCTTGTCAAAGATAGCAATACTTCGCAACACTATATCCATTACTCGTTTTACCATATCAAGCTGTCAGAGGGCGGCGTACGGGAGGAATACGATTATTTCCTGCCTCTTGATGAAGATGACGTCCTCTCCATTGTCTTGGGTGAACAGCCTTATCTCTATCCCGATCATTGGAAAACCACCTATTTGCGAAGCGGAACTGATGACCGACTTGTCCCTTTTCATCTCGATGCGGAAGATGAACTGCAAAAAGATATTGAAGAGGAAATGGCAATTTTTGAAGCTCTGCAACGGTATAAGCAAGCATTCGAAAATGCCGAGAATAAAGATGCATTGACCAAAGACCTGTTCATGGAACTGGACGCCAATCGCCAAAATCGCAACAAGAAATCCTGATCACTCCCCCTCTTCGATTCTTCAATTGGATGATTGGTCGGTTGCACAGGACTGTCAGATTGGTTATAATAATGTTCAAGAATTTCGTACTCTTAACTGGATATACAGGATCGATGATGAGGAGAGTATTCTTTCGTACAACCCAAGCGAGTCAGGGATGGTGGAAGCCTGATGGTATGACGATCGATGAAGCGCACCTCGTAGATGCTTGCTTGAAGGTCTCCCCTTCTGATGGGTAGATTGCGTAGAGCAAGCCGGGTAAGCCCGTTACAGCATCAAGCAGGCTATTGTTCTTAGACAAACGATAGCAATAAGAGTGGTACCGCGGGAGTCAATGATCCTCTCGTCTCTTTTTAGAGGCGAGGGGTTTTTATTTTTTGTTAAAGGGTGGATAGATGATGAGCACGAGTTACGAACAGGTTGTAGCAGCGAAAATCTCGGCTGCACTCACTGAATTAGGTGTTGAGGATTTTCCTCAGGAAAAAATTGAATCAATGCTGGAAACACCTCCAAATCCAGCTATGGGCGATATTGCTTTCCCATGCTTCCAATTGGCTAAAGCATTGCGCAAAGCTCCACCGATGATCGCAGGTGACATCGCTAGCAAGATTACTGGCCATCCGTTAAAAGACGTCCAAGTGGCTGGTCCGTATGTGAACTTCTACCTGGATCGTCAAAGCGTCAGCACAGAAGTGATCGACACAATCAACTCCCAAGGAAGCACTTATGGCAGCAGCAACGTCGGCGCAGGACGCAACGTTCCGATCGACCTCTCTTCTCCAAACATTGCAAAGCCTTTCTCGATGGGACACCTCCGCTCTACCGTTATCGGGAATGCGATTGCCAATATCTTGGAAAAAAGCGGGTACAACCCTGTTCGCATCAACCATCTTGGCGATTGGGGAACACAATTCGGGAAGCTGATCGTTGCCTACAAAAAATGGGGCAATGAAGAAAAAGTAAAGGCAGAACCAATCAAGGAGCTGCTCCAACTCTACATTCAATTCCACGAAGAAGCCGAAAAAGACCCTGCTCTGGAAGATCAAGGTCGTGAGTGGTTCAAACGCATGGAAGACGGTGACCAAGAAGCTCATCAGTTGTGGCAATGGTTCCGTGATGAGTCACTGAAGGAATTTAAGAAAATTTATGACCTGATGGGTGTTTCCTTTGACTCCTTCCACGGAGAAGCTTTCTACAATGACAAGATGGATCATGTCGTTGAACTGCTGGAGTCCAAGGGCTTGCTTACTGAATCGGAAGGTGCAATGGTCGTAAACCTCGATGAATTCGATATGCCGCCATGCCTGATCAAGAAGTCTGATGGAGCTACCCTGTACGCGACTCGTGACTTGGCTGCCGCTCTGTATCGCAATGAACAGTACGACTTTGCCAAAGCTCTTTACGTGGTCGGTGGCGAACAACGTCTTCACTTCCAACAGCTTTACAAAGTGCTGCAAAAGGCAGGCTTTGACTGGGCATATGAAATGTACCACATCCCATTCGGCATGATGTTAAAAGACGGCAAAAAAATGTCTACACGCAAAGGGAAAGTTGTTCTTCTCGAAGAAGTGCTTGCTCAAGCAATTGAGGATGTCTCCAAAGTCATTGAAGAGAAAAACCCTTCTCTGCCGAATAAAGAATCAGTTGCTCGTCAGGTTGGCGTAGGCGCAGTCATTTTCCACGACTTGAAAAACTACCGCCTGAATGACATTAACTTCTCTTGGGAGGAAATGCTTACCTTTGAAGGCGAAACAGGTCCGTATGTGCAATACAGTCATGCTCGTGCCTGCTCACTCCTGCGCAAAGGCAACTACCAGGGCGGTCAAGTAAATCTGACACCGGATGCTCTGGATTCTTCCGAAGCGTGGGCAGTAGTAACACTTTTGATTAACTTCCCGGAAACAATAGCACGGGCGAGAGATGAATTTGATCCGTCTCAAATCGGTAAATATGTGGTCGATTTGGCACAGGCCTTTAACAAGTTCTATGCCAATGTGCGTATCCTCGCTGAAGATGAAGCAGTAAAAACAGCCCGTCTCCATCTCGTAGCAGCGGTCGTTGTTGTTCTCAAGGAAGGTCTCCGGTTGCTCGGTCTGCAGGCTCCTGAAGAAATGTAACATCAAAAAAACCAGTCCAAGACACGGTATTAACGTGCGGGACTGGTTTTTTCAACTAATTGTTATTTAAATATTCTTGTTAAATAAAAATATAGATAATGTATATGATCCCGACTTTTGCTATACTCAGTTTGATTTGGATTTTTTTAGTAGGAATGGTGACCCGATATGGACTTATTGCTTGATATGAAAACGATCTTTATTACCCTTGTAGTGGGACATCTGTTTACGGTGATCCTGATTAGTGCGTATTGGCGTCACCACCAGAAAGATACAACCATTAATACTTTCTTTATTGCAAAATGTGTACAAGCAATTGCGTGGTTTTTTTTGACCCTTCGTAATGGGATTCCCGACGTTCTCACCATATCGATAGCAAATTCATTATTATTTATTGGTGCTTCCCTGGAAATAATAGCTGTGTTAATGCTTCAACACGCATTTACAGTGAGACTCAAGAAGGTTTATATATTGCTGACAATCTGTAATATTGTTGGATTTCATCTCATTCTTTTCTTTTATAACTTCGAAAGTGTAAGGATCGCCTTCGCCTCTGTTGGCGTTGCGGTATTAGTCATTATTCCTGCATGGAGGATGGTCAGAGAAAAAACAGCGTCCATGCTAATGAAAATCATCGGCTACCTCTACCTATTTGTCATCGTATCCCTTTTCGGCAGAGCAGTTGTAGCCCTGTTTTTAAACCAATCAATGGGACTGTTTACCCCTGGTATCTATCAGACACTCTCTTTTTTGGCCCTTTATCTTGTGATGATGCAGGGTAATACTGGTTTCGTCCTGCTTTTAAAAGAACAAGTAGACCAAGAGTTGCTTCGACTGGCTAGCTATGACGACTTGACTGGTACTTTAAACCGTAGGACATTTATTTTCCGTGCAAAGCAATGCATCCGTGAGAACGCCAGGAAACAGAAACCTGTCACTCTGCTGCTTTTTGATGTCGATTATTTCAAAAAAATCAATGATACATATGGTCATGATATTGGTGACCGTGTTCTTCAGTCCCTCTCAGAAAAAATCATTCATCATCTCGGTACAGAGAATTTGTTTGGTCGATATGGTGGTGATGAGTTTGCGATCCTGTTGCCAGGAATAGATGAGATCGAAGCTACCGAATGTGCGGAACAAATCAGGCAATTGGCAGGCTCTTTACATGTTCAAGGAATTTCAGTGCCCTATACGCTCAGTCTGGGTATCCTCACCGTTGTTCCTGATCAACAGACACAATTGGAGTCGCTGTACATCTCTTGTGACAAGGCGTTGTATGGAGCCAAAAAGAACGGGCGAAACTGCGTGTATCAAGTCCCAGCAGAAAGTGCAAAAATTGTATTCTAATTTGACTTTTTAAACATATCCTTTTATTATGTATATATATTTGTTTTCATGAAAATTTTGCTACATTACCATAACAAAAAGGAGTGCTGAATATGTACGATATTGCCATTGTTGGGGCAGGGCCAGCCGGGTCAAGTGCTGCACTTTTTACTGCAAAAGCTGGGAAGAAGACATTGGTTATAGATAGCGACAAGAGCATGACCAAACGAGCTTGGCTTGAAAATCACTATGGTGTTGAGGAAATCACCGGGCCCGATCTGGTTGAAATAGGAAAGAAACAAGCAATTAAATTTGGAGCAGAATACATTTCTGACTCAGTTACCAACATTACAATTAAAGATTCTGGATTTGTGATAGAAACAGAAAATCAAACCTATGAAGCAAATCAGGTCATTTTGGCTACGGGAATAGCTGTTGATCTTGCTGAAAAAATTGGCGTAAAAACAAAAGGCGGATCAGAGCCACGGATCAAAACCGTGATCGATGTAGATAGCCACGGGGCAACCAATGTGGATGGAATTTGGGCTGCTGGTACTGTAGCCGGAGTAAGTGTACATACCATCATCACGGCTGGCGACGGCGCAAAGGTTGCGATCAATGTAATTAGCAAGCTGAATGGTGAACGCTATGTTGACCATGATGTGTTGAAACCGAAAGAATAGGCTATATTATGAAAAAGAGTAGGCACCTCATAGAGGCGGCCTACTCTTTTCGTATTGGGATCATAATAGTCAATTCAGGGGTGTCTGTCAGTGGATTGTATGTCCCAGGATACATTTCCAGGTGGTTAATGTGCTGATCCTCCTGCTGATATCCCTGCTCTTTGATCCATTCAAACACCCGCTGATAGGACTGAAAGACTTCTTCTCCTGTCGGGTGTATCGCTTTGGCATACAATTGTACTGGAACGGTGATGTGTGACATGCCCTCAGGCAATGGAAATTGATCAACATGCTCTACTTCAATGCCGACCGTATACGTAAAGGATGTTTGCGTCATGTACTGGGTAATCCCCAAAATAGTCGAAGGGTCGATACGATTCAAGATTTGATCTTGACGCTCTCTTACCTGCTGCATTACTTGTCGTATCTCACCTGCACCAGCCTGTTCAAATGTTCCCTGCCACGTCAACCCTACCAACTGGAATGCTGATTTGTCAACGATTTGAATTTCCATTCGACCCGCTCACTCGCTTCCTTTCAATCTGTGTGCCGTGTCTACTTCCAAGCCTTCCAGTCGCTTGTTCAGCGTATTCCGCCAGCTTGTTGACAACCCTTCTACTGCCAAAATCTGTTCTGCACCTGCTCGATTTTTTTTGTCATGATGCATGATTTGATTGGCAAATTCCACTGTGATTCCATGTGGATCACGCTCAAGCAACCGAATATCAGAATCTGTAGTTACATTGCCTTCCTGTAGAACACGAAAATAATAGCCGGTAAACATCGTATCTTGCACTCGAACAGGCAAATCTGAAACGTTGTATTTTTTAGCCAACTTATGACACGGTTGACGAGGTTGGGACACTTGCACAACTGCCTCGCCCAGTTGAAATTTATCACCGATACAGACATCTTTCTCCAACAGTCCACTCACTGTGAGATTTTCTCCGAATGCAGCGAACCCAAGCGCTCGATTCAAATTCTGCTCCCAGTACGGATAATGTTCATGCGGATAGACGCAGATGGCCTTGTCTACACCGCCATGAAACTGTAAATCAGCCTGTGCATCTCCGTCGAAATTGAGTGAAGATAAAAAAATCGGACCCTGTACGGGAGCCTTGGTGATTCCCGTCAAGATTTCTCCTCCTTCATAGGTCAAGAGCTGGGGAAGCCCTACATTAAGGGAGATAATTTTACCTTGCAACATAATACCCTATTCTCCTTTCGGTTGCTTGCCGAACCAGGTTTGACCGACAAGCCGAACCACTTGCTTCGACAATGATTTTTCTTCTCCTACCGTTTCTCCCGCTTCGTTTACCCAACGATAAAGAAGGGATGTGTCGTCGCCCGGATCAGACTTGGTTTGCAGGGTAAGCTCACCTTGTTTGCCTGCTTCCTTCCATTCTTCAATCATTAATTCGTATTCATCTAACGCCAATTCGATGTATTCACCGTCTGGCAAGTCAATCACAGCATATCCGTCATGTTCAATTTCAGCTTCGTATGTATGACCATTGGCTTTCTCGTACATGGCCAACTCGTTTTTGTCATTCAGGTTTTCTTCAATTTTGCTTAAATCTCGGATTGTAACTTTTACCAGTTTTTTCATATCGTATCGCCTCCTTCTCTACTCTAGCATGTTGAATGATCAGATGCCAGTTCACAGTGTCAAAAACAGAAAGCTGCCCTCTGTTTATCATTCAGGGGCAGCCTCTGCTCACTCTTCTTTCAATCGCATGACACTGTATTGATCACGTACGACAGTAACGTTTTCGTTTTCTTGCGTCATTGCCAATTTATTCATGATATCCTGGAGGACGGAAGCGAAAACTAGGGTGAGAACGCCTGTATTCATCGGCGTCTTGCTGTATACACCGACCATTTCGTACCCCATTCGTTTAAATTTCTCTGGATTATTTTCCTCCATAACTTCACAAAGCTCTGCGATTAGTTCCTGTAGCACTTTGTTTGCTTTTTCGTATACATCAACCTCTGTTGTAGCTTGCAGGTTACTTGTTACATCCGTTTCCATTGTATCCCCCCAATCTACAGCTTATCCCTATTGTGAGCAGTTAAAGGATACTTATGCCCCTGTGCGTACTTTTGCTCCAAACAGAAATGTAAAGATCGGACAGACAATTCCGCCCAATTCGCCGCATACGATGTGCACAGAACGGTTAACTGCAACATCGGTAAGATTGGAACGGAGGATGGAATATTATGTGTGGCATAACAGGGTGGATTCACTGGGAAAAGGATGTAACGCAAGAGCTTCCCATCGTTCAAAAAATGACGGAAACCTTATCGAGAAGAGGTCCCGATGCGATTGGAATGTGGATGAACCAGCATGTGGCATTTGGACATCGCCGTCTTAGTGTTGTCGATCCTGTCGGCGGTGCGCAACCGATGACCAAAAATAGAGGCGACTACAGCTATACCATGATTTACAACGGTGAGCTTTATAATACAGAAGACATTCGCCGAGACTTGTTGCAGCGTGGGCATCAGTTCCGTTCGCATTCCGATACAGAAGTGTTGCTTACCGCCTATATGGAATGGGGAAGTGACTGTCTGGAACGGTTAAACGGGATTTTTGCCTTTGCGATCTGGGATGAAATCGAACAGCGAGTATTCATCGCTCGTGACCGGATGGGGGTCAAACCGCTTTTCTATGCAGAGCGAGAGCATTCTTTTGTGTTTGGCTCTGAATTAAAATCGGTGCTCGCCCATCCGAACGTCAAACCTGTCATTGATCGAGAAGGACTTGCTGAAGTCTTCATGATGGGACCATCTCGTACACCTGGACACGGGGTTTTTCGAGGTATCAAGGAACTGAAACCGGGGCACTATCTGGAAATTGACCGCTCAGGCGTGCGCACGACTGCGTATTGGTCGCTCGCAAGCAAACCTCATGAGGATGACTTCGAAACAACTGTTTCAACTGTTCGTTCTCTTTTGCTGGACTCTATTGAACGGCAGCTTGTTTCGGATGTGCCGCTTGCGACGTTACTTTCTGGCGGGCTGGATTCCAGTATCATTACGGCCGTAGCTGCTGACGTTTACAAACGGGAAGGCAAAGGAAAATTGCACACATACTCCATCGACTATGTCGGAAATGACCAATATTTTAAAGCGAACGCCTTCCAGCCCGATGAGGACACGCCATGGGTGAAACGAGTCAGCGAATTTGCTGACAGTGAGCCTCATTTTTTCACTTTCGATACACCAGAATTGGTTGATGCGTTAAAAACGGCCGTACTGGCAAGGGATTTGCCTGCAATGGCAGACGTAGATGCATCCCTTTACTTATTTTGCCGTGAGATTAAAAAGGAAACCACGGTCGTCCTGTCAGGAGAGTGCGCTGACGAAGTATTCGGAGGATATCCCTGGTTTTATCGGGAGGATCTGCTAGCTTCTGACACATTCCCATGGATGAGACACGCTTCCCAGCGGGTAACCTGGCTGTCTGATGAAATGAAACAAATAATCAGACCAGAAGCGTATTTGCATCAACGGTACCAGGAAACGTTGGATGAAGTGCCTCGTCTAGCTGGAGAAGACCCGCTGGAGGCTCGCCGACGAGAAATGTTTTATCTGAATATTACCTGGTTTATGAGTACCCTGCTGGATCGAAAAGACCGTATGAGTATGTATGCCAGTCTAGAAGCAAGAGTTCCGTTTTGCGATCATCGACTTGTGGAGTATGTATGGAACATTCCATGGGCGATGAAGCGGTATAAAGACAGGGAGAAAGGGATCCTTCGCAAAGCAGTGGAAGGAATTTTGCCAGATGACGTGCTTTATCGCAAAAAAAGTCCCTATCCCAAAACTCATAATCCAGCCTATGCCGCCGCAACTCGCAATTGGCTATTGGAAGTTTTGAATGACCCGTCTTCTCCCCTGCTTCCATTGATTGATCAAAAAATCGTTCATGATCTGACGAAAGAAGACGCTTCTGCAAGCAACCTTCCCTGGTTTGGTCAGTTGATGAGTACACCTCAGTTATTTGCCTACCTTGCCCAAATTGATTTTTGGCTGAGAGAGTATAAAGTATCCATCGTGTAAAAGAATGCCCACCCGACACAAGCTAACGCTGGTGACAGGTGGGATTCCAAATTTCAAAAAAACTCCCTTCTATATAGCGAAGGGAGTTTTGCTGTATTCATCTTTATTTTTTGATTGGCGGTGTGTTAAAAACAGCTTCCAGCACATGCCGAATTTCCTGCTTGTTGAGCTTTTTCCAGAATAACTCACCATAAATCAGGATATCCGAATGAAGATGTGCACCTTCCTTGGATTTTTCTACACCATAGCTGGTTCCGCTATTGCCAACATATCCGATCAACTGCCCTTTTTTTACGGTGACGCCTGGCACGATCGTCTTTGGAATGTCATTCAAATGCGCATACCGAACCATGACCCCATGATCGTATTGTACCCAAACGGTACGTCCCCGCAACTTGTCAAGAATCCACAGTGGTGTGCGTGGTGACTCCGCAGAGATTTTCAAAATTTCATCACGTGCAGCCAAACTCAACTCTTGATAACCGAGATCAGAACGGACCACTTTTCCATCTGACATCGAGTATACCGGGGTTCCGACGGCAATGTTGGGACCAGATGAGCCTTCATACCAATCCAGCCCTTCATGTGTACCATTGCGGTATGGTCTTGGCGCATTGGGCATTTGTGAATCTCTCGTACTTACTTTGGCTCCTTTTAACGGTAACTCGAGGAAGTTCAAATAGGTAATAAGTTCAGATGCTTTTGCCTGATCCAGATTGATCTCCCGTTTTGATGCATTGACTGGAACGGCTTGATTGCTCTTTGGATCGATCAAGAGTGTTTGCTTATTTGCATCAAAAGCACTCATCTCATCGCCAATCGTAGTTGCGACAAAATCAACGGGAATATACACATCAGCCTTTTCAAATACAGGAGAAGCAGGAACTGATTCAAATAGGCCATTGATGGAAACCGTTGGCGACCCTTTGAGAAACTCAATGGATTGACCTAGATAAGAAAATGCGACTGTTCCTTCAAACTGATCAATTTTGGGAGAAAAATTTCCTACCTTCGCCAATTGCTGTAGAGAAACCATATTTGCCCCATTTATTTGTTTGATCGGTAGTTTCACCCATTGTGTTGTATCATTTGTTGGAGCCGTTGGCGTTGTTTGTCCGGGTTCCGTAGTCTGTGAAGGAGATGTTGCTGGTGGCTGAGAGGTGTTCTGCTTCGGTAAAATTCCACTGATTGCATTGCACCCTGTCGTCAGTGCAATACAGCTTACCAATACTGCACAGTGTACGAACGTTTTCACCTGTTTCAATTCATTCACTCATCCCATCTGTTCAAGTTCTTTAGTTGCCCTGATTAAGAAGAAAAAACGCCCGGTATATGACAACACGGGCGTAACGATTATCATATTTTAGTAAGTTTAGCGACTTTTCACCAATAAATCAACCGCTTCCTTGATAATCTTATCAGGGTTGTTGCCCTTGCCAATCTCATCGCGAATGCATGATTCCAAATTGCTGGCAACAATTAATCCAATACTGCGATCCACTGCTGACCGAATGGCAGTTAATTGCGTCACTACTTCACGACAATCTTTTGACTCTTCCATCATACTCAGTACACCGCGAATTTGTCCCTCGATCCGTCGCAGTCGATTTTTCATTGAGTTATCATATATCATGGAACCACCTCAGAGTTGACCTAATATCATTTATTATACCCTATGGGGCAAATCAAACAAGTGTATTCAAGGCGGAAAACTACGGAATTCCCCGTTATACAGTCTTTGTTCACGAAATTGTGTATAATTGATGAAGTTCTTGGTTCTCCTGTAGGGATTGACTTTCCCTACACCTTGGTAGATAATACTTGCAGTTTTAAGCTTCGGCAATAGAGGGCGTACAGGCCCTTTTCCGTGTGATTGAAGGAGGAATACATAGTTATGAAGCGATTATTTTCTGGAGTCCAACCATCGGGCAACTTAACAATTGGTAACTACTTGGGTGCGATCAAACAGTTCGTGGAACTGCAGCATGAAGCAGAAGCATACTATTGTGTTGTAGACTTGCATGCCATTACAGTCCCCCAAGATCCAGAAGAGCTTCGTAAGCGGTCCCGCGAAATCGCTCAGCTTTATCTCGCTTGTGGAGTTGATCCAAACAAGGCAACCATGTTTATCCAGTCACATGTAAAAGAACATGCTGAACTGGGATGGCTGCTGCAATGTATCGCCAATATGGGTGAACTTGGTCGCATGACGCAATTCAAAGATAAGTCAGAAGGCAAAGCCTCTGTCAATGTCGGTCTGTATACATATCCTGTGCTGATGGCAGCAGACATTCTTCTCTATGATGCTACCCATGTTCCGGTTGGTGATGACCAGAAGCAGCATATCGAGCTTACCCGTGACATTGCGGAACGTTTTAACGGCCGTTTTGGCGAAACATTCGTCATCCCTGAACCGCAAATTCAAGAGTTTGGTGCACGAATTATGGCATTGGATAATCCGACTAAAAAAATGTCCAAATCTGCCGAAAACGAAGGCAGCCGCATCTCGATTCTCGAGGCACCGGAGGTCTTCAAAAAGAAAATCATGCGAGCAGTAACAGATACAGACAACGAGATTCGCTACGACGAAGACAACAAACCAGGAATCTCCAATTTACTCACCATCTACAGCCTGTTTGCAGACAAAGATGTAGAATCATTGGTAAGCCAATTCAGTGGACAAGGATATGGAACACTGAAAAAAGATCTGGTTGAACTGCTGACCGACAAACTGGGTACGATTCAAAAACGCTTCAATGAATTAAATGACCATACAGAACTTGACCGGATTCTTCGAGACGGCGCTGATCGTGCTCGTGCAACCGCAGAAAAAACCGTTAATCGTGTGAAGGATGCTATGGGTATCGTGCGATTCTAATGAAAAAACAGGAAGGCTGTTATCCTCTACACGAAGGGTAACAGCCTTTTTCTCTTTATCCTTTAAACCGGTTGAATGAAACAAATTGTCCTACTGGCTTGCGGTAACCTCTAGGTCGCTGGCTGGACTGATTTTCCTTACCCAATGCTAGCAGCAAAACCGGTTCGTACTGGTCTGGAATCTCGAATAGCTGCTTTAATGCTTCTGGATCATAACCGATCATCGGGCATGTATCCCACCCTCTATCTTTGGCGATCAGCATAAGCTGCATGGCAGATAAACTGGCGTTGCGAATGGCCTCATCCCGCTGAAAACCTTCGCCACGGGATTCGTAGAAATTGGTAACCGAATCAACGGTTTCATCGTACTCTTGCTGAGTGAGATAGCCGAGTGACAACATCCCTTGGTTGAGGTTGGCAACCTGTTCATATGCCTTTTTATCCCCTAACACAAGGATTACTGCTGTTGCTGTAAGAATCTTATATTGTCTGTAGGCGGCCTCGTACACTTTCTCTTTTAGATGAGCATCAGTAACAGCTATGTAATGAGCGTGCTGCAAGTTGAAAGCGGATGGCGCAAATTTGGCTAATGAAAACATCTCTTCTAACTCAGACTGTGGTATTTCAATGCCTTCCATAAATTTGTTTGCAGAGCGTCTTGCTTTGATCAGTTCAGATACTTGACTCATGTTCAATCCATCTCCTCAATCCCTGAAGGAAGTATTTTTCTCTTCATTTACAATAACATAGTTACATTAAAAAAGTAAGTATATAATTTGAAATTTAAATTTTTAAAAAATAAAACCGCTTCCTCCGAAAAGGAAACGGTCTTGTTTTTATATTATCTAGCAAGGAATGCTGTAAGCCAGGTTCTGTCTCTCCCGTGCTTCAACCGGGGGAACTCCCCTCGCACCAAGAGCGATAGTCATCTATCTATGGCAACATCGGCTGCCATCTGTCCCTCCGTTCAGTTCCTTTGGGACAGTTCCCCTACCAAATTTGGGTTTCTCGCTCGCAGGGTTTACCGCGTTCCATCTTCTCTGTCGCCAGAGAAGCTACGTTTCTGTGGCACTTTCAGCGTACTCGGGTCTCAGAGAGAACCCTTTCCACGCCGTCAGCGAAGTCGAAACCTCACTGCCCTAGCTTGCACTAGGTACGAACACTCCAAGCATCTCAGCCTGGGCGAGCCTGGACTTTCCTCTATCGTCAATCACAAGAGTGATCACGACAGCGACTATCCGCATTCCTTGCTATTTATTTAGTATCATATAAGTTTCACATCGCTTGCGGCGACAATGACTAATCTAACATATTCGATACCTCAAGGTCAACTGGTGAGTTGTGGAAAAATTTCTAATGGTTCCAGGATGGATAGATGGACTCCACGATTCCCAGCTGCTCTTGTCAAACGTTCCAGCGCATTTTCTGTTTCGCAATAACGGGGAGGCTCGTGAAAGGTCCCATAGTGAATCGGAATTAATGTTTGTACGTTCAGAATGTGTGCTGCCTCCACTGCTTGCTCGGGAGTCATACAGGCTTCTTGCAATGTACTTGCGTAATGTGGAGGCAGTGTCAGTACCGCTCCGTTTATCGGCAAGCACGCAATATCAATCGGCCCGTATTTTTTGGCAATCGTCCACCAGTATCCATGCCACAAGGTATCGCCTGCATGCAGTAATTTCCGGCCGTCTTTGTCTACAAGCCATGCGACCTGAGGAAATCCAAACCCATCCATGGATTCGACAGCCGTTATCTCCAAAGTTCCTATCTTTCTTTTTTCCCCTATCTGGAAGCCGTTCACCTGGATAAAGCCTTTGTGCCCTATTGCCTCCGTAACAAGATGGGGAGCAAAAATCGGTACACTCTTACCATAGCGCTTCATAATGGATTTTGGATCAAAATGGTCATGGTGGATATGAGTAATGAGGATTGCATCCACTTCTGGAAGTGTATCAAACGATTGAATTGCTTCTCTTGATTTTCCCACAACTTGCTCTAATTCTTCATTTGTCCCACCAAGCGGATCAATCAACAACTTGGTAGATCCATCATCCACCATAACCCCTGCCCAGGAAAGCTTCGTTATATTCATCTAAGTACCCTCCCATTATTGCCATTTATTTGGTTTTACTACTATACGCTACTAAGTATTAAAAAACAACTTACTATATAAAAAAAATTGAGTTGTGTCTGATGTTTCGCTATACTAAAATAGCCAGTTCAACAATGTACGTACTTTTTGAACTTCCTTTCACAGAAACTGAGGTGAGTCACTTGAACAAATCATATAACCTGCCCTGTAACATTGCGAATACATTGGATATTATCGGTGATCGATGGACGCTTCTGATCATCAGGGATTTGCTGTTGAGTAGAAGGAGGTTCAACGACCTGAAAGGTTCGCTGGAAGGGATATCACCAAATATTCTTTCAGATCGTTTGCAATCATTGGAGAAATCAGGGATTATCACTTCCCGTTTATATTCACAACATCCGCCCCGTTACGAATACAAGTTGACACCAAAGGGTTATGAACTCAAACATGTCTTGGCGGCGATTGCCATCTGGGGCAATCGAAACCTAGAGACGACCTATACCAGGCTGGTTCATTCCGACTGTGGTACGGAAGTCGAGTTATCCTACTATTGCCCCCACTGTGACAAGCATACAGGCGACATTGCATTAGAGCCTGTTTCATTACGATAAGAAGGTGTTACTGATGGATATGTTTACAGCCAAACTGATTGGAACCGATTGTTACTTGCGATTGCTTACTCGTGACGATGCTCCAGCATTCCTCGATTACCTGGAACGCAACAAAGAGTACCACGAACCATTCGTTCCCCTTCGTTCGGCCGACTTCTTCTCAATGGCAACGGCCATCCAGTATACGGAGCAGACGAAAAAAGTGGATGATGATCAGCAATACTCATTTGGCATATTTACTATCTCGGATCATCATCTGATCGGTAAAGTTACCCTCTCCAAAATTACACGAGCCGCCTTTCAAAACTGCTATCTTGGCTACGATATCGATCATGAATACACCAATCGGGGCATGATGACGCAGGCTGTGCAAATGGTCGTCTCTTTCGCTTTGTCTGCCCTTGCCCTGCACCGCATCCAGGCCTCGATTATGCCAAGAAATGTGTCATCACAACGAGTGGTCGAAAAAGCAGGCTTCGTTAGAGAAGGTTTCTGTGAAAACTACTTGCAGATTCACGGAAATTGGGAAGATCACTTTATCTACGCCATTACATCTGAACGGTATGCTCGTATTCCGAAACAGCAACGTTTTCAGGGGGTGATTGAATGGATACAATAATTACGATCTCGTCAGTTGCTGCTGCCAGTTTACGGATGTTGATTGAACAGGAACCAGATGCGCCGGAACTCGGCATTCAGGTTCAAATGACGTCAACAGGTTGCGGCAGTTTGTCTTTTAGCATTGGTATTACAACACCGAATCGAAATGACCTGTGTGAAGAAGTTGAGGGCATTCGTGTCTTTTATACCCAAAATGATCGTTCCTGGTTGCAAGGCCTGGTCATCGATCGAAATGCGGAGACAGGCAAGTTTGAGATTTTCCATCCGAATCCCCCATCGACCAGTTGTCCAATATAAATTCCACATACGACTATAGCGGACGCTGCCTTCAAGCGGGGACACCATTTCCAAAAAAGGAGATCGCTCATGCTCTTACTTTCATTCGAAGACAAAAAACCACAAATTGATGAATCTGTATTTCTTGCCAAGGGAGTTGTCGTTTCAGGAGACGTCGTCATCGGCGCTGACACCTCAATCTGGTATAACACGGTGATCCGTGGAGATATCGCACCAACCATTATCGGTAAACGAGTCAGTGTACAGGATAACAGCACGCTGCACCAGAGCCCAAACAAGCCACTAATCATTGAAGATGAGGTTACTATCGGACACAATGTAGTTCTACATAGCTGCATCATTCGGCAAGGCGCACTAATTGGAATGGGTGCGATCATTTTGGATGGGGCCGAAATTGGCGAAGAAGCAATGATCGGTGCTGGTACGCTAGTTCCACCCGGCATGAAAATTCCACCTCGTACACTCGCTGTCGGTTCTCCGGCAAAAATAAAACGAGAGCTTACAGAAGATGATTTCAAGGAGTTTCGCAGGATTCGCCAATCCTACGTGGATAAAGGCAAGATTTATCGTCAGTTGGAAGAAAATCCACTGTCGAGATAAGGCTTCTTGGACAATGAACACATCAAAAAAACGAGAGTCTAACCTATTAGTTGGTTTGACTCTCATTTCGTTATGGGAGGCCTATTCAGGCTGGAGCCATACTGAGGATTGCTACAATTGATTCTCCTTCGTAGTTTAAACTGATAAACCCATTCTTCTCACTACATTCCACTATATCATCACAAAACGCGTCTATATTGGCTAAATCATTACAAGGTACGAAACCTGCCACGGTGAAGCGTTTCAGCCATGATTCACCAGTTTCGTGTTTTTCCGTTCTGAATTCTTCGCTATTTCCAAGTATGTCTTCGATTTCTCTAGAAAAAAACATTTTTAGGCTGAACTTTTCTTCCTTTGTCAAAGCTAGCTCATTAATTAATCGGAACAATAATGAGAAATGATGCCAACAGTTAAGGAATCTTTCATGCAAATCTGACGTATAGTGATTCGAATACGGTTCACATAAGACAAATTTATCAGGACGCAACCTGTGGATTTTACTAATAATTTGATTTCTGGTATTTATCTCCCCAACTCGGTCACGAATATGGTGAAGTGAAAATGCAGCATTAACAATTAATGGGTCTTCCCTCTGTTCGATAAACTGCCAATGTTCCTCTGATAAGTCCTCAATAGTGGATACAAAAGGATAAAAAATTAGGTCGAAGTTCATTCGTCTTGCTGCAGTTTCAATAACCCGTTGCGCTTCTCCTATGCTTTCTGCAGAAGGCTCTATGGCGTAAATTGTGATTCTCTTTGGAAGCTGATTACGCTGTTGCAGCTCTTGAAACAACGCTAATTCCTGACGACCAGTTCCGATTCCAATATTGCATAAGGCTATTGATTCTTTCCCTACAATCGATTGAGCGAGCAATTGATTTGAAATTTGACCAGCTATTCGAGCGAGAGACATACTGTTTGCCAACAAATTAAATAAATGAATTTGTGGGATTTCGAAGCTTTGCAGGTATAAATTGATTTTTGTGGTCTTACCTGTATCGATTCGCCTCATCAGCGATTTTGCAAATAAATATATCAGGAGATCATCAGAATCTTCCTCAATATTAATTTCTCGCTCGATTATTTTACTTAACAATAAATGAGCCCGATATTCCTCGCCCTTCGCTAACTCTATGACACTGTTGTAAAGAACCTGGTACTCCTCAGTTCCCATTTAGACCCTCCAGATTTCACATGGTAAGAGAGAATCTTTCCTAGATGTTGAATATTTCACATTACTAGCTATATGCTTGATGGTTATAATAGTGATCATTGTCACAACAGAATTCTAACCCCTGTAAACTCCGCAATAACCACATTGTGCCCAGCAAGATTCAGACTCGTACCTCAGTCTAGATAAAAACAGACAGGCTGCGTAAAAAAAATACACCAAAACAGATAACCGTTTTGGTGTAAATAAACTATTCAAGATAGGATTCCAATTCTTACCCTTTCCAGCCGGCAACCGCCATTTTTCTGCGCACATAGGCAAGCTGTCCTTGCAACGGGATTCCTACCGGGCAGTTATCGTCACACGCCATGAGACCGATACACCCGAAAATTCCGTCTTCTGATCCAACTATTTCGTAATACTCTTGTTCTTTGCGCTCGTCGCGAGGATCGACCATGAATCGTGCAACTCGGTTAATCCCTGCCGCACCAACAAAGTTTGGCTTGATATTTGCGGTTGCACAGCCTCCAATGCAGCATCCGCATTCGATACAACGTTCTGCTTCATATATTTCAAGTGCGGTGTTATTGTCCATTCTCTCTTCTTCTGCGGTCGGGTCGAACGGTTTGTCTGTATGTACCCACGACTCCGTACGCAGGGACATTTCTCTGAACCATGTGCCAGTATCTACTGATAAATCGCCAAGTAATTTAAATACGGGAAGTGGCATCAGGTTAATATCTTCTGGCAACTCTTTGGTCAACGAGCGGCAAGCCAAGGACGGTTTGCCATTGATCAGCATCGCACAAGAGCCGCAAATCCCGGCACGGCATACGAAATCAAATTTCAGGGTAGGATCCTGTTCCTCTCTGATTTTATTCAAGGCGATAAACAGGGTCATCCCAGGCTCTTCTGTTAAAGTGAACACCTGTGTGGTCGGCTCTACTTTTGGTGTCTCCGGGTTATAACGAAAGATATGAAATTTAAGTTGGCGTTGGCTCATCATTACCCCTCCATTTTTCCGATTATTCGAAGATTATTGCTTTGTCGTAGTTACCGCTTCCTTACTTGCTTCTCCATATCCCCGATCGCCCGGTGGCAACTCAGGACACTTGACATCTTCGTATTTCATAATTGGTTGGTTTGCTCCTACAGGCCAGTAGGCAAGCGTTCTCTTCAACCAGTTTTCATCGTCACGTTTTGGGAAGTCTTCTCGATAATGGCTTCCCCGACTTTCTTTGCGGTTAAATGCACCCTGTGCGATGCAATAAGCCAACCGGATCATTCCATTAATCCGCAATGCTGCTGCAAGCTCTGGATCAGCACCTTGTCCGCCACTGCGAAGGCCCACACGTAGCGAACGCTCCTGTAGCTGATGAAGCTCTGTTACTGCCTTTTTCAGCGGTTCCTCCGAACGGAAGATACCTACATTTTCACTCAATACCTTTTCCATCTCTTTGCGCAGCTCAAATACGTTTTCTTTTCCATTACGGCCACTGATCAGCCCTTGGATTCGATCTTCCTGAATGTGCACATGCTCTTCTACAAGTGCAGAATTGACATTATAACTTGCATCTTTGGTATATTTGGCAATCTTGTCGCCTACGATCATCCCTGCCACGATTGTTTCGGCGAGCGAGTTTCCGCCTAAACGGTTAAATCCGTGCAGATCCCAGCAAGCCGCTTCTCCGATTGCAAACAATCCTTCCAATCCATATGCCATTCCGTCTTTATTTGTGCGAACGCCACCCATACTGTAATGCTGTGTCGGGCGAACTGGAATCAGGTCATGAACCGGATCAATTCCTGTAAAGCTACGGCATATAATGGCAATTTCCCGCAGGTTGGTATTGATATGCTTCTCACCAAGGTGGCGAATATCAAGCCATACATGGGAACCGTACGGACTCTCTATACCGTTTCCTTTGCGGATATGCTGCATTATCCTTCTGGATACAACGTCCCGAGAAGCCAATTCCTTTTTCTTGGGCTCATAATCTGGCATAAATCGGTGATGGTTTTTGTCCAGCAAGTGCCCACCGTCACCCCGTGCACCTTCTGTAATCAGAATCCATGACGGCACTATACCTGTCGGGTGGAACTGAACAGCTTCCATATTGCCAAGAGGAACAATGCCAGTTTCCAAGGCAATAAACATACCATTTCCTTCATTGATGACAGCATTGGTTGAAGCACCATACAGCCTTCCGTATCCGCCGGTTGCGATAACGGTTGATTTGGCAGTGTAAACACGAAGCTTTCCCGTCCGTAAACATCTGGCTACTACGCCAATGCAACGAAACCCGTCATGAATCAAGGAAAGAGCTTCCGTACGATCGTGAACGGTAATCCCCATCTTGATAACAATGCTGTCCATTGTATAAAGAAGTGTGTGACCTGTACCGTCCGAGGTGTAACAGGTTCTCCATTTGGCAGTACCCCCGAAGTTCCTCGCCGTGATCAGACCTTCTTTTTCTGCTTCTTCCGTAATCTCTACACCCTCATACATCCTAGTTCCCGGCACAATCCGGTTCCAGGGCACGCCCCAGTACGACATCTGACGCACAGCAATCGGTGCAGTCTCGGCAAACATCCGTGCAACTTCCTGATCACAACCCCAGTCAGAACCTTTTACCGTATCTGCGAAATGAACGTCCGGATTGTCCCCTTTACCCATCGAGCTGTTTCCTAGAGATGCCTGCATCCCGCCTTGTGCTGCCGAACTGTGTGATCTGCGTGGTGGAACCAGACTGAGTATCGTAACCTGCAAGCCTTGAGAGGCAGCTTCCACAGCGGCACGTTCTCCAGCCAATCCTGCTCCGACAAT
The DNA here is from genome assembly GCF_049846925.1 of Brevibacillus nigriterrae. NCBI lineage: Bacteria > Bacillati > Bacillota > Bacilli > Caryophanales > Paenibacillaceae > Brevibacillus > Brevibacillus nigriterrae. Next base: position 57,964 of record NZ_JBNCMT010000006.1, read on the forward strand.
TAATACGTCCGAAGTGAATACGTCATATTGACTCATAGTGAACCTCCCACCATATAGAATGCCCAGAGACTTGCTGCACCCAGTCCAATTGTGAAAATTGTCACAACAGTTAATACATTTTTAATGCTGTGCCGTTTGACAAAGCCCCATTTTACAAATGTCCTATATATCCCCACACTCGCATGATACTCCGCTAAAATAAGAAGAACGAGATAAAACCAAAGCATCCATGATTGCACACGATCAGCACTTAACTTCGCATCAATTCCTACATAAACAACCGTAAACACATGAATCGCAATCAGAATCAGCATCGCCATTCCAGTCACAGATTGGAACAACCACGACCAGGTGTCATTATGTTTAATAATTTTGGCATGTTTCCAGACAATTTTCTGGTCCTGCCACCTGCTTGGTATCCGTCGAAAAACTGCAGCCACATGTGCTCCAACAGTCAGAATGATAAATACCACAGCCACATTCAACAGTTTGTACTCTTCCATGAACAAAGCAAGTGTGTTAAACGCTTTGACCCCTAATAAAATCGAACCTACGAATAACATGTGCGTCCACAAGAAGCCTACTAACAATAAACCGCTAACCGTTTGGATAGATTCAACCCAAAAGTCAGCTTTACTGCTACGTAACAGGGTCCTCTGTAACTGCATAGCCATTCTCCTCCATCTCAGTGATTCCTATCCAATTTATCTTTCTCTATCCTGAAGGGTATCCATCGTTATATCGAACGAATTGAAAGCATTTACCCTCCCACATTTCGTACATCGAAATACTAAAATCTGCAAATCGTATTGATCATCATAGGTGTACGGCTCATCTGAACTATACTCCGCTTTCATTGCAGCACCACAGCAGTGTGAAATCATCATAATCTTCTACCTTCCCTTCGAAATAATTTTTGCTGTGGAGTATTCATAATAAAATGTGGAGTGAATGGAGGAAAGATGATTGGAATAGGGCTTGGTACTAATGAGTATTCTGAACAATCCACAATCATGCAATCTATACAAGCAGTACTGGACTGCTGCAAGATTCAAAAATAGGTGAATCTGAACAAAAAGAAACCGCTTTCATTCGAACTTAGTTAAAACAGGTGAGTGCTGCTCTGGAAGTGGAAATCGTTCTCTGTGAAAAGCCCTAGGTGTGGAAGAGGTACGAAGAAAATCTGTTGAGGCACCAGGTTGTGGAAGAAATTGAAGGCGTGTAGGTTACACTAGGAGGTGAATTGTTGACAATTTTCTGAATTATGTAGAGAAGCAAAGCTGAAGTGAGTATTTTGCGTAGAAGAAGGAAGTTTTTCTAATGTAGCTATAAATATTTTAAAGTAAACATAAGCCGTGAGTCAATGATCTTGTTTTGAAAATAGGTCCAGCGCAAGACAACTTCAAAAAGTCGCACTTGACACTGGACAACTAGTACTGACAAGGAAAAAGTAATTATGGTTTACCGATAATACTTGTTAACCTGTGGCATATAAGAAAAAGAGTTACTAAAAATGTCACAAGGTCTGCCGTCTGCCACAATTTCTCCTTGATACAGGATCGATATTCGATTGGCAAACAGCTTTGCAAACTCGACATCATGCGTAATTAGCAATACAGCCTGAATCGGCAAATCAGAAAGAATCCGAATGAGCCTCTCTTTTTCTGTTAAATCGAGGCCACGGGTCGGTTCATCAAGCAGCAGGATATCTGGACTTTGAGCCACGATCATGGACAGCGCAAGCAACTGCCTCTCCCCACCACTTAAATCGTATGGATGACGCTGCCGATACTTCGTCAATCCGACAAGTTCCAAAAGTTCGTCTACTCTTTCGGCTTTTGACACCTCTGTAGCTTGAGCGGATGTATGGCGGACGGCAAATTGCATTTCTTCTTCTACTGTATCGTGCAGCAGGTAGTCATTCGGGTTTTGCGAGAGGTAACCGATTTTCTTCCAGGATTCTTGCCAGAAGGCTTCCGGCTTCTCTTCCCCCTCCCACTGCAGCATCCCTTCCGTCAATGGAACCACATGTGCCAGCGCTTTGGCGACTGTGCTCTTGCCCGCTCCATTTTCACCTAGAAGTGCAATCTTGTCACCTGCATAAATATTGAAATTAAGGTCTCTCACAATCGGTTTGTGCGGATCATACTCAATTTTTGCTTTTTTTAAACCAAGCAGCGGAGATGGTGCAACGGTACCGGGAGCGGACGTTCCCTCTTTTAAAAACCGAGTGGTTAGCTTCCCCCACCAGTTTTGATGACTCGATTCGTCAGATGGCTCTTGTTCTTGCTCAGGTTTGATCTGCTTGACCAATTGGACTTGAGTACGACTCCTCGCTTCTTTCACGGTCAGTGGCGGATTCGGCTCATGGTGTTCCAGAAAGTGACGGGTAATCGGCGGCAAGAACTGTGTCCAACCTCTGCCTTCCTTTTGACAAGATTCAATGAATGCATGCTTCGTTCCCTGGAAAACCGCCTTTCCAGCTTCAAACAGGACGATCCGATCTGCCAAATGAAAACAACGCTCCACACGATGCTCACTCAATACGATGGTAAGCCCCCACTCTTCATTCAGCCGGCGAATGGAATGGAGCACTTCTTCAGCATGAACCGGGTCCAATTGGGAAGTCGGTTCGTCAAGCAAAAGTGCTTGCGGAAAGGTAGTTAGCACTCCGGCAAGGGCAATCAACTGCTTCTCGCCACCGCTTAAAGTCGATGTTCTGCGTGACAGCAAATGACGAAGACCGAATAAATGGCTCACCTCAGCCAGTCTGCCTTTCATTTGAGCAGCAGGTATTCCCAGATTCTCCATGCCGAAGACCAGTTCACGTTCAACGGTCTCCAATACCAGTTGCCGCTCCGGGTCCTGATTGACAAAACCTACGGTAGTGACGATATCCCTCTGTGTCAATTGATGGAGGGGCTTCTCATGAATGGTGATCTCTCCTGAAATCTTTCCACCGTAAAAACGGGGAACCAGACCATTGAGAGAACGCAAAAACGTAGATTTCCCACTGCCGCTCTTCCCTAACAACAGTACAAACTCACCTTGCTTGATGGTTGCATTGATCCCTTGAAGTGCAGGTGCACAAGCTTCGGGGTATTGGTATGTAAGGTCATTCACTTGAAACATGTTCACCTGTTGATACTCCTTTCCGCATCCAGATCAGGATCGCTCCCCAGAAACCAAGGAGCATGGTTACAAACATCATATCTCCCACTGGATCAAACCAATGAATCCACTGATAAAATTGAAACAAACCGAACCGCAGGAGTTTGCCAAACACTCCAAAGAGTACGAGAATTCCACACATCAACAAGGTGATTTTTTCCTGCTGTTGCATTTTAGTCGTGCGGTAATAACTGCGAGGCCCACTGCCGAATCCCCTGACGTACAGGCTCTCAGCCGTAATCCAAGAACCTTCCATCGTAGAATAGATGAGGGGTTTGAGCATGGTCATTTTAAAACTGATCCAGCTTCTAATCCCCTTTCCCGTAGGTCGAATTCCTCTGACACTCATGACCTCCTGAATTCGATTCGATTCCTGCATCATAAATGGGAACAAGCGGATAGCCATTACGGAACTGATTACGAATCTTGGTGTGATTCGGGCAAAGAAGAATAGGAATCTCTCCTGATCCACAAAAAAAAGAAATCCGGCAGAAAGCAGCATGATAATGGAAAGCCTGAGCACACCCATGGAGGAATACAGCAGCTCTTCCACGGATAGATCCAGACGCCCAATCGCAGGAAGCACTGGCCCCATCCACAGAAAATGCTCCCCGTTACTTTGAAGCAATGGATTGATCAACATGTAAAACAACATAATCGGCAAAATAAACCAAAATGTGCGAAAGACCTGACCCAGCTTTTTTTCAAATCCTAACCACATCAAGAGGGAAATAAAAATTAGACTCAAAAAAAGCGGGTTCACCCACAGAAACGCTAAAATAAATGTAGACAGCAAAAAGGAGACTACTGCGAAGGGATGAACCGAATACCAACAAGAATCCCTTTGAATCATCTGGCTGCCCCCTCATCAAACCTTGAAACAACAAGCTTTCGGTGATAGCGTGACAGGATGCGAGCGAATGTGCTGGCAAAAGCAACGGCAAACAACAAATTTCCTGAGGCATGCAGCACGTCGAAAGGAATGCCTGCTGCATACAGGGCAACAAAGCTTTTCCAGTTCATAAACGAACCCAATCCTACGAAGATCCAGAGATTCATAATCCAGTCAAAAATGAACCCCCAGATAGCACAGGATGCGACAAACATCGCCTTCTTGCCACGAGACGCAAGCAACGGCTGAAACTTGTCTTTCTCCAGCAACCAGCCAAGCAATCCCCCGCTCGCTCCCGCCAGACCCCAACTTAGCATTTGCCACAATGTCCACGGTCCTTGCCCGAGAAAAATGTTGGACAAAACCGCCGCCAGACACCCTGACAGAAACCCTGCCCGGGCGCCAAAAACGTAGCCACTGATCATGACGAGAAAAGTGGTCGGCTGCACATTGGGAATGAACACAAATGGCACACGAGCCACAGCAGCGATCGTCCCCAGAGTCGCAATGACAGCAATCAGCTTCTCATCTACTTTTGACCGCTCCACCCAAATCATGATCAGCATGTATAAAGATAGCAACAGCAGCAGAATAAATAGCGCCCAATTCATGGAGTCGCTCCTGCAGCAGGCAGGATAGGCAGACGAATGATTTTCTCTCCATCGAGAGCTGCTCCATAGTGCATACGAAGCCCGGATGATTGATCTTTTGCCAAATTGATTAATTGATTGGATGCCAGTTCTAGCGCTTTTTGACTGTTACCCGACACGACGAGAATAGGAAGTAAGTTCGTCGGATTTTTGGTACTTACGAGTACGGAGCTATTATCATCACCGAGAATCTGATTGGCTTTCCCCAGTTGATCATACAACTGGATTCCTTCCTGGGTAAGAGCAGCAAAAATACCCAGACTATCTCGTTCTTTCCAGATTTTATTGACGAAAGGAGAAGTAAGCAGTGCATTTCGTTCACCGACAAGGATCAATGCCTGTTCCTGGTCAAACAACGCCTCGTTCCAATCGACAACCTTTACTTCCTGAGCTTTCGCCTTTGAAAGGCTTTCTGCTAGTTGGCCTGCTACTTTTTCAGAGCCTTTCATCACCATGATTTGCACAGGAATGCTTTCTCCTGTTTCCCGTTTTACGAATGGATGGGGAAACGCTCCGATTTGTCCAGGTGTGCGCATGGCATAATCCCAATCGTGATAATCCCACCACACCACATCATTGTTCTGCAACGGATATTCTGCTGAACCGATCTCAGCCATTAACCCGTTGACTGAGTAGAACCAGTCGAGTTTTTTGCTGTTTGCATCGCTTGGAGAGTATGCCGAAGCTAGCCCTTGAATGGAATCAACAAATCCACCATTGTATGCTGTCTCAACTCCTGAAACATTCTTTTTCAGCACTTCCATCACGGTTTGCCCCTCCGTGAGTGGTACGCGTTTGTCAAATAAAACAGTCGCTCCAAAATCTCTGGTCACCCATAAACGAACACCTGGGGTGCTGTCAGGAATGTCTTTTGTTGCCGTGTCCGATGATGCGCTTGGTGCAGCTTGTTTCGTTGAGTCCGTGGTGGTTGCGGATTTATAGGAAAACAGACCGTAAGCAGCGCTTCCGACAACCAGCATCAGCAGGAGAAGCACTGCCCATTCTTTTCTTTTCATTGATTTCACCTCTTTGTGAACATCCCTACTACTATCGTGCAAGCAGCAAGCGATAAAGCATGACCGACGCCTCCGCTCTTGTCACAGTCGCTTTCGGGTAAAAATTGCGGGAGGATGTACCCCCGAGAAATTTTCTCTTATGCAGATCTTTGACGCTTGTTATCGCCCATGAGCTTACTTGATTGTAGGGAACGTAGGGCGTAGCGCCTGTTGCTGTTTTCGTCCAGCCATACTTATTTGATACCCGTGAAACAATCACAGCCATTTCTTCATGCGTAATTGGTTTGTGTGGATTGAAGTAGCCTTTGCTGCCCTGAATCAGTCCGAGCTGTGACGCTTTCTCCACAATCGGCGCTGTCCAGTCGGTAACCGCAACATCACGGAAGATCCCTTGTGCTTTTGCTTGCGGTTCTTCTCCAATTGCCCGAAGCAAGAGTGCAGCAAATTGGGCACGGGTTACAGCCGTATCGGGCTGCATGTAAGTGGAAGTCACACCTTGCAAGTAACCATTTTGTACGAGATAGCTGATTTCTTTATAGGCCCAGTAGGTTTGCTTCAAATCCTGCAAACTAGCCAGTTTTTTCACGCCTGCCTTTTGCCGAAGCAGATGAATATAACTGTTTTTGCGTTGGAGGTCGGACAATCCCAGCAGTGCTTGGGCCGTTGCAATTTTGTTGCTCAATCCTGCTTTGGTATGGCTGAACGAGCCGTCGCTCTTTTGAAAGGTGAATAAATGATCAACGACGCCTTTTGTACCTTTTTTCCATTGAAGCGGATCTTCCTGATACGCAATCAGCGCAGAAATGACATTGGCATCCGATTCAACATTGGATACTCCGCCTTCCGAATATCCTCCATCTGCGCCTTGGGAGCGCTTTAGAAAGGCGATTGCTTTGGAAACTGGCTGCTCATTTTTGGTCATACCCAGTGAACGGTAGGCGAGCAAGCCCATAGCGGTCATGTCAACTCCACTTTGTTTGCCACCGGTCATGAAGTTGAATCCTCCATCGGGGAGCTGTTTTGAGACGAGCCACGATTTGACCAGTTTCGCTTTGGGAATCTGTTCTCCTGCCGAGTAAAGCGCAATGATACTCCAGATATGGGCGTTAATTAAGGTCTGCCCTTCTCCATTGGTACTGTCAGCAAATTTTCCGTTGGCAAGCTGTGATTTTTTTATCGTTTGGACAAAGTTCATTCCTGCAAAATTGTTTGGATCAAATCCGGCAGCGATAACCGTCAGCACGAACCTCGCATAATCAGTTGTTTTCCGTGGGTCCAACTGTTTTGCTCGCTTCTCCAACTCGGTTCGCAGGCTGCTTGCTCCGCCCCATTTCGCCGTATCAAGTTGTTGACCTGACAAGGCAAGGCCAATCAATGCCCAGTCATCGAGAGCGGCAAGCCCCTTTGCAGAATACTGCGAATGGTTATAAGTAACGGTTTTGGTTACAGCCTGGTTCACATCATTGGCTGAGACCGCAAAAACGGGTGAACTCGTTTGAGTTACTGCCACAATAAACGTAAGTAAAAAAACAATGAATTTCCAATTTTTCACCATAAAACCTCCCTTTCAAGCGTCTGTCTACCTATGTTTATTAGAAAACTCGGCGATTGCCGAGCCCTTGGCGACAGCAGAGTCGTGCGACGCACACGATGTGCTAGTGTCGACGATGCAACAGGGATGTTGTGTTTAGTCGACCACTTATGTCGATAGGGTACAATTTTAGAAAACCCTATCGACTAAAAGGGAAAAAGTAGGCCTTTTTCAGCCTACTTGCCGTGCTACTTATTTTTGGACACATAGTATTGGTAGACGGCATACGCCGCCTCACCTCTGGTAATCGCTGCCTGGGAATCCAATTTGCCATTGTCACGGGGCATCAACCATTTGTTTGCTGTTGCTACCACCATAGCATGTTTTGCCCAATCAGGAACTCCTGTCAGATCAAGCTGTCCCGCTGCATTTTCCTCAATTGCAACGGTATGTTCCTGTTCATACAGGCGAACCAGCAAAGATGCTACCTCCGATCGGGTCATCTCTTCATCCGGTGCAAACTGGTGCTGATTTCGTCCCTTGGTCCATCCAAGTTGTACTGCTTTTTTCACAGTAGGCGCAAACCAGCTTGACTCCGGGACGTCGGAAAATGACGCAGGGGATTCTCCTGTTTTCGCTGTACTTTGTTCGGTTCGCTCAGGTTGCTCCAAGCGGGCTACCATTGTAAAGAACTGGGCGCGAGTCAACGGCTGATCAACGCCGAAGCTAGCTGGTGTCATGCCTTGGGTAATTCCCCATTGATAAAGAGCTGAAATCGGTTTTTGTAACTCTTTCCTCGATTCAGGCAACATCATGACATCCTCGAAGGAATGGGAAGTAGTTGTCATCACCAGATCATTGCCAGGCACGATAAGTCCAGAAAGGGTTTCTTTTTCATTTGCAATCAAGGCGATTGAAGGTGTCCATTTTGCATCTGCTGAATTTCGAGTATACATCGATGGAACAGTCAAATCGTCAATACTGCCTGTCAGTGCGGTGGATAAAGTAATCGTTGCAATATCTGGCTGGGACGCATCTACATGATAGCTCGCTGTTACGGGTACGGCAGGTTCGTCAAGTGAGCTTTGCCATTCTGCAAATTGCTTGGTTTGTTCGGCATCGCTGTACTGACGAATCGTATAAGAGATCGTTTCCTTGGAACGCAGCGGCTCATTCGCAGGTGTAATCTCAGCTCGCCAACCGTCCTTCGCCAAAACCACGGACACGTGAGATTCTCTCAGCCTCTCCCATGAATCAGGGTAAATGAACACCTTTGCTACCCTTGACTCGGAATTTACCGGAAACGGTACGAGAATCACTTGCTTCAAGTCTTTCAACAATGGTTTATACAATGTTGAGTTCTCAAGAAGCTCGTTTAGTTCCTCAAGCAGTTCTGACTGATCATCCATTAATTCCCTTGTTTTCAAAAGGGAAAGCTCCTGAATATCCGGCTCAAGCGGATTTACGATCCTGCTTTCCTTCACCTGCATTTTCCCTGCCTGTTCATATGCTGCTTGCAAAAACACTGCAACATCCGGTACAAATGCAGCTTGTTTTTCCAGCTCATAATTCGATAGATCGATAAGCAGATTGTGAACGATGGTGACGATCTCATCCACACTCTTCGCCTGAACTAGCTGGTTAATTGCTGAACTCACATAAGCTGAAGTTGTTGCCTGATAGGCGTTTGAGATAGAGTCTCCTGATGTTACATTTTGGGATTTGCCCATATCCGTCGTATATAGAATTTCGACATCATCACCGTCTCGAAGCATGTAACGATCGATCGACATTGGCGGACCTTTATCGTTCACTTTGTAAACCCAACCGCTTCCGGGACCTTTATCGAATTCAGCAAGTCCATCAATACTTAGCAGATACACATCTTGCCCGTCTTGCTCAGGATCTCTCACTTCATAATCGAAGTTCTTTTCTTCTGAAGCATAGCGCAAAAGCTGGAAAACAGATGACCCCTGACTGATTCGAAAACTGGTATTCTTTACAATTTCCTCGTCATCGTACCCTATGATTTTAAGTGATACACTGATTTTCTTACTTCCCGTGTCCTGTGGTTTTTTGATCTCAAAATGCTGGGAAACGGGAGTACCCGAGTAGAGAATGGCTTCCGCCGTTCCGTATGCTGTCCACTCGGGCAAATTGATTTCAAGCTGAAATTCTTTGCCCCCGCCGCCCACATCCTGAAAGTACAAAAGCTGTCCTTGTGCGTCCTTGACGAGCAGTGGTACCCAGGTCGGATCGGTCGGACTGGTATTCCCGTTCACCTGCAATTTGTTTTCGACTTGTTTGGCCTGTATGGCGGCAGTAGCTTCCTCCGCCATACCTGATCCTGATGAAGAAATCCAACTTGTGAGCAGGAGAACGGCAGATGTCAGCCAAATAAGCCATTTTTGTCTCATCGAAAGTCAGCTCCTATTTCACTGATGCAACGAAGGTAATGCTCTCCTTGGCTACCTCAGGTTTGTCAGCTAATCCGTACCAGTAGTTGATTTCTACGGTGTAGGTTCCGCTCGCAAGTGTAAATCCGGCAGTCAGGTTCTGTGCTGCTGATGAGTTTGATTCCACCATTGCTACATCGACAACGTCAGCACCCTTCATCACTTTGACCATAACGGCAACTGGCTTCTCTTCTTTGGCAATTCCTTCAACATTGACACGCATGAGCAACTGTTTTCCGTTTATGGAGAATGTGTTGCCTGCTTGTTTCACTTCTTTACCTGAAAGGAAGTTATCCAATCCGTCGTATACTTTCACTTGTTTGGACAAATCGACAACGGGCACATAGACCTTGAGTGCTGCTTTTTCTTTATCCGTCAATACCTGGAAGAGAGAGTTTCCTTCACGAACGGTTGCTAAGGCAATCAGAGCGTTTTCTGTTGTGAATGCATTCGATGAGCCTGGCTGCCATAGCGCCTGGAATCCACCGTCAGCCATTTGGTTAGCAAGCAGGAACTCTACACTTTTATTCCAAGGTTCTGCGAACACATCTTCACCGATTGTCGTTAACCCAATGAGTACCTGAATAGTAGAATCGAGACTTGCGCTGCCGTAGGAAATGAAGGACCCGTCATCTTGTTGTTCTTTTTCCAGCTTTTCAAGAATCGCTTTTTTCGCTTCCTCCACTCCGTCTTGATCTTCCAGTAAGGAAAGAGCATTTAGAGTGAATGCATCTTCGTCAATCAAATTGAAATCGTCATAACGTTCCAACAAGAACTGAGTTGCTTTCTTGCGGTCATATGGGTATTCGTACATTTCCAAGGCAAGTATGGACAAAACGTGGTTGAAAACGGTGTATGTATCATCGCCCATTTTTCCATTTTTCTCTTGAGAATCAGCGATGCGCTCCAACAGATTGATTCCATTAAAGTTCGTTGGATCGTATCCGTTATGGATCAACCCGATTGACAACTTCGCCAATGAACCAGCGTCTTTGATGTCTTTCGCTTTGCCTGCCCAAGTATCAATCGCTGTTTTGCCTGCTTTATCTTGCCATTTGCGTGTAGCCAGCTTCTCTCCCGCTGCACTGAGGCCGATGAGTTCCCAGTCAAACGTGTTGAAATCATATTTTCGGTTACTCTTGTAATAATATTTCACCGTTTTCTTCAAAGAACTGTTTACTCCGTTTTCGAGGTCAGATGTTGCCTGAACGGTTTGCATTTGGAAAACAGAAGTAAGCACCAGACTAAGAATGAGTAGCCAACTGAAACGATGTGTAAAAGAGCGGATAACTGCTTGCATAAGTCTTTTCCCCTTTCTCATTTCCATCTAACTGAATGTTTTGTACATTGCTTCTTCACAAGAAAAACCCCCAAACCAGAGGTCAGGGGGATTGTTATCGTGAGAGCAAAGCTTTCTAAAGCTGCTTGATCTTGCATCACTTGACACGATTTTTACCCCTTTTTTCCACACCGAAAAAGGCAGTACCTCGTTCTGGCAGGTCTCCTGACTTACACTTCATTCACCCTCATCCAGCCTTCCCAGGTTTCCCAGTGGCATCAAATAATAAGAGTGTCAGTGATTACAGTAGCGGGGGCTGTAGTGGAATTGCACCACTTTCCCTTTTCAACGTAAAAAACGTCACCAAAACAACACTGATTCAATTGTCCATTCAAATGCTATCACACCAGTAAGAGGGAGTACAAGAAAAATATGTTGAATTCAAGCATTGACAGAGCATATCACATAGGTGTAAATTACACATAAGAGCAATATTATACTATCTGCCGTTTTCACATGAATGGCAGAATAACCTAGGAGGTATCGGTAATGAGCCAAAACACAGTTGAAAATCAGGAGCAATTGTTGCAAGCAACTTTTCAAGTGTTCCAAGCCGCCAACGAAACCATCTTTAATACAGCATTGACTACTGCAGCATTCGTTAGCTTTTTGCAAGAACAAGCGCAATCACAGGCAAAAGACTTGCTGAACCAGTCAGAGGAAGCACGCAAAGCAAACATCGAAAAATTGGAAGCTTTCGTAAAAGAAACTCGTGAACTCCAAACAACCTTCCAAAAAAATGTGCAAGAACTTGTGAAATCTTCCTATACTACGTTTGCATCCGTGAACCCATTCTTTGCAATTGGCAAAGATAAATAATCGCTTGCACAAAAACGGTCATGACCGTTTTGTTGCCCGCAAGCGGTCACATCCACTTTTATGACAAGGTGCCTCAGCGTAACATCTGGCATTTACTTCGGTAAAAACGTCGAGACGTTTTTCACAGAAAAAAGAACACCGATGGCCCCTTTTGGAACCGTCGGTGTTCTTTTTTTACACCATTTGAACGATGATGGAAACAAAACCAACTGCACATAGGACAAAAAATACAGATGAAATCCAGTCCCTCTTTTCAGCGTAGAGCCAAACCCCTTGCAACAAGACGAACAGACCTAACGAAATCGTCGAAAATTTGCTCAGGATAGCTCCTCGTTGATGATCTGACACGTATTCGATCATGAGACCAAATATCTGAAAGATCAAAGCTAATCCAACCAACCCGATCATGACATAGATTAACTTATTCGTACCCATATCAATCGATCCCTTACTTTTGAATATGTTGAAACAGGCGGTACGAACGAATAGCCGTCTCCAGATGGATGCGTTCTGGTTCTTTTGTGGTTACATATTTCTGAAGAAAACCGGATATCACGAAAAACGGCTTCAAATAGGAACGAATATATCTTTCCCCGATCAATCCGGCGACCATTCCCCCCGCACCAATCAGTACACTCTCCCACAGCGGCAAGAACCAACAAACCGGCAGGAAGAAAACAAAGAAATAAGTAACATAATTGGTCGAACATCCGCTGTTCACAATAGACGCTTGACGGATTTCGTTCCAGTGTTCCAGCTTCTTTTCTCCCTGATAACTAAAAACTTTATGCTCCGCACCGTGGAACTGCTTCAGTTGCTTCGGAAAAACAAAATGATAGCCTACCCCATAAATGATCAGCCACAGAGGGTCTATGTTAAAAAACAAGATGGAAAGCACGAGACAAATATGAAATAACTGATAGTACCACGGGATGGCAAAGATGATTCTCCACCACATTTTGAACAAGGTACGAAAGGTAATGGGCTCTGCCCAGCTATGGATTACCCCACCCCTCACTTCGGCACAAGCCAGGACTTTTCGATTATGAAAAAGAACGCCACGGCCAAAAGAGATTCCTGTAATCATAATTTCATATTCTCCTTCTCCGTTTTCCCCGATATAATGGTAAAGTATTTTATGATTGTCTGTAATAGGGAGGTTTTTCAATTGACTCGTTATGCACCATCCAAACCACTAACCCCGGCGTATGACCCATGGGATCCGTTATATCAGGCAAAGCCTCCTCACTATAAATTGACAAGTGTTGAGTTTACCGTAACGAATATGTGTAATTTACGCTGTGAACACTGTGCCGTTGGTGAAACGCTCAGTGCCAAAGATGATGAACAATTACCAATTGAGCTACTCTTACATCGGCTTGACGAAGCAGAAGATCTGCATACCATCAGTATAACAGGCGGGGAACCGATGTTTAGTGAACGAAACGTGAATGAAACCATTCTCCCCCTCTTGCAATATGCTGCCAAACGGGGACTTCGTTCGCAGATCAACTCCAACATGACCATGCCGTACAGCCGATATGAGACTATTTTGCCTTACATAGATGTTATGCACATCTCGATGAACTGGAAGACAGCCGAAGAGTTCTTATCAATAGTGTACGCAAAAACACCACACGCAGTTTCGCTTGGACAGGCTGAAATCCTTTTCCAAAATATGCTGGAAAATACGCGAAAGCTGGCTGAAGCAGGCGTATTTGTCTCCGCAGAAACAATGATCAACATTCGTACATTGCCACACTTGAAAGAAATTCATGAGCTCGTCCGTGAACTGGGCTGTAAACGACATGAGGTTCATCCGATGTACGCGAGCGATTTCGCAAGGGATATGGAATTATTATCACTGGATCAATTGCGTTCGTCTATCCATCATATGTTGGATGTTCGTGATGAAGACATGTGGATGCTGTTCGGCACACTGCCATTCTATGCATGCAGTGAACGCCAAGATGATCAGGAGCTTCTGAAGCGACTCCGTCAGGCCAAGAATGTATCCTTGCGTAATGATCCTGACGGTCGTACCCGCCTGAATATCAATGTGTTTACAGGGGATGTGATTGTGACCGACTTCGGTGACGTTGCACCACTCGGAAATGTGAAAGTTAACAATATGAACGATCTCTTAACCAAATGGCAAGAATGTGATTTATACAATACACTAAACTGCTATTGTCCTACCGCAGCCTGTGCGGGGCCAAATGTGTTAGTCGTCAATTCGTACTATCCTGAGATCAACTTTAAGACACGAAAAGCACTCGTCTAGCTGGAATTGGGTACACTAGTGAGGGAGGTGGCTTCATGAGCCGACGCAAACCGCTGGTACCCGAAGCAAGGAATGGACTCGATCAGTTGAAAGCTCGTGTGCAGCAGGTGTCAGACCCAAACCAAGCAAAATTCGAAGCAGCTTCTGAGCTTCATATCCCTCTTGAGCCAGGCTATAACGGGAATCTTACTTCTCATGATGCAGGGCGAATCGGTGGCAAGCTGGGGGGAAGCATGGTAAAGGAAATGATCCGCTCAGCGCAAGAACAGCTTGCAGCCAAACAGCAAAAGCAGTGATCATGATGCCTAGGAAGCCAAACGTAACAACCCGAGGATAATTGTGTCCTCGGGTTTTTCATTTTATCTCAAAAGTTTAATCAAACCCTCTTCTTGAACTACGTTGCTGTTGATGATGTTCTTGATCTCTTGGTTGATTGAATGCACTAAACATGGATTTACTCAATTTATTCACCTTATGAAATGAGTCGAACATCTGATCGAGCGTTTCTGCAAGTTCGCGCATCTGACCAACTTTTCCTCTGATCCCATCAAAATGGTAGCGGATTTTTCCGTTCATCCCTAACACGCATTTTCACCTCCCCGTTACCCTTCTTCTACACACCCTATGCCAAAGAGGGCAACATGGATAGATGTCCCTTAGGAAAGCTCATACAATTGGGCTCGGCGATCGTTAAATATCGGTATACGCCCCCTTACTTCATCTACCAGATCAAAATCAATTTCTGCATAAAGAATAGTTTCTTCTTCTGCTCCCTCAGCAATCACTTCACCCCACGGGTCAATGACCATCGAATGCCCGAAGAACTGACTTTTGCCTTCCTCACCTACCCGATTGCAGGCAACCACATACATCTGGTTTTCGATCGCACGTGCAATCAGGAGTTGGCGCCAGTGATTCAATCTCGGTTTCGGCCACTGCGCAGGGACGAACAACACCTTGCAGCCTTTCAAAGCATATGTACGAATCCACTCCGGGAAACGAATGTCATAACAAATGACGGAGCCAACCATTTGATCATCGATGCTATAGATGCCAGCCTGTTCACCGGCGGCAAGATACTTTTCTTCGTTCATCAGGCGAAACAGGTGTGCCTTGGAATACGTTCCTACACGTTCTCCTGACCGATCAAATACAAAAGTCGTGTTGTAGACCGCTCCTTCTTTCTGTTCAGCGACAGAGCCCCCTACGGCAAAGCAATGGTTCTGTTTTGCCAGTTCTGAAAGAAACGCCTGTGCCTGTTCTCCATTTTTATCAGCTATCTCATCCAATCGCTTCAGATCATAGGAAGTATCCCACAACTCGGGCAGGAGGATGATATCCGGCTTCTTCTCTGTCTGTTGAATGGATTCAACCATTCTTTTGATTTTTTGTCGGTTTTGATTCGGGTCTCCACAGGCAACGTCCATTTGCATAATTGCTACGGTCCATTTTTTGGTCATGACTCTCCCCACTTTCCGCTCATGTTTCACAGATTCTTGTATTATCAAGCCTTTGTTCTCTATCGTAGCCCTGTTTCACAATAAATAGCAAGGAAAAACGTTGTCCTTTTCCCCTCTCATCGGGGGGCCGAAACGCAGTCACCCTGACAGTTTGCTCAGGAGTCCAAACTTTAATATATTGAAGCACATAAACTTTTTGATATAACAAGAAAAAAGGGCGGCACCACAGTGCCGATCCCATTTTTCCTACTCATTTGATTACTAGCGAGGTCTCTGTTGTTCTAATCGGGTGACACGTCTTTCCAAACGATCAACCCGTTCATCCAGTCGGTTCACCTGACGCTCCAGACGGTCTAGTCGACGATCAACACTCTCTGGAACAGGTGGTCTAGGAGGTCTTGGGCCAATTCCTGGTATTTGTAATGTTTGGCCAACAAAAAGAATAAACGGAGGCCGCAAACGGTTCACACGAACGATTTCTTGCCAATCGACGCCAAATCGGTTAGCTATCGAAAATAAGGTATCTCCAGGTTGCACGACATAATTCATGTTTATTTATCCCTCCTAATTAGTCTATTCGTTAATTAACCTATGCCCGCCAACCCAGGATGGAAATAAACGAATGCCTAAACTTGCTGATTTTAGACAAAAGCCCTCGGCGTCAGTAAGACACCAAGGGCTTTGGGGAATCGTAAACTGATTTATTTAAATACGGGTTCAGCAAATGTTGCCAGTTTGTCCATTGATGATTTCTCTACGTCAGCATGCAAGCTGTTGCCGTGGGAATCCATAGTCACGATCGCTGCAAAACCATTTACACGCAGATGCCACATAGCTTCCGGAATACCAAATTCCATGAAGTCAACGCCTTCTACTTTTTCAATACAGTCAGCATAGTATTGTGCTGCTCCGCCAATCGCATTGAGATAAACGCCACCGAACTCATTCAGGGCTTTCAACGTTTTTGGACCCATTCCACCTTTACCAATAACGGCACGGATACCAAATTTCTTGATGATGTCCCCTTGGTACGGCTCCTCGCGAATGGACGTCGTTGGGCCTGCAGCTTTCACATGCCATTCACCCGCTTCATCCTTTAACATAACCGGACCACAGTGATAAATGACACCACCATCGAGATCAACCGGACAGTCATTGTCCATCAGGTATTTATGGAGGGCATCACGGCCTGTGTGCATGATGCCATTAATAATAACGACATCGCCCACTTTGAGGCTGCGAATTTGCTCTTCGGTAATGGGAGCTTCGAGCACCACTTCTCGGCGCTGTTCGCCGCCTTCCACTTCCGCTTTGCTTTGATCCATTTGCACCACTTTATCTTTATAGAGGTACTTGATGATCTCACCAGTAGTTGCGTTAATGTGTACTCCTTGGCGACGGAACGCCCAGCAGTTATACGCCACGGAAACGAAGAAGCTTGCTGGCAAACGGTTTTCTACACCGATCTTACAGCCAAGAAGTGTCGTATGACCACCGAAGCCCATTGTCCCGATTCCCAGGTCATTTGCTTTATCCATGATGTATTCTTCCAGTTTCGCCAAGTCAGGATTGGAATTCGTATCATCGACACGGCGGAACAATTGATGTTTCGCGAGCGCATAGCCAGATGTGCGGTCTCCACCGATCCCTACGCCGATGAAGCCTGCGCTACAGCCTTGCCCTTGTGCCTGATACACGGCGTGCAAGATACATTTGCGAATACCATCGAGGTCACGCCCTGCCTTGCCAAGCCCTTCCAATTCAGCAGGCAAAGAGTATTGAATGTTTTTGTTCTCACAGCCGCCGCCTTTAAGAATCAGCTTAACTTCGACTTCATCCTTTTCCCATTGTTCGAAATGGATTACTGGCGTTCCAGCACCGAGGTTATTTCCGGAATTCTCACCAGTGAGTGAATCTACTGAATTCGGACGAAGTTTTCCGAGTTTGGTAGCTTCTGCGACCGCTTCCAAAATTGCTTTCTTCATAACAAGTTGATTGGCACCAACTGGAGTTTTTATTTCAAATGTCGGCATTCCCGTATCCTGACAGATCGGTGAGACATTCTCTTCAGCCATTACGATATTTTGTGCAATTGTAGACAAAGAGAGTGCAGAACGAGTCCCTGCATCTTCTTTTTGCTTTGCAACATTAATCGTTTCACGTACATCTGGTGGTAGATTAGTGGAAGTTTCGATAATCAACTGCAAAATACTATCTTTAAACTTTTCCAT
This sequence comes from Brevibacillus nigriterrae, assembly GCF_049846925.1. Lineage (NCBI taxonomy): Bacteria > Bacillati > Bacillota > Bacilli > Caryophanales > Paenibacillaceae > Brevibacillus > Brevibacillus nigriterrae. Next base: position 75,813 of record NZ_JBNCMT010000006.1, read on the forward strand.
CTAGGTCGCCCCTCATTTTATTTTTTGAACATCCTCTATTAATGAACGAAATCTATTATATCACATCGATTGAGATCTGTGGGTCACTCTCCGCTTGCATTTCCAGAAATATCGCATAATCCTTTTTCACAGTTTCCGCATACTCCAAGGCAAATGTGGTGAGATGCTCGTGCCATTGTTTGCGGTCCTGTGCAATGCTTGCCGTTATCATATCTTCACTATGGTATTCAAAAAGCCCCTGCTCAATATCTGCATCCGCTCTTGCATGAATTTTGGCAGTCAGCTTGCCCATCACCTTGAGGGCTGAGAGGAAGTCTTTCTGATCTTTTACATGTTTTTTCGTCAACTTGCTCTTGTATGGAGAACGTTCCCGAATGTAGTACGTTTTCTCATCGATCGTCATAATCCCCAGAAACGGATCTGCCTGATGATGCATCGCTCGCTGGCTGATGACAACTTGCTGTCCTGGATGAGGGAATTGCTGATGGAACTCGTTATGTGATGAGAGTACGGAATCCAGAACGGAATATCTGGCTTCTTTCATCTCCAAAATGATGTCATCTTTTGCATGATCTGCCTGCTCTCCTTCAATTAGCAAGTAATAGCGTTCGAGGCCGATACTGCCTGTTCCAGAATTTCGTTTATGCACGATATCTTTGATGGAGTAATGTCCTTCAACTAACCGCTGTTCGGTAGGAATCGAGTGGATGTATGTATCCCAGTTTGCGAATATTTGGTCATGTGTGCCTGTGTCCACGTCCTCCAGCTCTTCGTTTCTTCTGAACTTCCAACCGTCAGGAGTTTCTTCTACAAAGCGTTCGAACAACGTTTCCCTGGACCGGGATTTTTCGATTTTTTTGAGTAGTTTGCGAATGGGGCCTTTGGTGTTTTGGGTAGTATATTGGCATGTGAGTGGAGTTTCTTTGCGGCTGGCGTATTTGGCGATTTGCTTGCGATAGGATTTCAAATAACGGTGGATGGCAGCTTCTGTCTCTTCCAGAGAAATACCCAGTTCACCTGCGACGAGCACAATACTGACACTCATCCGGGACACATCAAGAATGTACGACCCGAGATAGGCTTCATCGAAATCGTTGCTGTCAAAAACGATTTCCCCCTCGGCGTCATGAAACGTGCCGAAATTCTCAAAATGGAGGTCTCCTTGCACCCATGTCGGCTTCTCTCCACCATATCTTTCATATAACGGATCATTCAACAAATCACTGAAAAAAAGGAACGCCGATCCCCGGAAAAAAGTATAAGGGCTCTCTGCCATCTTGAGATACTTCTTTTGTCTGCCTTGTTGTGAAAGACCAAGAACTTGTCTGTCGTACTCGTCAAGCTTTTGTTTCAACCACTCGCTTCTCGTTTCTCCCATGGTCACACACCCCTTTTTTTTCCTATTTTTGCTCGATCATTTCACCTACTGCATCAAAGGTATTCAGTACTGTTTCGTTTTTTCCTTCATTTTCTATACGAATATATGCTTGCCAAGCTCCAGACATGGGTAAAATTGCTGTACCCTCGTAAACCCCTGGCTTTTTTTCCGTGAGTTTCATGAGATTTTCTCCATGATCCATCTCCTTCATTTCCAATGCTACCTCCACCTTGGCACCAGTCACAGGCTGCCCGGCATGTGAGACATTGACCGTGTAAACAATCTCCTTGCCTGTAGGAACAGGTACAGTAGCAGGTGCAATTGTTGCGGTGAAATACTCGCCTTGCAGACTCTCAGAATTTTGCTTATTGTCTGCACAGCCAGTCAAACTGAGCAAAACCAGACTTGCTACAAGAAAAAAGAGAATGGTGCTTCGCTTGAAAAAATGCTTGCAAAACATGATGTACACACTCCTAATACTTTTATCCTGTTCAAAAAGGTGGACCGGACTTTTTGAACTTCCTCTTATACTCTATCTTGTAGCTTACCAAAATAAAATACGTACTACCAATCATTGAGTTGTAAAAATATATTGACCATTTTGTAACAAATTGGTTTCTGAATTCGTCATACTATTCGAAAGACACAGGCTGTGCTAAGATGGGAGTACGTCTTTCCTCATAGAAAGGAAGTGCGCATTAGTGGAGTTGTTTGAGCTAAACTCTATCTCTTTTTTGAGTGGAATTGCAGCAGTTTTACTTGTGTTGTTTATTCGATTGCACTGGCCATTTCGCTATCAATATATCAGTTCTTTCAACAAGCGCAGCGAAGACAAAATGAAGCATTGGCTGGAAGCCTCCTATCATAAAAACGGAACAAGACCTGTCGCCTACCTAGATAAATCCACCTCTGAAATTCTATCTGGCAATTATGAATTAGCTGAAAAGTACATTGCACACGGTCTTACCATCTGCAAGGAGACGCCTACGATTTTCAACCAGGCCATTGTGCATTATCTTTTCTACAACTTGTCTACCGCCTATTTTTATTGTGGGCGCTATAAAGAAGCACTCGAAATTGCTTTCCATGTTTATGAACGTGATCATCGTTTAAGCAACGCCCTTGGTATCATCGTCTGTGCGCAGGCACGCATGGGGGATGTGCAAGGTGCTATCGAAGCTTACAGCATGGTTTCCAATAAAAAACTGGGTGAAGAGCTGAGGCTGTTTTGTCTCGCTGAGATTGATGCCGCCAAAGGAGATTTTCATCGGGCCGTTGCACATCTAAAAAAGCTGTCTACCAAAAAAAACTACACATCGATCATGCATTTGCATGCGACAGAAATTGAAAAGCGCATTGAAGAATGGACAAAAGCCTCATCCACTCAAGCTGGATGAGGCTTTTGTTTATTCACTCAGGCAACCTTGGATTACGTTCGGATTGCTTGCAAAATAGTTTTGAGAAATTGGGGAATATCTCCTCGGAGGATGGGCCCATGTCCTGTTGCAAGAACCTCAATGGGCCAGCTTAGCAATGCCTCGATTCCTTCGGCAAACTGCTTCACTTTCGCCCACTCCTGTTCCTTCCACTTTACCACGTAACGAAGAAATGATTCACGTCTTTCTTCCTCATACCCTATTACTTGACCAATCGGGTCCCCGAAAAAACTGAGATGGTCACCCGCAAAGGCAACACAGGTCACTGGATCAAAGAAAGCCAACGAACCAGAAGTATGTGACGGGAGCAATTGATACTGCAGACTGGAGACCTCACCCTTGAACCCTGTGATTGTATGTCCAAACAATGTTTGTGAGAAATCATCCAGATCATAGTAGTCGTCAAGATGGATCCAGTTGTTGCGGGAAGGAAAAATCTCTACGTTCCCGATGTGATCGGGGTGGCGATGTGTACAGAAGACTTGATCAATGGTTTCTGTTGTGGCGCCCAAATGGTGTAAAGACTCCTGGAAATAGGCACGATGCTTACGCAAATTGGTATCGATGAGAAGATAGCTATCCTGCTTCTTCAGACAATAATTGTTGATATAACTTTTCCACGACTCTTCATACGTTATGATCGACCAGACGTCATGTGCTATCTGAACTGTTCGATTCATCAAAAGTCTATCCTCTCCTCTCCCTTCACGATTCTCATGTGAAATATTCATTACTTACTATCCCTATTATACATTTTTATGCCAAAACCTTTTCGTTCGGGTTAGAAAGAATTTTTTTTAGTACAAATTAACTAAATAAAAAATATTTTATCGAATAGGTCTTCAAAATTCGACAGGAGAAAAATATTCCATAACGAAAAAGAAAGAGTACCTCAAATTGAACATCGTAACCATTCAGATAAGACAGAAATAATTGGAGGTGTGGCGTTTGAGCCAGTATTTACAGATTTCATCAGCCCAACGTCAGCCGGCTTTGGGACAAATCAAAAACATTGAAGGTGAATTAATCATCACGCAAGTAAAGGACGCTAGTTCATTCGAACTAGGCCAAAAAGTTGTATGTACTTATCGAAGTTTTGAATTTGAATCAAGTGTTCTTCGCATCAAGGAAAACCAACTTTACTTGCACTTCCCTCTTAAGCCGAACAAGTTATTGAATGATCGCCGTCGTACTGCTCGTGTAAACGTGGATATGAAAGCCGTGCTCATGCTGAATACACAGAGCAAGGCCTATGATGTGCATCATTTGCAAATGCTGGACGTAAGCGTTCTTGGATTTTCTTTTGTTACAAAGGATGATTTTCCGATCGGGTCGATCTGCACGATTCTCCCTCAATCCGACCAGTTGCCGATCAAAGCAGAGATTAAAATTAAAAATCTGGAAGTTCTTGATAGCGGTTACCGTTTTGGTACAGAAATCAAACACATTACTCCCAATCATTTTCATGTATTGCGTAAATTTGTTTTGGCACAGCAGCTTTCCGGTTCAAATAATCTTCCTTTCAGTCTGGAAAATGAATGACCGAATACATAAAAGCTTGAGCTTCGATTGGCTCAAGCTTCTTTGTCCTTCATTCAATTGAATTACTGGACAGATTGTTTTTTCTCCTCCATTACTTCATTCACCAAAATAACGCCATGTGAAAAGGTAGTTCCCCCGCCATAAGCACCTGCCACAGCAACCGTCTCAGCAATCTCTTTTTCTGATGCACCCTCACTTAAAGCCCCTTCGAGGTGGTATACAATACAGTGCTCGTTTCCAGAAAACAGAGAGATTCCCATCGCCATCAGGTGTTTCTGTTTTCGATCAAGTGCACCCTCCGAAAAGCAAGCCGTAGTAAATTGGGTATATGCATTCATCACATCAGGCATGACTCTTCCAAAGGATTGAAGCCCTTCACGATATTCTTCTGCAAGTAGATGTTCAGTCATGATTTGCCTCCTTATTTTCACTCTACCTCTTAGAGTCCCACCAACAAGATAGACATATTCAGACATTTTTCATGCAGACCGGGGATACTAAAGGCATCAACCTTTGTTTGGGAGGTGTCATTATGATTCGCCTCGGATATGCCTGTATCAGCATGGCTACTCCAAACAACCCCAACAAAAAAACAACAGTAGCACAATTGTCCAAGCTGGATCATGCTGAACGACTGAAAAAGCTGCGGAAGGTAATGCAAACCAATTTTTTTAACCTGATGGATGTTCTTGAGTACAATGTAAATCATCAGATTTTCTTATATCGCTTGCCTTCTGAATTTGTCCCGCTCGCCACCCACCAGATTGCCGCAGATTGGAATTGGCAGCAAGAGTTTGCCTGGGATTTTACGAAAGCAGGAGAATATATCCGGAAATTCAACATTCGCCTCACTTCACATCCAGGTCATTACAGTATCCTCAATACGCCAAACAAAAACGTACTTCAATCCACGATAAAGGACTTTGATTACCACGCTCGGGTTTTTGATGCGATGGGTCTGGATAACAACTCTGTATTGGTGACACATGTAGGTGGAGTATACGGAGACAAGCAAGAATCTCTTGCCCGCTTTAAGCACAATCTGGGTTTACTCCCACCAAATATAATAAACCGTCTCGTCGTAGAAAATGATGATACCTCATTCACCATGCTTGAGGTGCTTGACTTGTGTGAACGGGTTGGACTGCCTATGGTTTTGGACATACACCATCATCATTGTGTGAATAATGGAGAAGAAATCGCTCATTTCATCCCTCGCATCATTGCGACCTGGGGAGAACGAAACCCGAAAATGCACTTTTCTTCACCGCGTTCCGATGAGGATTTTAAAAGCCATGCGGATAACCTCATCGTTGAAGATTTTCTCACTTTCATGGATCTGGTTAAAAACCATGATCTTGATATAATGTTGGAATGCAAAAATAAGGATGAGGCATTACTAAAGCTTCGCAAAGAACTGCACCAAAAAGGAATCCGTCTGGAACCGGTTGGAACGTAACATTTGCCCAAAAAGAAAACGCCCACTTATTGTACTGTAAGGGGCGCAATGAACTTCTATCTCTATTTTAGAAAGAGCTAGATAAGCTGGAAGAGCTGGAAGATCTGCCACAACTGCAATGGCATCCACTAGATGAACTACTGCTGTCAGCCATCGGATAGCACTTGCCATGGTAGTGATGCACTCTTCTCTTGTGATGTTTGTAGTAGTCATGAAACATACGATACTTCCTGCGATGATGTCTGTACTTATGGCACTTGTCTTTGAAGTATCGCATTCTTTCCAAATGGAAATGATACTTGAACATGTAGATCTGTACTCCGCCCGGGCCTGGTGCCGGTTTTGGTGTTGGCATCGGCATCGGCATTGGGAGCGGCATTTCCTTCTTCGGTCTCATGGGCATTGCTGGCGGAAGCGGCATTTCTTTTCTGGGCATTTGCGGTACGGCAGGTGCTTGCGGCATTGGTTGTGCCGGCCTGATTGGGACCGGTTGTGGAGCAGGCGGTCTTCTATTTTCCTTTTCCATCTTGGCACACGTCCTTTCTGGTTACATGACACAGTACATGGTATGACATTTGACCTCTCTGAGAAACGACAAATGCCTATATTTTGAATATCCTCGGCGCCCATTTTGTGCTCCTGCGGAAAAATATGTGCAAACAACCGTTGACTCGAGTTAAATAACACTTCCCCTCAAGCCTTTTATCGAATACAATGTGTAGTAACGATAATAGCGGGGAGACTTAATATGCGAGGTATTTGTCAGCTTTGTCATATTAACCATATACAGGATTTTCCAAGGGGTTAGGAACTTGTTCCTAACCCCTTTGCTATGCCTCTCTGCTATGCTAAAGGAGGAAAATCAATCATGATTACCAATACTCAGAACAAAATCGCATTAGACGGAATGAATATCACAATCGAGCAGATCGTATCAGTTGCTCGTTATGGTACCCGTATTGAATTATCGCAAGAGGCTGTGTCCAAAGTACAACGTTCTCGCCAAATGGTTGAAGAAATGGTGCAAAATCAAAAGGTTGTGTACGGCATCACGACTGGCTTCGGCAAGTTCTCCGATGTAGTTATCCCGCAAGAAGACGTAAGTGCCCTTCAGGAAAACCTGATCATGAGCCACGCTTGCGGTATGGGCGAGCCTTATTCCTCTGAAGTGGTACGTGCGATGATGGTTCTCAGAATCAACAATCTCGCCAAGGGTTTTTCCGGCATTCGACTGGAAACATTGCAAACCTTGATTGATATGTGCAATCAAGGTGTTCATCCAATCATTCCGCAACAGGGATCACTGGGAGCAAGCGGTGATCTGGCTCCTCTGGCTCATCTGGTTCTAGTCATGCTTGGTAAAGGCGAAGCGGAATTCCAGGGCAATCGTCTAAGCGGAGCAGAAGCAATGAAAGCAGCCGGTATCCAACCGATTCAGTTGCATGCAAAAGAAGGTCTTGCACTGATCAACGGTACACAGGCCATGACGGCGAATCTTTGTTTAGCTTTGTATGATGCTCGTATTCTGATGGAAAATGCGGAAGTAGTAGCAGCGATGACCGTCGAAGCACTTCGTGGCATTCCGAAAGCGTACGATCCGCAATTGCATGCCGTTCGACCACACCAGGGCCAACAAAAGTCTGCTGCTCGCCTGCTCCAACATCTGCAAGATAGTGAACGAACAACTGATCAAGGAGAATTGCGTGTACAAGACCCATATAGCCTCCGTTGTATCCCACAGGTACATGGAGCTACTCGTGACACCCTCGAGTATGTATGGAACAAGGTAAGCATCGAATGCAACAGCGTTACTGACAATCCAATCCTCTTCCCTGAAACTGGTGATGTCATCTCTGGTGGCAACTTCCATGGACAGCCGATGGCTCTGGTTGCCGATTTCCTGGCGATTGCCATGTCTGAGCTTGCCAACATTTCAGAAAGAAGAACGGAACGTCTCGTTAACCCGCAGTTAAGTGGATTACCTGCCTTTCTGACGGCAAATGGCGGTCTGCATTCTGGTTTTATGATAACCCAGTATGCTGCAGCTTCGATTGTTTCCGAGAACAAAGTGTTATGTCATCCCGCTTCTGTAGATTCCATTCCTTCCTCTGCCAACCAGGAAGATCACGTCAGTATGGGAACAACAGCCGCTCGCAAGCTTCGCACCGTCGTCGGCAATGTAAGAAAAGTACTGGCAATCGAATATCTTGCTGCTGCACAGGCGATTGATTTTGGTGAAGGAAAATTGGGCCAAGGCACGGAGAAAGCATATACTCGTCTGCGTGCCGTAGTGCCTCATCTTGCGCATGACCGTGAAATGCATCCGGATATGGTCAAGGCAGAAGAATTGCTTCGCGAGGATGTTGCACTGTAAGACAATATAGAGGCTGACTCCTAAGTAAGTTTCTACTACTTAGTGAGTCAGCCTCACTTATTTTCCAAATGCGATGATACCCTTCTTGTACGACGGAAAATACATTGTCCGGTTTTTTCCGAGTGCCGGCTGTCCAGAAAGAATCCCGACAGTGGTCTGAAACAGCTTCTTTTGCTTTCCATCAGCCGAAAAAGCGATGACAGCCATATAGCCCGATTCGTAAGTTAGCGCATAAATACCCGTCCAGTAAATCAACCCATCCGCACTGATGACGAGGGATTCACCAGTAATGTTTGCCTTTTTCCCTTCTACAATCGGATTTACCCATTTGAGTTTTCCCTTCAGATCAATGGCGTAGAGTTTGTCATAGCTTGCTACGTACAATGTATCTGCCGCTATGGCCGCATTAAAAATCACGTATCTTCCCCAGCTATGTTCCTTTAGCGAAACTTTCCATTTCACTTTCCCTGATGGAAGGATTGCAAAAATTTCTGGAGAATTCTGGCTTCCCAGATAAATGGTGCCATCAGAACCAATCTTCGGTTCTTCATTCTCAACTAAAAAAGCGTCAAATGGGTATTCTTTACTTGTTACCACACACTCCCATTTTTTGCGCCCATTTGGTAACAAAGCAATCAGTTTTCCGCCGCTCACCACATAAATCGTACCGTCTACACCGATTACCGGTGCGTGGAAGAACCGCAGATTTGCTATTTTCCATTTGATCGTTCCATTGGGGTTGATTGCGTACAAATATGATTTTTCAATCAACAATGAGTTTGGCACCTCGGAAACACACAAGTACAGCGTTCCATCAACACCGATGGAAATGCCGGATGAGAGCTTATCTTTTCCAACCCCAACTACCCATTTTTTCGTTCCATTCGGATTAACTGCGTAAAGCTTGTTTTCCGTTGTACGAAAATAGACCACTCCACCTTTACCAATGACAGGGGCTTCTGAAAAATCTCCGTTAATTTTGAATGCCCATTTTTTCGTGCCATCTGGTTTGATTGCATAAAGATGTCCGCCATCTGCACCTGCATAAACGGTCCCATCAGCACCGACTACAGGAGAAGTGTAAAAAAGATTTTGCTGTTCTCCTGCCCCCTCACTGAACATCCATTTTTGCACTTGTTTTTCAAGCCCGAGAAATCGTGATTGACCTGACCAGTTAGATGAGGTAGGCTGCTCTGCAGAAAGATCATACGCTCCTTTTTGATAACCTTTTCCTTGCTCAAATACAGCATTTGTTGCATTACCATCATTTCCATGCCCCAAAAGAAGAATCGCAAGCATGGTTAAAACAGTTGCCGCCTTCCGAAAAGTCATACACTTTTCCCCCGTTACACAGGCAATGATTTTCTAATGATACTACATTTTTTTGGAAATGATTAACATTTCTTTTCAATTATCGGAACATACTGGGTTATTTTCCGTCAAACAGGTTGAGGTGAATGCAAATGACGTTCAAACGATCGCTTGTAACAGTTTTACTAGTTTTCATTGCTCTTATCATCTATTGGTTCCGAATTTCTCCTATCTTGGATGTCGATAGTCATATCGCTGGTGAAATTGAGGGAATCTCTCATGTATTCCTTTTGAATAACCAAACACAAGAATATCAGTTAATCACTACCGATCAGCAGGAAATAAAGGCGTTGGTCAAAGAAATAAAATGGACGTGGAACAGAAGAATGGAAAATCGTCCAGATAATGAGGCTTCCTATGAAATCATCTTTGATGATAACGACAATCCGACAGATGGCCATAACGGGTTTATTACCTATTTTCCACAAGCTGATGTTTTTTTCTTTTATGATCACAAGAAGGACTGGCTGCAAAATATGGAATCTACTTCCCTGATCAAAGAGCTTTATTTGAGAACCGTCTCGCCAACATAAACGGAGGAATAATCACTATGAAAAACAGATTTTCGATCGGTGAGATGGCCAAGCTTCACAACACCCCCATCAAGACGCTACGGTATTACGGTGAGATCGGCCTGTTCGAGCCAATCGAGGTGGATAAGAGCAACGGTTATCGGTATTACTCGACAGAACAATTCGAGCAATTGCATACGATTAATTATTTAAAGGCGCTAGGGTTGTCGCTGAAGGAAATCAAATCACAATTGGAAACAAGGAACTTTGACGACTTTCTTCACCTGCTTCAACGTCAAAAAGAAAGCACGGAAAGCAAAATAAAAGAGTTGGAACGAAATGTTCAGAGATTCGAAAATCGAATGAAAGAGTTGCGGTTGGCAAGGAATATTAGAGAGTTGGAAGTTGTCCGATTCCGTGAAATCGAAGAAAGGAAGATCGTCAGACTGCACGAAACGATCCGAAGTGAGCCAGAATTGGAATTGTCTCTGAGAAAACTCGAACAGCAATCCAATTTGTTCGCCTCTATTTTCATTGGTGGTGTAGGGCTTACCGTTGCAAAAGAAAATCTGGCGCTGCATAAATTTGATGAATACAATTCGATCTTTATTTTATTGGAAGAGTCGAATCAATTTGTAAACCGTCTCCCTCAAGGTATGTATGCTAGCATTTATTATCGAGGAAATCATCAGGACTCCCCTCCCCATTATCGAATGCTGCTTGATGAGATTTATAAAAACGGGTTTACCATTGCAGGTGACTCCATTGAGCGAACCATCGTTGACCATTACATTTCCCATAAAAAAGAAGACTACCTGACCGAGATACAAATTCCTGTATTCTGTTGACTCTCCAGTTACTGGAGGGTTTATCGTTTTAGGAAGAAATTCTCGGAAGGAGTGTTCGCTCGATGTTTACCGTAACCTCGATTTTGTTATTCATCGGTGCTTCTATTTTATTGATTCTTGCTCCGGGTCCTGATCTACTTTTTACGCTAACACAGGGAATGACCAATGGCAGAAGAGCAGGAATTTCAACAGCTCTCGGATTAAGCCTGGGGAATATTGTCCATACACTGGCAGCCATTTTAGGACTGTCTCTGATTATCAAGACCTCTGCCCTGGCGTTTACCATTTTTAAAATACTGGGAGCGGGGTACCTTTTTTATCTTACTTATCAAGTGATCAAACATCGAAAAGATCCGATCGAGGTAAGCACAGAGCCTACTGCGCAAACGAAAGGGCTGTTTCTGCGTGGATTTTTGATGAATGTATTGAATCCCAAAGTGGCAATCTTCTTTCTCACGTTTTTGCCACAGTTTATCAATTATCAGGCAGGAAATGTACCATTGCAATTAACAGTACTTGGTTCTATATTTATCCTTTTAACAGCCATTATTTTCAGTTTGTTCGGATATTTTGCCGGAATGATTCGAGATCGCTTCCTGGCAAAACCTCGTTTCAGTGAATATTTGAATATGGCTGCGGCTATTATCTTTGTCTGTCTTGGGATTAAACTGCTTTCCTCACGGCTCTAGTGGTGTTTTCAAAGAAAGGAGCTTCTACTGATATGATTCGTTCCTTCGTACCAGAGGACATCGAGTATGTCATTCGCTCGCACACTGAAATTTATGGAAATGAATATAACTTTGACGACAGTTTCAAAACATTTATCCAAGACTCAACCAGTCGATTTGTTTCCTCCTTCGATCCAACAAATGAGAATCTATGGATTGCAGAGATTGACGGACGTCCAGTGGGGTCGATTGCGATCATAAAAGTAGGTCAGGGGACAGCGCAGCTTCGCTGGTTTCTGCTCGAACCAGAGGCCCGAGGCAAAAGCTTAGGCCATCGCCTCATGCAAACCGCCATCGACTTTGCAAAGGAAAAAGGTTATCAGCGAATCTTTTTATGGACATCTAATCTGCATCTTGCTGCTCGCTTTCTCTATAATCAATACGGTTTTCAGATTACGGAAACATCAGAGGAAATTCGCTCGGAGATTTCTTTAGTCGAGGAACGCTGGGAGAAGATTTTATGATTATCACCGAAGAGTTTTTAAACATCTACTCACTTAGACATTGCCATCCCACCTATTGTCGTAATGGCTTTGATATCGAGGCTACAGCCTATCAGCGTAATGATACTAAATGTTGGGATGTTTTCTTTGATGACTTCCATAACGATCTTGTGGATATTCCCCCTTTCGACAACGAAGATAACAAGTACCTTAAGCTTATCTTTCATTACCCTTTTGAAATAGGTAACATGAACGATTTACAGCAAGGCTTTCATTTGTGGGTTGAACGTGTTTTACTTACACAAGCAAAAGATCAGAGTGTGTATTTAGATCAATATACATAGATAAAAGATGCCCCCTTGCCCACAGCAGGGGGTTTAATCATGAAAGTCGATTTGGAGACTTCTCACCTTATAGACATACATCGATGGTTTTGCCCATAAAATGAGTTAGTGTTTTTTAGGATTATTTTACAACCGAAACTCTTGCAGCCAGGAAAAGCCGATTTCTCATACGGAACAACAGGCAAATCTCCAGAATTTAGTTGGATTTTACTGTAACGTGATTGATTGGTTACCAAGCATTAAAGGGGGCAAGCAAAGGGCGATGGATCAAAATGAAATGATGTCAAGGAAGAAAGCCGAACCTCCAAGAATTGAGTTGTATATGTATTCTTTGAATCAGGAATTCCCTGTTGGCAAAGATCATGCGTACTTCCTTAATCGACAGTCCAAGATCAAGGAAGATTTGTCGGGAGGCTTACTGTCTATTGAAACGGCTGAATCCGAAGTTTTCGAGGTGGGTGTATCTCGTTGGAGTGTGAAATGGCTTTCGAACAGGTGGATCACAAATTACACAAAGCTGGCTGGGACGGGTATAAGAGAGGATATGGATCCCATGTTCACTGCGGTTGTTCGCAAGGAGGATTTCGGCGCGATCCTGTTTGAACCCCAATCTGACCGAGTATTTAAGCTGAATAAATCTGGCCTTGCACTCTATTACGAACTCAAGATCGCATATCAACAGGGGGACCATAACTTTGAGAACTTCAGGTCCAATTTGTTCTCTGAACAGGAAGTTGAATGTTTTATCGCTTTTCTAAAGGGGGCTGGCCTGTGGATACCTCAAAAATGATACGTGCGCCATTAAACGCTCCTTTCACTGTATGTCTCTGGCTGACCGATACCTGCAACTTGACATGCAAATACTGCTACGCAATGCCATTTAAGGGCAAGAGAATGGATACGGGACGGGTGTTAGAGCTAATTGACGAGTTAGTCGAATTAGGTGTCTTCAACTTGACTCTGGCAGGAGGGGAACCGCTGCTACATCCTGACATCCTTGACATCATTAGTCATAGCTTGGAAAAAGGACTAAGGGTAGCTATTCTAACCAATGGAATCTTGATTAACCAGGAATTCCGTGGAAAGTTGGAGGAACGGGTCTCTGATAAAAATTTCATTCTCCAGGTTTCACTCGACTCCATTGACCCATCGGTTAATGATATTTCAAGAGGCCGGACTGATGATGTGGTTCGCAATATTCGAGCGCTGAAAGGTACAAAGATACAAATTCAATTGGCCTGTGTTGTCCATAAGCTTAATAAGGACACCGCACACCTTCTGATCGAAGAGTTCTACCCGGATATCAAACGCTTTCACTTTTTAAATATTCAGCGCACAGAGCAAGCACTTAAGCACCCAGAGCTGCTTCTCGATGACGACGACGCTCTTCATTTCTGGCTGAATCTGGATGAGTACTCACGTCAGTTTCCATCTGACCTGTTCCTTCCTTCTCTGCGTATACAGATGCGTTCAGGTGGATCTGCTTACGTTGAGCCTGAATTTACATTGAGTGACGATGCTAGTTTCGAGTGCAGCTCATGTTCAGTTGGGTTGACACACATTAATATCACCTCCACTTTTGATGTGTTGGGATGTGACATCGCCAAAGACTATTCCCTAATGGGGAACGTTCGCGATCGTTCCTTTTTCCAAGTGTGGCACTCTCCGGAGGCTCATGCAGTTCGCAATACACCTTTCCCACCCTGTTACAAAATCAAGGGGCCTACTGGTGAGAAAATGGAAGATAGGCTGAAAACAGAGTTCAGGCACACAGTGAGTACACTTGATCCGGGGCAGGAATGAAAGGAATCTCAAACTTATACATTCTTATCTGACAAAAAAGACGCTTCCCTGGGGAGCGTCTTTATCTTTTAAGAACATATGTTCGTTTTGTGAAACATTTGAATTAAACTACACCTTTTTCAACTTTCATATTATTAGTATAAACCAATTGGAAATATAAGTCTATATTTTATTTGCCTATTCCCCTATAGTTTTTTATACCCGGCCGGGGAAACTTTTTGTGACAGAAAGAGGAGGCTATTGATGCAAATTCGGTTATGGAATAACAATTTAAAAGTACGGTTAATCGGCGAAGGACTCTTCAACTTGCTGTTCTGGATGTACTTTCCGTTTATTACCGTCTATTTTGGTTTGGCCTTAGGAAATCACATCGCCGGAATCTTGATGACCATTCCACCAATATTCAGCCTTGTCGGGAGTCTGCTCGGAGGTGCTTTAGCAGACCGATTCGGTCGACGCCCCGTGATGCTGTTCGGTGCTTTGCTACAGACGATGATGTTTGTGCTGTTTGCCTTGTCCTTGTCTCACTGGATCGATTATATCGCCTTTATTGGCCTCTGCCTGGGATTCGCCATTTACAAGCCTGCTAGCTCCGCTATGGTTGCAGATCTGGTTCCCCCGCAAAATCGCCGTGAAATCTTTGCAACGTTTATGACTGCCAATAACATTGGAGCGGTGCTTGGACCTGCACTGGGAGCCATTTTCTTCTTCCATTACCGACAAGAGCTATTGTGGACTTGTGCTTTGGTCCTGCTGCTGTATTATCTCGCAATTTATTTCATTGTACATGAAACCATACCAGATTCAGCGAAAAAATCAGGAGAATCCACTTCTATTACCAACGTATTCAAGGAACAGTGGCAGGGATATGGGGTCATTTTGAAGGATAAAGTGTTTCTGATTTACCTTGTGGCAGGCATCTTTTCCTTGATACCGATCATGCAACTGGATCTTTATATGCCTGTATACGTCATCAATGATGTGCCTGCCCAGACGTTGTTCACATGGAATGAAAATTCCCTTACACTTTCCAGTACAGACATTTATGGGTGGCTGGTAGGATTTAACGGGCTGCTGTTTGTCCTGTTTATCCTTCCAGTAACGAAATGGTTCCAGAAGTGGAAAGAGCGTGATGTGTTCATTCTGTCATCGCTTTTGTCGGGAGTAGGCACATTTGCTCTAGGGCTCGACACCAATATATGGTTTCTGTTTTTCGTTACGATCTTTTTTACCTTTGGAGAGATTGTTCGCACTCCAGTGACACAAAGCTTCATCAGCAACTATGCCCCGGAGCATGCAAGAGGACAGTACATGGCAGCCGACAGCATGCAGAACACCGTTGGAAAATTTATATCGCCACTAACCGTATTCCTCTCCGGTTGGATCACTCCTATGGGAATTTTCAGCATCATCCTAGTATCCGCATTGATCAGTATCGTGTTATACATTCAGTTATTCAGAATGTATGTAGTTCGGCATGAAGTAGCAGACTGATAGAACAAAGCAAGGCTACCAGGAGCACTTCATTCCCCAGGTAGCCTTGCAGTACTATTCTCTACTTCCATATTGGATAGACGACGTTGAAAACTCTCCTGCCAATTGGCTTCTATTCTTTCGGCGGCATCTTCAAAGTTTTTTTCTTTTAACGAATGAATGATTTTTTTATGTTCTTCAACCGATTGTTCAGCCCCCGAAATACCGTTGAAGTAGGTAATTTCATAACGGCGCAGCTTTTTTTTCAAACCATCCAGCACATGAATAAGCTCTTCATTTTCCGATAAATTGATAATCACCTGGTGAAAGCGAGCATCATGGTGTTGGGCGCCAAGCGCATCTCCCTGCTTTAAAGCCTGATCCAGTTCTTCATTAATAGCTTCCAATTCCTGTATATGCTCTTCCTTAATATTTGCTTTGGCAAATGAAACAGCAAGCTTCTCCAGCGTCCAGATAATCGGATATAGACGATACGCCTGGTTAATATCAACGGGAGCTACTTGTGTCCAGCTATTCGCCTTACTTTGAATCATTCCTTCTTCTTCCAGTCTCAACAGGGCTTCACGAATAGGCGTACGGCTTGCCCCTAATATTTCCGCTAAATCCTGATCTTTTAATCTATCACCTGGCTTTAACACGCCGCTAATAATCCACTCTTGAATTTGAAGGTATACTTGCTCACGAATGGATGAACGTTTAACTTTTTTGGCATGCTCCATTAACAAATGATACGCCCCCTCCTTCTACTACCTGCATGTAATATATCACGTACAATTTGTTGGTTTCAATATGAGACGATTCTCTCAAACCCTATTAAGTTGACATAGAATAATTACATTGGGTAATATGTAATATATCACATATTACGTTTTGTGTTTTTCTTCTTTCATCGCTATTCAAATGATGGATCACAAAGGAGGATGAAATCAAAGCTATTTTAAAGCGTTGATTGAATTTGTAACAGGAGGAACGAAAATGATAGACAACACTTCATTCAAGTACATCGCAAATAAACAAGTGCGAAAAATCGAAACCGAGCACATTTCCGTACCTTTTATGGACCAAGAAGTGATTGGGAAGGTCAGAAACTTTCACAAGAGTTTTATTGAATACCAGGTGACTCCTCTGCACAGTCTGAAAGCATTATCACGCAAGCTGAATGTTCAGAATATATGGATAAAGGACGAGTCTTACAGATTTGGCCTCAATGCTTTTAAAGTATTGGGCGGATCCTATGCGGTTGGAAAGTACTTAGCAAAAAAACTGGGCATAGATATTTCGGAACTTTCATTTGAGATTTTGAAGTCGAGAGAAATGAAAGAGAGACTGGGTAGTATTACCTTTGTTACTGCTACAGACGGGAACCATGGCAGAGGGATTGCCTGGGCCGCAAACCAGTTGGGACAAAAATCAGTTGTGTTTATGCCCAAAGGCTCCTCCGAAATCCGTTTGAATAATATTAAAAATGAAGGTGCAAAAGCTTCGATCACCGAGCTGAACTATGACGATACTGTAAGGTTGGCCAAGCAATATGCCGACGAGAATAACGGGGTATTCATACAGGACAGTTCATGGGTTGGCTATGAAGAAATCCCCACCTGGATAATGCAAGGATACTGTACGCTCATTGACGAGACGTTTGAACAGATAAATTTAGAAGGAGATGAATGGCCGACGCATGTGTTTTTGCAAGCTGGTGTAGGCTCCTTTGCGGCAAGTGTTCTTGGATATTTCGTAACGAGATTTGGCAAAAACAGGCCGATCACAATCATAGTGGAACCGAATGAAGCAGCATGTATTTATAAATCCGTTGCAATAAATGACGGAAAACCTCATGCGGTAACTGGTTTTATGCCAACCATTATGGCCGGTCTAGCCTGCGGAGAACCTAGTACAGTGGCTTGGGGCCTTTTACGAGATTATGCAGATATGTATATCTCCTGTCCGGACTATGTATCGGCAAAAGCCATGAGGATGCTCGGCAACCCATTACCTGGAGATCCCCGTGTCATTTCCGGAGAATCAGGCGCTGTCGGTTTAGGTGTTCTCAGTCTTATTCGGGAAGAACAAGCGTTGCACCCAATAGCTTCGCAACTCCAAATTAACAAGGATTCAAGAATTCTACTAATTAGTACAGAAGGCGACACAGATCCCGAGGGATACAGAAATATCGTATGGGACGGCATGTATCCATCTTTTTAGTCGGATTGAATGCCAATCATTACATTCATTAAAAAGGGGAAAAGTTAAATGGCTAACCATTCTTCCATCATTTCGATCGATGCTGCACGATTGTTGGGCCGAATTGAGCAGCTAGGGCAAATTGGCCGTGACGGAGAGGACAGACTCGTCAGACTGGCAGCTTCCGATGCGGACAAGCAAGGCCGTAATGCTCTTGTTTCCTGGATGAAGGAGGCGAATTTGGAGGTTGCGGTAGACAAAATCGGCAACATTTTTGGTATTTGGCGAGCTTCAAGTGAAGATGATCAAGCACCTATTATGGTCGGATCGCACATTGATACTGTGATCAATGCGGGAGTGTACGACGGGTGTTATGGTGTGCTCTCAGGCATCGAGGTGATTCAGACTTTGCAGACTGCTGGCTTTGTTCCTTCTCGCCCTATCGTTATCGCTGCGTTTACGAATGAAGAAGGTGTGCGATATACGCCCGACATGATGGGGTCACTTGTATATGCTGGCGGTCTGTCTGTAGAGGATGCACTCTCTTCTGTCGGTACCGACGGCTCCGTACTTGGAGAGGAATTGGAACGGATCGGCTATGCAGGTTCTGAGGATCCTGGGTTTTTGAAACCACATGCGTATGTAGAGCTTCACATTGAACAAGGCCCCGTATTGGAAAGAGAGGGAATACAGATCGGCGCGGTGGAGAACCTCCAAGGTATTTCGTGGCAGCGGATTACAATTGAAGGTGTAGCAAATCATGCCGGTACCACACCGATATCAATGCGCTCAGATGCGGGATACGCAGCGGCACGTGTAATTTCATTCCTGCGTGACCGGGCGACGAGTTCACAAACGCCTACTGTAGCAACGGTTGGTTGTATCAGCTTTGAGCCAAATGCAGTTAATATTATCCCTTCTTGCGCAGTATTCACCGTTGATCTGCGTAATCCCAACGAACAAAGCTTACAAGCTGAAGAAGCGGCGTTACGTTCCTATCTCACAGATCTTGCTGCTGCCGAAGGGGTGAAGATCACTACAGAACGCATGGCTCGCTTTGAACCTGTCACGTTTGATGCAACGATCGTCAAAATGGTGGAAGCAGCATCCGAGCAACGCGGATTGTCCGGCAAGCGAATGACGTCCGGTGCCGGACATGATGCACAAATGATCGCTCGCATATGCCCGGCAGCCATGATTTTCGTACCGAGTATCGGGGGCATAAGCCATAACCCTCGCGAATGTACATCAGGACCGGATCTGGTGGCTGGTGCAAATGTGTTGCTTGATGTTATCAGTAATCTTGCAAGTAACTAGCTCCCGATAGCTATTGCGACGACTAGCAAAAAAACAGCGGTCAGTCTAAGACTTTATTTTTAGGTCTTAGGTAGCCGCTGTTTCATTTGCCTTATCGCATCATTAACCATTTGCGATAGAGGTTTGCCCCACCATTCCTGATCAATCAGGCAACTCGCAACTTTTTTGGGGAAGCAGTTCTTTGCGCTATTTAGTCACCCCATTTTTCATATTTAGGTAGGGTCGAAGCAGGTAGCTCGCCAATTGTAACGGATTAATTGTCTTGGTTTGGAACAGTTTCTCTCCCCAATATCCACTTAACATATGGATGATTTGATCCAATGTATCATTGGAGAGCTGCTCCATCGCTCTGCGCAGTACGAGAGAATTTTCATAACTCTTTCGTAGCGGCCTTGTCAGTTCAATGTAATTGCCGAGACCACACAAATCATAGGCTGCAAAGATTCCTGTCAACAATGCAGCATATTGTCCAAATCCCATGAATGGCATCATCGAGCCGAAACAATTTCCTACGTAAAACGTGTTGCCGATTCTGGCAGTATGGCAGATACCTATCGGGTAACCCGTGATTTGGAATTGATCGGTTACTCGTAGGGATTGATTCAATTCAGAACATACCTTGCTATAAAAGGCATCCCACAAAACCTGTTTATCTCGATTCTGGTTCGCCTGAATATCAGGGATCGCAATAACGATGTTTGCCTCCTTTTGAGAGTAGGGAATCAGATAGGCGTATCCAAAAGGCGTGATGTCATAATCAATCCAGGTTCTTACTTCGTAACGATCAAATTCTCCCTCCACTGTGGCTCCCTTGATTGAGACCGTGAAATCTTCTCGGTAATTTTTGGTTCTTTTTGCGTATTCACCGTCCCCTGTTGCCATTACTACATGAGTGAAATCTCCCAACAATTCCTCATACGTCTTGTTTGATTGAAAAGTAATTTGTGATTTTATCTGGCGTGCCAATTGCTTTTCAAACGAATCTTGCTCTTTCCCCCGAATATTGGTAAAGCCTAGGTGTCCTTCAACGATTGCCTTCTCGTGTTTTGAATAGATCGTCATTTTTTGGATATTCCCCGTAGGCTGGAGATAGATACCGTATTGCTCTGACATCGAAGCAATACAATCATGGACAGGCCGAGTAAAAATAGAAAGCAACACCTCTCCATTCACAAAACGATCCCCAACCTCGCTGCGACTTTCAAATATAAACGGTTCGATCCCGTTTCTCTCCAAGGTAAGAGCACATGCTAACCCAGATAGCCCCGCACCCATGATGGCAACCTTCATGAAAATATTCCTCCAAAAGATTCTTACCCAGATTTTCCCCGTCTATTTCATTAAATATTCCTTTATTCCTTAACTGCTCCCGAGGTTAATCCAGAAACAATTCGCTTCTGGAAGATGAGTACCATGATCACTAGCGGGATGGTTACGAGGATGGTCGCAGCCGCAATTTCTCCCCAAGGCATGGTGTATTTGCCCTGGAACATGGCAATCCCAACCGGAACGGTCTTCATGCTTTCCTTGGTGTTGATGGTAAGAGCAAACAAGAATTCATTCCACGCAGCAATAAATACGAGAATAGCGGTTGTAAAAACACCAGGCAGTGCTAATGGAAAGAACACTCTTATAAGTGTTTGCAAAACCGATGCCCCGTCCATTTTGGCTGCCTCCGCCAAGTCGTATGGTATCTTGCGGAAGAATACGGTCATGTTCCAAATAGCAAGAGGAAGAGCAAAAGTCGTATACGGAATAATTAGTCCTAAGTAGCTATTAACCAGCCCTGTCTCTTGCAGGAATAGAAAGATTGGAGAGATGGTTGCGATTTGTGGAAACATCGATACGGCGAGGATCAGTCCCAAAATAATGGACTTGCCTCGAAAGTTGAGCCAAGCAATCGCATAAGCTGCAAAAGACGCAATGACAATGGAGTACACAGTTGTCAACGTAGCAACAACCGTACTGTTCCATAAATACGTAAGAAACGGACGTTGGGTAAAGACTCGTTCATAGTTCTCCAGCGAAGGATTGTCTATCGTCATGCGAAATGCACTTTCGCCAAACAGCTCGGAAGGCGGCTTAAGTGATGTGATAAACTGCCAAATGAAAGGAAACATGACTGCTAAAACAAAGACGACAATGAACAAGTAAAACAGTTTTCCTGCTTCTTTCTGCATGAATAGTTCCCTCACTTTCCACTGCCGTCGCTGATTAAGTTCGTGCCGAGAATCTTGATATAGCCCACACTGATCAAGGCGACGCAGATGAAGACAAGAACCGAAAGCGCTGACCCGGCACCAAAGTTCATTTGAGCAAACATGGTCTTGTATGCATAAATGGAGATTGTCTCTGTTGAATTCGCAGGGCCGCCACCAGTTAATACATAAATCAGGTCAAATACGCGAAAAGCGTCCAATGTACGGAACAGCAAGGAGACGAGGATGGTCGGCTTCAACAGGGGCAAGGTGATATGAAAAAATTGTTGTCTCTTGGAAGCACCATCTACTTCAGCAGCTTCATACAGGGACTGAGGGATAGTCTGTAACCCGGCAAACAGGAGCAGAGCCATAAATGGTGTCGTTTTCCACACATCTGCGAAAATAACGGCAAACATGGCACCCGCTTTGGTTGTCAAAAGCAATCCCATCTCTGAAATAAAGCCTGCCTTTTCAAAGAAATAGGCGACGATTCCGTTCTGACCATCGTAGAGAAACTTCCACATCATGGCTGATATGACGGTCGGAATCGCCCACGGAATCAGGACTGATGCCCTGATCAGGCCCCTTCCCTTGAACTGTTTGTTTATCAACAAAGCAATCCAAAGCCCTAATACCAATTCAATAAAAACAGAAATAACTGTAAACAATACCGTATTCCATAACGATTCCCACATGCGCTTGTCTTTCAAAAATTCCTGATAGTGCGTAAACCCGATGTAGTTCGGCACAATAATCGACGCCTTCACTCCACGTGCCAGACCGATGGCATCCTCCGGTTTTTTCAACTTTTTATCCGTTCCGAGTTGTGATAGTGTGAGCTCTGCATCGCCAAGCGTTTTGGTTAAGGGAGTAATCAAATCAGTCTCGGCTTCAATGTATTTCAACTGTTGCGGTATGGGTTTGAATTCAAACAACAATTGGTCAATCTCTTTATATCGTGAATCAAACAATTGATCCTGCTTGAGTACGGCTAACTGGCTTTCAATCGTTTGCTTCATTGTTTTCAAAAGTTCTGCCGTTTGTGGATCAGCCTGTTTCCGTTCTTTTTCCAACACTCTGAGCAGTAACGGATTCGTTCCAACAAACCGTTCCATATCAATTCCATAGTTGCTGTGAATTTGTGTTTTTGTCGGGTCATTTAACCGAATATCGTACAGGCTTATCCAAAACGATCGGATTACCGGCCATATGGCAATGACTAATACGATCAGAATTGCAGGCAAGATTAACAAGTACCCCATTTGTTTCTCCGTGAGGCTCTTCCTTGTTCTTATCTTCATGTCAACATCACCAACTCCCGCCAAATCTCTCCCAATTTGTTTGTCTCATCGATCGGGCCAATCAGGACGTTCTGTTGCTATCAGGGAGAGGCGATACACCCCTCCCCGACAGCAGCAGCATTTTATTCAAAACAACGTTACTGGCCGATCACTTCGTTCATTTTTTGTTCCATGTTTTTCACGGCTTGTTCTGCTGTTTGCTGACCAGCCACTGCTTTGGATACCTCGATTTGGATGATGTCCGAGATTTTTGGATAAACAGGTGAAGTTGGGCGTGGCACTGCCGCACTGATCCCATTGACGAAATCTTTGTTGGCAAACAGCGGGCTTGCTTTTTGCACGTCGGCATCGTCATAGAGCGGCAGGAAGGTTGGCGCTGAACCGCCGTCTACGGCTGTGAATTTTTGACCTTCTGCACCCGTCATGAACTTGAGGAACTCCCAGGCTTCTTTTGGATGTTTGGAGAACTTGTTGATGCCTGTGCTCCATCCGCCAAGTGCTGCAGCAGAACCTGCATCTCCAGCCGGAAGCGGGGCTACCCCAACTTTATCCATAATTTTGGACTGTGTTTTGTCTTGAGCAAGTGCATATTGGTACGGCCAGTTGCGGATAAATGCAGCTTGCCCTTCGATGAATGCGGTATGTGACTCCAGTTCGGTGTACGTCGTAATATTGGTCGGTACGAAATCAGATTTGATCACTTCAATCATTTTGTTCAGACCCTTGATTGTATTCGGGTTGTTCACGACTACTTTTCCTTGTTCATCAAGGATCTTGCCTCCGTAAGATGCATTGAATTCGACGAAGTTACACACAAGTCCCTCGTACTGTTTTGCCTGCATCAAATACCCGAATTGCGTGCCGCCTTTCCCTTTTTGCTCCTTCGCCTGCTTCACCAAGTCATCCCATGTTTTCGGTACTTCTTTGACGAGGTCTTTGCGATAAAATAAGAGACCGGTATCAATGAATTTGGGCATCGTCCACTGTTGTCCGTTGAAGCTTCCCGCATCTACGGCACCCTGGATATAGGAATCCATTTTGATACTGTCTTGCTCGATGAAACGGTCAAGCGGAAGAAGGTAGCCTGCTTGCGCAAATTCCGCAGGCCAGATTACGTCCAGATCAAATACGTCTATCTCGGATGATTGGGCACTAAACATCGTAACCAGTTGATCGTGGTTTTGGCCTGTATCGGAAGGCATTTCTCTAAGTTCAACATCAATATTCGGGTACTTTGCTTCGAAGGCTTCGATTATTTTGGTGGATGCAGGTGTAACATCCTTCCCGCGGGCATAGACAATTTTGACTTTCTCTACAGCCGGTTGCTCTGCTGGTTTAGCAGTTTCCGTAGTTGGGGTCTCGGGTGCAGGATTGCTGTCTTTTGTAGAGGTTTGTGTAGAATTACTACAAGCAGCTAATGAAACAACCATTGATACACCAAGTGCAACGGTACTTAATTTTTTGACCAACTTCATGTGTAACTCCCCCTTGTTTTTTATCCCAACGGACATCCGTCTCCCTCATGTCTGATGGGCACAGCCCTTTCGATCAAACTACGCGAGCATCATGAAAATAAAACGGGTTCCCTCCTTTGCGCTGACAAGTAAATGGCATCGATCAATTGATTCATATACACACCCTGCTCTGGTTGGCACAGATTATCCTTACCTTCCAATACATCAATAAAATGGCTGATGAGCAGGCTTCTTTCGTTCTGATGGGACGATTTGATGTGTTTGTCTGCCAACATACCCTCTTGTTCCTCAAATACCACTAATTGCCTCTCTTCAAAGGAAATCCTGGCACCCGCTTCATCACCCAAAAGTTGAATATAGGCTTGTTCCTGTTCAATGTGAGAAGCCCAGCTTACCTCCAGAGACAGAGTGGAACCGTTTTCAAATTGAACAAGCGCTGTGACCATATCCTCCACATCGTAAAAACCCTGCGGATTCTGTGTGCCGTATTCAGAAATGCCCTTGCGCTTAGGCCCGAACTTGGCATAGGTCTGTGCCATGACGTAGTGTGGCTTGGGAAAATCGAGCAGCCACAGTGTTGCATCCAACATGTGTACGCCCAGGTCGATCAATGGGCCACCGCCTGACTTCTCCTTCTGTGTAAACCAACTGCCCCAGCCGGGAATCCCATTTCGCCTCACCCATGCTGCTTTGGCATGATAGATGTTGCCTAACTTCGCTTGTTCGATCAAGCGCTTGCAATGGATGACTTCTGAACGGAATCGATTGTTCATCCCTGTCATCAGGATTCTGCCCGCCGCCCTCGAAGCATCCAGCATCATCTGAGCCTCTTGCGCATGGAGTGCCAGGGGTTTTTCACACAAAACGTGCTTTCCATTGGCAAAAGCCTTTAAGGTCACAGGTGCGTGAAGATAATTGGGCAGGCAGATGATCACAGCATCAATATCTGTTTGTTCAAGCAATTCAGAATAATTTCCGTACACTGAGGGAATCGCAAATTCTTTTGCCCGATCTTCTGCCAGTTCGAGAGAGACATCAGCGATTGCTGATACAGTGATTCTCGGATCTTTGCGAGCGGCTTTCAAATGCTCTCGGGAGATACCCCCTGCACCGATGATTCCCAATTTCCAAACCTGATTCATGGACAAACACTCCTAATACTCTGTACGTTACTCGATGGTTACGACTCGTTTTTCCTCTACAGATTGCAGCGCTGCCAGAACGACTCGAAGTGATTTTCTGCCTTCTGTACCCGGAACTAGTGGTGGTTCACCTGTACGAATGGCCTCAATAAACGCATCGATGACTCCGCTGCTGGATTGCCCGCCTTCTTCATTAGTCGCGATACCACCCACTTGATAGCGTTCTGTGCCATGGTCTTTCAGCTCCACAATGATCTGATCTCTCGGATCGGTGCCAATCTTGACGATCCCTTTTTCACAATAAAGGATCGTACTGTTGTCTTCACCCGGCTGATGTGTCCAACTGGCTGCCATCGTGCCCACAACTCCACAGCGAGTCCGGAAAATGCAAACAGCGTTATCGTCTACGTCTGTATTTTGTTTTGCCAATGTACCCAAAAACGCTCCTACTTCCACAATCTCGTCTTCCAGCAGCCATTGAATCAAGTCGATTTTATGAACGCCCAGATCTCCAATGGCACCGACGAATGCCTTTTCCTTCTGAAAGAACCAGCCACCCGGCCCTTCTGCACTCCACTGCTCAGGACCAGCGTGACCAAATGCGGTTCGAAAACTTAATACTTTGCCCAGATACCCTCTACTCAGGATTTCTTTGGCTTTGACATGTGGCGGCATCAATCGCTGGTTATGACCGATCATGAGGACGACGCCGTTTTGTTCGGCGGCAAGAATCATCTGATCCGACTCTTCCAAGGAGACGGCCATCGGCTTCTCACAGAGGACGTGTACCCCAGCTTTCAATGCAGCAATGGAAATCGGAGCATGGTAAACATTCGGAGTACACACACTGACTGCATCGATGGTTTCATTCTCAAGTAGCTCCTGATAATCGGTGTAGGCTTTGCCGCCAAATTGATCTGCCATCGCTTGCGCCCGCTCCTTGGACGGATCACAAAAGGCGACCAACGCGACATACGGATTGTTGGCGTATTCAGCAATATGCCGATGCTTTGCAATGCTTCCACAACCAATGACAGCAACTTTCAATTTGCTCATCTTCCTGATTCACCTCCTTTTTATGCCCACCAGATATGCTGTACCGGCTGTTGAATCATGATTTGTTGCAGGAATTTCACGGCTTTTTCGAAGCCTTCCTCGATGGACATCAGGCCATCCTCGTGTTCAATGCTAAGGACATGATCGTAGCCATAAAGTCTGAGAGCACTGATCATGTCGGTCCAGGTTTTCTGATCATGACCATAGCCAACAGTGCGGAAATACCATGCTCTCTCCTGCAAATTTTCATACGACTGCATATCAGTTAAGCCATACATATTGACTTTATCCTGATCGATGTACGTATCTTTGGCATGGAAGTGATAGATCGCATTTTCTTTCCCGAGAATCTTAATGGCAGCTACCGGATCAATGCCTTGCCACCACATATGACTTGGGTCGAAGTTCGCACCGATTACCTCTCCCACTGCCTCACGCAAACGAAGCAATGTTGCTGGGGTGTGTACCAAAAATCCACCGTGCAGTTCCAGGGCGATCTTCACCTGGCGATCATCTGCAAATTGCCCCCACTCTTTCCAGTAAGGGATCAGCTTCTCTTCCCACTGCCAGCGAAGAACGTCACGGAATTCGCTCGGCCACGGTGCAACAGGCCAGTTGGGATACTTGGCCCCCTCATGATCACCAGCGGTACCTGAGAAACAATTGACCACGGGCACTTTCAATCTCTGTGCCAATTCCACTGTTTTGACGAATGTCTCATGCGATTGTTTGGCAAAGGCTGCATCAGGAGTCAATGGATTTCCGTGACAGCTTAATCCACTGATAATCAGGCCACGGTCTTCGATTGCTTTTTTGTAGGCCTTGAGCTTGCCCGAATCTTCCAACAATTCATCTGGGTTGCAGTGCGCATTGCCTGGATAGTTGCCTGTTCCGATTTCAACTGCTTGCAGTCCCGCCGCTTGCACAGTATCCAGCATTTCCTCGAAGGATTTCTGACCGAATAATACCGTAAACACACCTAATCTCACTCGACTCTCCTCCTGTGTAATCGATTACATAAAATGATAAATTTTTTATGATGATGCTCCGCAAGATTGTCTGATCACTAACTCATCGTCCAATACGATTTGTTTTCGCTCGATTGGTTCATTGTTCATGATCTTGAGCAGGATCTCCATTGCTTTGCAGCCAATCGCAAATTTAGGCTGGTTAACCGTCGTGAGCGCTGGCTCAACGATTGTTGTGATGCGAATATTATCAAAGCCTACTACTGCGATGTCTTGCGGAACCTGAAAGCCTTTCTCCTTGATACTTTGAATCGCCCCAATCGCCATCTCGTCATTCGCTGCAAAAATGGCGGTAGGCGGCTGTGACAGAGCTAGCAATCTCGATGCCATCTGATAGCCTGACTCAATCCTGAAATCCCCTTCTTGAATGAGTGATTCATCTACAGGGATGTCGTGCGCTAGGAGTGCTTGACGATACCCTTTCAGTCGATCTCTGCTCAATATGACATTCAAAGGCCCGCTGATGAACCCGATTCGCTGATGTCCGAGTGCTACCAGATGATTTACAACTTTGCGTGCGCTGCTGATGTTGTCAATAGTTACTGTGGGTATATCTGCCCCGTCAACGTATTCACACGCTAAAACAACTGGCAGTTCTTGCGAGATACTGATAATTTCTTCTTTGGGAATGCGAGCCGTTAAGAGAATGACCCCGTCTGCCAGCTTCTCCTTGACCATTTCGATGTAATCGATTTCAGATTGAATATCATTATGTGTATTCCCAAGCAGAACGTAATACCCATTTTGTTGGGCGACTGTTTCAATTCCTCGGATAATATCGGAGAAAAATATATTGGAGATGTCGGGGACTACGGCAACAATTGTCTTGGACTCCAGTTTCCGCAGATTTCTCGCCAGTTTATTCGGCCTGTAATTCAATTCTTCAACTGCCAGGAGTACTTTTTTCCTCGTTTCATCCAGGATGTTGTCTTTACCGGTCAACACTCTGGAAACCGTCGCTACGGAAACTCCTGCTTTTTTTGCAACATCCGTCATTTTTGCCATAGGTGACTCCTTTTTTTCCAACCATGTAATCGATTAAATGGAAAATCTAAGCAAATCGTATCACCCACTGTGAAATAATGTCAACAAAAAATGTAATCGTTTTCCGAAAATTTTTATATTTCTTTATTCTTCATTTTCTTAATGCAAATGTATGCCTGATTTTTGGAATCCATTCATTTTTCACCAAGGGAAGGGAACATTAGGTGAGGGTGATTTGACCATAAGGAGGGGTACGATGAAAAAATTGAAGATTGGTTTAAGGTTCGTTATCATGAGACAGTTTGGTTTCGCATTCCTTTTCTTTGCAGCTTTGATTCTGAATCCTCATCAAGTCAGTGCGGCAGAAACAATGCCACCCATGCCATGCAGTCTGGTCCTTGAACCAGTAAATCCAGTTTACTCTAATGCAAAGGGAGTTGCTCTGGTTTACAAGGTGAAATTGACGCCAAGCTTTCCCCGTACCAGTCTAAGCATACACGCCCTGCACTTACCGGAACCTTCCACCTTTGGACAATATGATGGCTATGAAGGGTTTGCCTTTATTCCCGGTGAGATCAGCTGGCGGTTCAAGCTGTATCCGACATCTAAACAAGACAGCCCAACGTGGGCAGGACGAATCGATGATATCACTGCCAAAATGGACAATGTCACCATCGAAGTACGTCCTTCCAACTCCAAAACAGAAAAGTTGGGTTCTCCCACGTTGAGAAGTCATATGAAAAATTGTCGGTGATCTATCTTTTCGTAACAGGTATCCATATCTCACTTCTAAATGTCGGTGATGTTATCTCTTTACTCTCATTCCACAAGATTTCTGGACCTTCTGTCAGTTCATAATGAGAGGATGGAAACCATTCGGAAAAGATGCGCCCCCAGACATTTTGCAGCGTTTCGGGAAAAGGCCCGACGACTTCAAAAACAGCCCAGGTGGAGGCAGCAACTTCAAGCTTCGTCAGGTCGTCTGGGCACTCATTCGTTGTTGCTGCACCGATATAATGGTCCAGCTCGCCTCCATCCTGTCTGCCTTCTGAAAAGTTGGTGGATGCACTGATCAGACCCGTCGGATGAATATTCGATATAGCTTTCAATCGTTGAATTTTCTCCTGATCTAAACTTGCCCACATCGCAGCAATTTCCTGGTTCACTCCGTTGTAAATCAAGGGAACTCTTTTCTTGAGGCCAACAATGCGAAAAGCTGCTTTTTCTTCTATGCGATAGTTCATTTCACTACCTCCTCGTATCGATAGATGAAAGGTCATGCGAGGATAGGCTTTTAATGATTGACCATGACTTCTGGCTTCTGACGGCGTTACGCCATGCAAACTTTGAAACGCCCTCGTAAAGGAGTCTGGTGAGTTGTATCCATATTGAATAGCAACATCGATGACTCTCTTATTGCTGTTCGCAAGCTCAGAAGCCGCCAGCGTCAGGCGTCTGCGACGAATATATTCCGATAGCGAAACACCAGCAAGGAATGAAAACATTCGTTTGAAATGATATTCCGAGCAGCAAGCCCTTCTAGCAACTTCTTTATAGTCAATTTCTTCGGTCAGATTCTCTTCCAGATAGCTCATGGCATTATTCAAATGAGTCAGCCAATCCATGTACATCACCTTCCTCTACCAATACAATAGCAGGTGTAAAAAGCTTCTATCCGACTTCTCGTGCACAATCATGCAGGGATAAAGATGAAAAAAGACGAGGTTGAACTGCTTTCGGTTCCCTCGCCTTCTAATTTCCATATGATTAAATGCTTTTGGTCGTATCGATTTGCTTGATAAATTCCTTCAAGTTCTCTTTTCGTTCGATCCTCATTTGTTTTCTTTCCTTGGCCGATTCAAAAAGTCTCTTTTCTTCTTCGGTCTCAGGTACGATTGGAGTTACTGGTGTCGGTTTTCCGTTCTCATCTAATGCTACAAATGTCAAAAAGGAAGTGGCGGTCAGTTGTCTCTCGCCTGTCATGAGGTCTTCGGATATGACTTTTACGAAAACCTCCATGGAGCTTTTTCCTGTAGAAACAACGAAGGCATCAAGGCACACTGATTGTCCCATCTTCGCAGGAGAAAGGAAGTCAATTGAGTCAATGGATGCTGTGACAACGGATTTTCTTGAGTGCCTCATAGCTGCGATGGCAGCCACTTCGTCGATGTAAGCCATCATGGCACCCCCGAAGATCGTCCCGTGGTTGTTTGTATCCGATGGAAGAACTAATGATGCTTGAATGGTTCTTGATTCACGTGATGATTTTGATTCCATTTGTATGCTCCTTTTCCACTGTCTATCTCTTTCATTTACCAATATCAATATACTTATACTAACATATTGTGAACATTCTTCAGCGTTTATGTCAGAAGTTCGATAATTCCAACTTCTATCAGCAAAACAACCCGCAGAAAAAACCAGTTTACCTAAAAACGATAAACTGGCTCATCACTATTTGATATGCTGCTCGATCAATTCAATCAATTCATGTCCAAAAGTTCTCTCCAGTAAATCCTTGCCCCACACATAAGCAGACTCATAGCGCTCCACAGGAAACAGTTCGGGTGAAAGCTCGTCATTCGCTTGTCTTCGCTCCAGACTTGCACAATAGAATTGATCCAGATAATCGTTTCCCCAGCGATTGAAAGATGCCGTTTCTTCGGTCAGGGCCGTGATCAGGATGCGTGTGGGAAGCTGAATAAGCTCAATCGGGTACAGCATACAGCTAAACGGTTTGATCGGGAAAACATCGTGCCCGTGTGCTGCGGCATGTGCGTGTATAGAACAGCAGGAGACCCCATTCAATTCAGTGACGAAAATACAGCTTTTTCGGTACGTGCGAATAGTATCATACCTGCCTAACTGCCATATTCCCTTTTCCCGCATGCTTTCCTCTGCTTCCGGAGACATAAATCCTGGTTTCATCGCAAAAGCGTATTCTTCCATTGGCTTTACTTGCGTGTAGTGCACTGCATAAGGCTGACCCTCTTCGCAACAGGTGACCTGATGCACCTTTTTGCAGTTGAAGCAGTCCAGCATAAATGGGCGCTGTAATGCCTTTATATCGATGATGAAGCGTTCGGTGTAAAGTAGCTCTTTCTTGTGCTGCTTCAGATATTTTTCCAGTCGGTAAATCTCCCGTTCTGCCATCGGGTCAGAAGTACCGTAGTAAGCATATTTCATACTGGTATTCATTTGATTAGGATGATCTCCGCTTCTGTTCCGAAAATACGAAGTTGATTTCCCTCGAGAACGCCAAGATCTTCTTCGGATGCAGGGACTTCCATCAGCAATTCGATCTCTCCGTCATCTCCTGTAAACAACAGAAATAAATCTTTCTCTTCGAACTCATTATCGGTGATCCGCACTTCTTTCAGCGTGCCGTTGAAATCAATTACTTCTTCTTCATCCGCTTCTTCACTATCCCACTGGGTATAGGTAACAGAGAGTGCCTGGTTGATGAATTGTTGCAATGTGTTTTCGATTTCCTTGTGTGTATGAAGTTCCATTGTTGATCCTCCTATAGGTTTGAAGCGATTATTTGACTGCCAGAATGCACACAAATTTATCCTGATCGGTTATCCACGTGCGATCGATCGTCTTGAACCCGGCCTGACGGTACAACTGTTCGATCTCGGGCTCACCATAACGATGGTGGTAGAGGCCGTCTACGAGCAGTTCACCTTCTCCTTGCAAGTAAGAGGCAAAAAACACACCGCCTGGCTTTAAAATGCGAATCACTTCGGCAAGTGTCAGTTTCAGGTCGTCAGGTGTTACATAAAACAGAGATCCATTCGCCCACACCCCATCAAAGGTAGCATCTTCAAACGGCAGCGCACGGAAATCCCCTTGCAAAAAGGATACCCCTTCCACCTGTCGTTTAGCCTCATTCAGCATTACTTCACTGATGTCAAGCCCCTGTACATCAAGGGAATACCGCTGTAAGCGAAGGGAGTCACGACCAACTCCGCAGCCTAAGTCAAGCACTCGTCCTCCACCAAGCATCATCTGGAATGCAGGCAAGCAGATTGAAGCGTTTTTCATGAGTTCGGATACATCTGTTGCAGCACTTCCCAATCGGTCAAATGTTTCTTTATTGCGAACAACGTAATCTTCCATTTGCCTTTGCCTCCTTTTTCTGACAAAACGGTTATGATCGTGTGTGGTCTCTATGTATACAAGCAACTGATATCGTCGTATTTGTGCGACCCGAGCAAATCTACTTCTACTATAACAACGGATCAAATGCTTTGACAAACAATTCCGATCAAAATGCTATATTTTTCTCTGGAAAAAAGAAAGACTGCTGAGCAAGCAGCCCAACAGCCGGATGAAAACGTTATCAATAGCTAGCAATTCCTAGCCTGCAAGCTTATTTATCGTCTGAGCGAGTGCAAAATCTCGTCCACTCAAGCCTTTTTGATTGGTTGAAAGAGTAATGGTGACGGCAGAACCGCTGATTCGAATGTCCATATGGTCCTTGTCTTTTTCTGCATACTCCGCAATTTGATTGATAAAACGAACGGCGGAGTGAAAATCTGGATAAGAAAAAATGCGGAGCAAGGCCATTTGATCCTCCACGAGCTTCCAGCCTGGCACTTTGTTCAGATTCCACTTGATTTGTTCCATGGTTAGTTTGGTCATCCAGGATTCCCCCCTCGGTCGTATGAACAATCTTTTCACCATCATATTCACCGACCGAGAGAGTTAGTCACACCAAATGCACGTTACTATGAAATTTATTCTTCTTTAACGGCAAAGAATATCATACGGGGTGATTCTTGCCCCTTATATGGTTGGAACAAGTAATCTCCGTACACCTGAATGTGTCGGAAGCCTGCCTTGGTTAACATGGTTTGCATTTCATTCAATTCGTACAAACGAACCTGTTCCATATACTCACGAGGTTGGTTGTTTTCTGCGTCTGTCACAGTAATTCGCTTTTTCACACATCCGTTTTCGATCCAACGCTTTTCTTGAATGTACAGCCCATCCATTTCCCGTTCGGACTCGGGCACAAGGTTGGCTTTCACATAAGCAGGATTGAGGTAATCAATCAGCACTTCCCCGCCTGTCTTTAACGCCTTCGCCATATTGGAGATAACTTGCTCATTCTCTTCATTGGTGCTGAAATAACCGAAACTCGTAAACAAATTCACCACAATATCAAATTCATTCTCAAACGGAATGGTACGCATGTCATGTTGATAGAACACTGCGTTGTCGTATGTGTTTTGTTCGATAGCAAGTTCAAGGAGAACTGGGGACAAATCAACTCCCACTACCTCATATCCACGTCTGGCAAATGCCCGTGAATGTCGTCCGCTGCCGCAGCACAAATCGAGGACGCGTCCAGACGGCTTGATCGGCAGGCGGTTTAGCAGATTCGCAATCTCCTGGTCGGCTGAGTTTTCATCTCTATGTTGATAAACCAACAGATAATCTTCACGAAAACTTTGTTCAAACCATGCATCAGTCATGTGTATCCGTCTCTCCCTTGTGTAGAATCGCAGGCTCATTATACCACAAGTGGGGAGAGTTTCCTTAGCCCTTTACCCGTTTTTGCACACCCGCCATAAAGGACAACAGGACTCGGCAGCCAGACTTGACCGAAATCTGGGAAACATCACGGAAAGGGTCTAGCTCAACCAAATCAAGCGCACCGACTTTCGGTTCTAGTCCTAAATGATAGACGGCTTCGAACAACTCCCAGGACATCATCCCTCCAGGTGCTGCTCCTGGTGACCCTGGACAATGGGAAAGATCCAGCACGTCGATGTCTACTGTTACATAAATGACATCCACTCGATTGGACAGCTCAGTGACTACACGCTTCATCAGTTGTTCCAGGCCAATTTGCCGAACCTGACGCATAGTGTAGTACGTGATATTGGTTTCTTTGATATAGTCCCGATAGACCGCAGAGTTGGAGAATCCGTGGATACCAATTTGGATGATATCTTCTCCCCGAATCGCACCGTCTTCCAGAAGGCCACGGAACGGAGTACCATTGCTAGGGCCGCCATCTTCCAAATTGCGCACATCGAAATGGGTGTCAAACTGGATCAAGCCAACTCTTTTGTCCGCATTCGCTCTCGCAAAAGCTTTGAGAGACGGTCGAGTAATGGAATGATCTCCACCGACTACGATTGGCAGCATTGTAGGGTGTTGTTGATACAACAGTGTGAGTCCTTCTTCGATATTGCTTTGACAACGGTGGATGTCGGTCGTATGCATTTTGATGTCGCCAATATCCGCTACATGAAGGTCTGTCAGTTCAACGTCAAAATCCGCATACCAAGTACTGAATCCACGCCATGCCAGTCGAATCGCATTGGGAGTCTCACTTGCCGCAGACGCACTGATAGAGGAACGGGACAAGGGCGCCCCGATTAATCCGACATCCGGAGTTACCCCTGTCTCGTAGCTGCGAATCCATTGACTTACCTTTTTGTCTAGGCGATCGGCACCACCCACACGATTAATCAGCCCTGGTGCGAGGATATAAGGATTATTTTCCATGAACGAAATGACCTCCCTGCACCACAATGTGGCCTGCTTTTATTACGGTATCGACATGATTAACGCCATAATTATATTGGAGGTATTGATAAGTCGGCACATTCATGAACACAATGTCTGCCTGCTTGCCTGCCTCCAGGCTGCCGATACGCTTCGCTTGTCCGATCGCATGGGCAGCGTTAATAGTCGTTGCCACAATTACTTCTGCCGGCGTCATTTTCATATGGAAGCATGCCAGGTTCATAATAAGCTGCAAATTTTCTGTCGGAGATGATCCCGGATTGCGGTCTGTAGACAAAGCAACCGGAACACCTGAATCAACCATCTTGCGTCCACGGGCAAATTCAGCCATCAGGAAGAATGCCGTACCTGGCAAAAGTGTAGCAACCACTCCTGCTTCCGCCATCGCCTTGATCCCTTCATCAGATGCTTTGAGCAAGTGATCGGCAGAGATTGCCCCCACTTTGGCAGCCAGTTCAGCACCGCCCATTGGCTCAATTTCATCTGCGTGGATTTTAGCTCGAAGTCCTAACGCTTTCCCTGCTTCGAGAATTCGCTCGGACTGCTCGACCGTAAAAACACCGTGCTCGCAGAATACATCGCAGAATTCGGCCAGCTTTTCTTCTGCCACTCTTGGCAGCATTTCATTGATAATCAAATCGACGTACGCTTCCGGATTCTCCTTGAATTCTTGTGGAATGGCATGCGCCCCCATGAAAGTGGAGATCAGCTCTACCGGATGCTCGTTGGAGAGTCGTTTGGCGACACGAAGCTGCTTCAACTCATCTTCTACGGTTAAACCGTACCCGCTCTTCGCTTCTACGGTCGTTACTCCATGCAAGAGAAATGCATCCAGACGTGGACGAGCTTCA
This sequence comes from Brevibacillus nigriterrae, assembly GCF_049846925.1. Taxonomy (NCBI): domain Bacteria; kingdom Bacillati; phylum Bacillota; class Bacilli; order Caryophanales; family Paenibacillaceae; genus Brevibacillus; species Brevibacillus nigriterrae. The sequence goes on from NZ_JBNCMT010000006.1 coordinate 111,627, forward strand.
TTCATCAACTGTTGCTCACTTGCCGCTCGTGTTAGTCGAGTCGTGGATAGAATTCCTCCACCCTTTGCCAGGATTTCAAGGTAGGTTGCCCCGTTCATCCGCAGCTCCAGTTCATATTCACGAGATCCGGCAAAGACGAGATGGGTATGCGGATCGATCAATCCAGGCATGACCAGCTTGCCTTCTGCATCAATTCGCTCTACCTGCTCTTTGCGGATGCCCAGTTCTTTCAGTACCGTATAGCCGTGTTCCTCAGTGCCTGTTGCCACGATCATTCCGTTATAGATCGCAACTGCATTTCCTTTCCCGTCAAGAACACCAAGATCACTCATCCCTTCTTTGGTACGAGGTTTCTCGTTGTTCCCTTCCAGTGTCAGGATTTGACTTGCATTGACAATGATTTCTGCCTTGTTCATCTTGATTATTCCCCCATCATCGGGATCTTCACGCCTTTTTCCTTGGCTGTTTCGATAGCTAATTCATAACCGGCATCTGCATGGCGAACGACACCCATACCAGGATCAGATGTAAGGACACGTTCCAGACGCTCGGCTGCTTCTGGTGTTCCATCAGCAACGATAACCATCCCTGCATGGAGAGAATATCCCATACCAACGCCACCGCCATGATGTACAGAAACCCAGCTTGCGCCGTTGACTGCATTGATCATCGCATTGAGAATTGGCCAGTCGGAAATCGCATCACTGCCGTCTTTCATTGCTTCTGTCTCACGGTTCGGGGAAGCAACGGAGCCGCAATCGAGGTGGTCACGACCGATGACGATTGGCGCTTTCAATTCACCTTTTGCCACCATTTCATTGATAATGCGTCCGAATTTCGCACGCTCTCCATAACCTAACCAGCAAATGCGGGAAGGCAAGCCCTGGAATTGTACTTTTTCCTGTGCCATTTTAATCCAGCGTACAAGATGCTCGTTATCGGCAAACTCACGCATGATTACTTCATCTGTTTTATAAATATCTTCTGGATCGCCAGAGAGTGCTACCCATCGGAAAGGCCCTTTTCCTTCGCAGAAGAGTGGACGGATAAACGCTGGTACAAAGCCTGGGAAGTCGAATGCATTGGACACTCCCTCTTCGAAAGCCACTTGACGGATGTTGTTGCCGTAGTCGAATGCGATTGCGCCTTGCTTTTGCATATCCAGGATCGCTTGGACATGTGTTGCCATGCTTTGTTTCGCCAAGCGGATATATTCTTCTGGATTCTCTTCACGCAGCTTTTTGCCTTGTTCCATGGTGTAGCCTACCGGAAGATAACCATTCAACGGGTCGTGAGCAGAGGTTTGGTCAGTTACCAAATCAGGAATCTCACCACGACGAACCATTTCAGGCAAGATCTCAGCCGCATTGCCTAAAAGACCGATGGAAAGCGGTTTGCCCGCAGCTTTGGCTTCTTTTGCCAGGCGAAGCGCTTCATCTAATGTATCCGCTTGCACGTCACAATAACGAGTTTCGATACGGCGTGCAATACGAGTAGCGTCACACTCAACAGCGATAACTACCCCTTGATTCATCGTAACAGCCAGTGGTTGTGCTCCACCCATTCCGCCAAGACCCGCAGTCACTGTGATCGTTCCTTTAAGTGAGCCGTTGAAATGTTGGCGTCCCGCTTCAGCGAACGTCTCATATGTACCTTGGAGAATTCCTTGTGTGCCAATGTAAATCCAGGAACCTGCTGTCATTTGTCCGTACATGATCAAGCCACGCTTCTCCAGATCACGGAAGACATTCCAGTTTGCCCATGCAGGCACGAGATTGGAGTTGGCAAGCAGCACTCTTGGTGCATTTGCATGAGATTTGAATACAGCTACCGGTTTACCGGACTGGACAAGTAATGTTTCATCATCATTTAGTTCTTTCAAGCTTTTTACGATGGCGTCAAAGCTCTCCCAGTTACGTGCTGCCTTACCGATACCACCATAAACAACCAAATCTTCCGGGCGCTCCGCTACATCCGGGTCCAGGTTATTCATCATCATGCGAAGGGCTGCTTCTTGTACCCACCCTTTGCATTCTTTCTCAGTGCCACGGTTTGCCCGAATAATACGTGCCTGTTGTTGACTCATGGTAACTTCCCCCTAGATATAGTATTTTTCCTCTTAAGAGTTAGTAGACCACAGCAAGCGAATGGCGTGCAAGTTGATGTGGTAGTACGTTAGCCTTTTAGTTATTTATCCTGATAAAGTTTGGTATTCAGGAATAGAAAGAATCTTGCAAGTTGTTTACATATTTTCATATCACATCTAAAAATTACTTTGATGTTTTTGCTGCTTGTTTTATTGATTGCTTTTTCGTCTGGTGGCGTCAGATTATATTTTTGCGTAATTTCTTTCATTACTTTTTGATAGCTGGCATAGGGATCTACCTCAACGATTTGATCGGTATTTATTTTCAACAGATGAGATAGATGATCATATTCAATTCCATACTTCAATAATTGAGTAATCAATGTTGAAGGAACCATGATTGTCTCGTTCATGATGATTGGCGGTTGATCCATCAGAAATCGCTGTCCATCGAGTTTGCCAGTGTCCGAGTATGAATTCATTTCTATTCGCAATGAGTCAGACTGATAACCATAAAGCGTTTTCGTCAGCTTATCCCATTCTATATTGATCCCTAATTTTTCAAACACAGCGATTACTGGAACATAAACTGTTTCACCAATTAATACTGCTTCCTGTCCTTGCATTTTCACCACTTGCCCATCTATTACTACGGTGACAATTTTCTGTTCCTCTGCAGCTGAACCTTTTTGTATTCCAAATATGCTTTGTAAGAAAAGCACAACAAAGAGCACGATTAGGAAAAGATATCTCGTTTCTTTCAGAATAACTCGTCCGAACATAAAGCCTCCCTTAAACCTACCTGATTCCTGAGTCCACTTGAAAATTTTACCACAGTATATAGCTGAACTGTTCTCTTAGCGCAATTTATTCTCAAAACAAAATAGAGCCCCCACCCATTTAGGCAGGAACCCTATTGCAATTCATATTTACTGGTTAATTCCCTGACTCAGGCTGATTATCAAGGTATTTTAATGCATTGTAGATGAGGATGGCCGCATCTTCTCTCGTAATGTGATCTTGTGGGTGAAAATTCCCTTTTTCATCTAATGAAGCAATACCATAGTGGAGTGCCCGTTGAATCGCCCCCTGATAGGAAGGCGTCAGCTCTTTCTCATCGCCGATCGCGACAGGAAGCAGCTTGATCATTGGTAACTTGTTGTGCTTTTCCATGGCCGAGATCAACTGGTACGTGAATTCTTCTTTTGTCCAAAATTCTGCTGGATCAAGATCAGCGGGTAGTTCCAATCCGTTAATCGCCGCAATAATGAATGCATCCGCATACCAAGCCTCATTATTCGCTTTTTTGAAATAATCACTAGCAAGAGGTTCCTTTATAAATCTCACATGATCAATATTCAGTTTCAAGGCGTTCACAATGAGTTGTACACCTTCAGCCGCAGTTAATTGAGTTTCCGGTGCAAAACACTGATCGCTCACACCTTTTACAATTCTCTTCTCCTGTAACACCTGTATTTGAGAACTTGCAGCAGAATGATTCAAATCAGCAAAAACATGCGTAGCCGCAAAGCTTTGTCCTGCTGAGGTCATCGTCAATATTGCCAATATAGTGAGTGGAATACCTTTTATGAACTTCATACCGTTCACCTCTAGTTATTTTTGTTCGTGCTACTTCTTTGACGAGACGCTTTGCAAAACGTTGCAGCAGACAAAAAAACTACCGCCTTTTGAAGGGAATGACTTCAAGTATTCATCGACATTTGCAGGCATACATAAACGATGGTAGAATACAAATATATCATCCTGAATATAGTAAAAAAGACCTCAGGTGTTGGCGCACCTGCGGTCTTGCACAATAGACGTTCCCCCTTGAGGGGGCGGCTCGTTTATTACGTGGAAGTAGGTCATTGAGTTTGTGGGCTCAAGGGTGACCTACTTCTTTTTATGGAAGGACAGAACCATTACAATGAGCGTTGCAAATAGTTTAGATCAAAACACAAAAGCTACTCCCTATTTCGAGGAAGTAGCTTCTTTTTCACTTCATTTTAGTGCCATTATCTAAGCTGTCCACGAATCTCACGCAGCGTATTGATCTTTTCAGCGAGGCGAGACAAGACCACTTCTACCGAAGCAGCATCCTGCATCAAGTCATATTCATTGATATTGATGCGCAAAACCGGGCAGGCGGTGAAATTCATAATCCACTGCTCATAGCGGTTGTATAAATCTTCCCAATAGGCAATCGGTGTCTGTTGCTCCATCGGGCGGCCACGTTCACGAACACGACCGATGATATCATCGAAGCTTCCTTCGAGATAGATCAATACATCAGGATGCGGGAAGTATGGTGTCATCACCATTGCTTCGAACAACTGGGTGTAGGTCTGATAGTCTTCTTCGTTCATATGCCCTTGTTCGTAAAGCATCTTGGCAAAAATCCCCGTGTCCTCATATATGGATCGGTCTTGCACAAAGCCTCCGCCGTACTCAAACATGCGTTTTTGTTCTTTGAAGCGCTCTGCCAGGAAGAAAATTTGCAAGTGAAAACTCCAACGAGAGAAATCATCGTAAAAACGGCTTAAGTACGGATTGTTATCCACTTTCTCTACAGAAATACGAAATCCGAGCAAATCGGCCAATGCCCTTGTAAATGTAGATTTACCGACCCCAACCGTTCCGCCAATCGTAATGACCGCATTGCGTGGAATCCCATATTTCTCCCGAAGATCGCTGTACTTGTATTCAGACATGATTCATTCTCCTTATTTCGTTATGTTGCAGGCACAATACTCCGAAATTTTCCGGACCTTTTATACATCCTTTATAATGCTTGACCTGCTGGTTGTATGTACGGGTCAATTTTACTTAGTACATAAGCCAAGTCTTCGGGACGATGAACATAATCCAGATTGTCGCAATCAAATTTGAGGACAGGCACCTCAGGATGACGCAATTGGAACTGTTTCATAAATTCATCGTAATCAGCAATCAGATTTTCCATATATTGCGGGTCCATGTTTCGTTCAATATCACGCCCCCGCATGGCAATCCGGTTCATAACTGTCTCTAGAGAAGCGGTAAGGTAAATAACCAAATTCGCTTGTGGCTGATCTTGTGTGAGAATATCGTATATCTTGAGATACTTGGGAAGGTTTTGTTCACTAATGGTACGTTTGGCAAAAATCGTATTTTTGAAAATATTGTAGTCACTGACGACCGAACGGCCTTTCGCCAGATAGTTGTCGGTAATGTCTTGTAATTGTTTGTAGCGATTGCACAGGAAGAACATCTCTGTCTGGAAACTCCACTCTGAGATATTTTCATAGAATTTTCCCAGAAACGGGTTTTCATAGACAATTTCTTGCAGTAGTTCCAATTCGAACTTCTTGCTAATTGCTTGAGATAGTGACGTTTTGCCAATGCCAATTGGGCCTTCAACGGTAATAAAAACTGGAGTCATAGCTGTTTTGTAATCCTCCCCCACGAAATGAAAACGAATTTTATTTTACCATGCTTGTCAATGTTTGTCGAAAGGGAAAAAACAAAATTTGTATTTCCCTGTTATTCCGATATGTTATGATGGTTTTATATTAGCTTTCAATGACAAAGGAGAATCTTAGAACGTGCGAACAGTATCTCATATTGGTGAATTAATTGGACAAACTCCAGTCGTTAAGCTGCGACGCCTGGTAACAGATAAAATGGCAGACGTATATGTAAAGTTGGAAAAGTACAATCCGAGCGGCAGTGTAAAGGATCGTGCAGCCTATAATATGCTGATCACAGCGGAACAAATGGGGCTGCTCACACCAGATTCCGTGATTATTGAGCCGACCAGTGGCAATACCGGAATTGGACTTGCTATGGCCTGTGCTGTCAAAGGATACAAGTCCATTATCGTCATGCCTGACACGATGACAAAAGAACGAATTCAACTGCTTCGTGCCTACGGCGCAGAAGTAGATCTCACCCCAGGTGACCTGAAAATGCCAGGGGCAATTAAACGGGCAGAAGAGCTGCACAAGCAGATTCCAAACAGCTTCATCCCTATGCAATTCGAAAATCCGGCCAATCCTGAGATTCATCGTCATACCACAGCGATGGAGATTCTGGAACAGATGAACGGCCACTTGGATGGGTTCGTCTCCACCGCAGGGACTGGTGGCACGATCACAGGAACGGGAGAAGCCCTTCGAGAGCGTTTGCCACATTTGCACATTGCCGTTGTGGAGCCTGCTGGTTCTCCAGTTCTGTCTGGTGGCCAACCCGGTCCGCATAAAATTGTGGGCACCAGTCCTGGGTTCATACCACAGACCTTGAACCAATCCGTATACGATGAAATTATTTTGATCACAGACGAACAGGCGATTGATACGACCAGAGCTATGGCGAGTCAGGAAGCAATTCTCGTTGGGCCGTCTTCAGGAGCAGCCGTCTATGCTGCTTTGCAAGTAGCTGAACGTCTGGGGCCAGGCAAAAAAGTACTCGCCATCTGTGCTGACAGCGGCGAGCGGTACTTGTCCAGTGATTTGTTTATGTGACGTGGGTTTCATGTTTGCCGATGAAATGCTCTAGCTGATGGACATCGTTCTCCAGTACGGTAAGCTGTTCCCGCAACATATGCTCAGTGGCAAAATCACCGACATGAGAGACATGCCGAATAATATCACGGTACCGGATGATAATCGATTTGTACGCATGGTAATCGTTACTCAGCATCGTGCTCAATTGAAATACTCCCTCTTCTTCTACGGGAAATACGGCCATCTCCTGCTGTTTTCTAGGCGTTGAAATCGGGTATGCGCCTAACAGGGTAATTCGCTCTGCCAACTGATCCACGTACTCTTGCAAGTGAATCGCTAACTCATCAAGCATCATATGCAGATCACGGAAGAATGGCCCTTCCACGATCCAATGATGCTTTTTGATTTGGTGAAACAAGGTAAAACAACTTGCCACCAATATATTCAAACCATCGCTTGTAGGCTTTGCCACGCCATATTCCAGTCCCACTGGATTCGGTTTTACTTCTCCCAGCTTCTGAAGCAGCATGCCCTGGCTTTTCCCAAACATCAGGCGTCACTCCCTTCGATTCTTTAGGGTGTGCCTAGGTGAAGTACTCAATACGTGCATGGGGAAACAAACGGTGAATCTCCCGCTCTAAATGAGTACGAAGCTCATCCGCTTCTGTTTTTGGATAGACATACTTCCCTTTTCCGTATTTCCCCCACTTGTATTTTCGCTCTTCCTCGTTCATGTCCAGTTTGGTTTTTGGATATCGTTTGAGAATCAGGTTTTTCGCTACCTTGGTAAAGCGATGTTGGATCAATTCAAAAGTAAGGTCTTTTTTGGCTGTTTCATGTAAGTGCTGACTGAGCCGTTCCAGTAAATCTGTATAGCCTGCTTGCCATCCGTCAAATCGGTAAAGTGGCGCTAGGATAAAGCCTAGTGGATAGCCGGCATCCGCTACTTTTCCAGCTGCTTCGATTCGCTCGGCATAAGAGGATGTGCCTGGCTCGAAGTTTTTAATGACATAATCGGCATTCATGCTAAAGCGAAAACGGGTATGCTTGTTATGGTTGATATGCAAGAGCGAATCCACATGGTGGAACTTGGTCACAAAACGCAGACGTCCCAACGGCTGATCCGCCATGAACTCAATCGCTCTTCGGAGATTTCCGGTAATATGCTCGATACTGATCGGATCAGATGTACAGGCTGCTTCGAAGCGTGTGATTTCCGGCTTGCGCTCATTGATGTATTTCTCTGCTTGTCCCAAAATGTCGTCTGTGTTTACATATACACGAATGTATGGTTTTGTACCAATATTCGTATTAAGATAGCAGTAGTGGCAATGAGCTGCACATCCCGTTGCTAAAGGGAGTGCGTATTCCGCCGATGGTTTGGATGGTTCAAACGTCAGTGTTTTACGTACGCCGACGACAAGTGTACGCTTGGCATTGCGATACTGCTCGACTTCCGATTCTCCCGGGATACCCCGAACCTGATTATGACTGGTTGTCATTTTAATGGGAATGTTCTCTGACTGATAACGTTGATATAACTCTTGTCCAAGCGGATAATCCAATGCCCCCGGCTCGAAAAACACAAGATCCGGTACAAAAAGCAATGACCGCTCCCTCGTGGGTGTCTCTGATTTTGTCTCGGGACGTTCCAAAAGAGTAATTGCCATCATTCATCCCCCTCCATATCAGTATCTCCTGATCATGGTTTTCGGTTTATGGGGATCAATGGTGATTCGTTGCTGTTCAAGACAAGCCTTGTTTGTACTGAACCATTAACTCGACAGCACGTTTTTGGAGTGGCCGGGGAACCTGAATCCAGTAGTAATAAAGGGAGCCTCTTCTCTCTCCCTGCAGGCGCACAGATATCCCTCTGATCTCCAGATACTGCCGACATTCCTGTGCTGCTCTTGGCAACCCATACGATTCATGAATGGTAACCCAACGTGTGAACATCCCATCCCTGCTTTCTGTAGTAAAATCCATATTCCATCATAAGCAGTCGAATCGTGTCCGGTGCTCCTTTTGCCTTTTTGAAATGAATTTATACAAAGGATGATTGTCCCATGACCTATCGCTTTTTCCAGGTAGTAAGTGTCCTCCTGCCTACTGTACTAATTGGTGGCTTTGAATACATTCGCCACGATTATTTGCTCCCTTATATGAGCATGGAAACAGGTAATTTTTACATAACGATCCTGACTTTTGTCTTGTCATTCCTGTTTGCGATCTGGATGTTCCGGACTATCCGCAGCATGAATGACAAGCTCGTCGAAGCGCAAGCCAAACGAGCCGTTTATGAGGAAAGGGATCGATTGGCACGTGAGCTGCATGATGGCATCGCCCAGTCACTGTTTTTCCTTAACGTCAAACTGAAGCAAGGAAAAGTCGATGATGCACTCGCAGCCGTTTCCTCTATCGATCATGATGTACGCCAGGCAATCTTTAATTTGCGTGCCTTGCCTGAGGAAGGCAGTTCCCTCTCCGTCCGTCTGGAAAAATGGGTTACGCAGTGGAGTGTGCATACTGGAATCGAGGTAACGCAGACCTATGATCTGGCAGATGATATTCTGTCACCCGCTGAACAAGTGCAGTTGTTCGGGTTGATTCAGGAGGCATTTGCCAACATCCGCAAGCATGCCAATGCGAAACACGCAAGCATCCGGGTCAGTTCAACCCTCAGTGGAAGATGGGAGCTTATCATCACCGACGATGGATGCGGGATAACTGATCAGCCTTCTGGCAGACCGAAATACGGGCTAACCATGATGAAAGAAAGAGCAGCCCACTTAAAAGCGACGATTTCAATTACTGGCCGTGAGGAAGGCGGAACCAGGATACAGGTCTCCAGATAGAACGAAAATAACGATAGAATCGATTAAGGAAGGTAAAAAACATGATGCAATACAGAGTACTTATTGCTGATGATCACCCTCTGGCACGAAAGGCCATACGCAGCCTGCTGGAAGGAGACGAGGCTTTCGAGATTATTGGGGAGGCTTCCAACGGGGAAGAAGCATTTCAGATGACAGGTGAGCTGCAACCGGATCTGGTGTTAATGGATATCAATATGCCACGCTGGGACGGATTAAGGGCAACACAAGAAATCAAGCGAATCTTTCCGCATATTCGGATCGTGATTCTCAGTGTGTCAGATGACGTTGCCGATCTGTTCACAGCGATTCAGTACGGTGCGCAAGGGTATTTACTCAAAAATCTGGAGCCGGATGATTGGCTCAGCTATCTGCACGCTCTCCTGGATGGAGACACGGAATTTTCCCGTGAACTGGCTGGACGCATGCTGCACAGCTTCCGCAAAGATGATGAGCTGGACGAACCGAAGCCTTCTGTACTCACTCCTCGTGAAAAAGAAATCCTGCAGTGTGTTGCTGCAGGAGACACGAACAAGCAAATTGGCGAGCGGCTGGTCATTACTGAAAATACGGTGAAAAATCACATAAAAAATGTACTGGAAAAACTGCATGTAGAAAACCGTGTGCAGCTTGCTGCCTACGCCGTTCGCCATGGTTTGATCAGGGAATAATTTTTATAAAAAATGAACTTCTTTTCCGTTCTCATCGTATCATCTATGAAAATGAATCACAAACCGTTCTCGGGAGGTACATCAGATGAGTAGACATATTGAATTTCTTGGAGATAAATTGATTGTCCATTTTGACGGATTAACCAGTGTTGCTGCATTAAAACGTGAACTGGAAATTCCGTATCGAGCGATCTCCCATGTGGCAACAGGAGCATTTAACATCCCAACATTAAGCTTTCGTGTTGGCACATCAGGGATTGGCAAGAATATCAAGCATGGCCGTTTTTACATTGATGACAAAAAATACTTTGTCTCTTATCAAAACCACAATCAAGTCGTCATTCTTACACTCAAAGGATACAAATTTGATAAGGTTGCTTTGGAAATGACTAATCCGGAAGAGACCAAAGAGCTGATAAAAAAACATTGCCCTCATCTTGTTAACGCATAATCGAAGCAATCTTTTGTGAGTGAATAATAAAAAAAGTGGCTGCCACTAAAGGTAGCCACTTTTTTATTGACTGAAAGAAAATTACTCTACATGTTTTTCATGATCTAACAGCCAGTTCTTCCTTGAAATGCCACCACCGTAACCACCCAATTCTCCATTTGAATTAATGACACGGTGACAAGGAATCACGATGGCCAGTTGATTTGCCCCGTTAGCTTGTGCCACTGCACGGAAGGCAGTTGGTTTACCGAGCAAATGGGCAATTTCGAGATAGGAGCGAGTTTCGCCCGGCGGGATTTTCAACAATTGCTCCCAAACACGTTTTTGAAAGGCCGATCCTAATAAATTAATTGGTGTTTCGAACGTGGACAGAGTGCCTTCAAAATATAGGGTTAACTCCCTTTCAATCGATCGAATCGGTCCTGTAGATCCAGGAATAATTGCTGATTTTGTACGCTTTCTAAGTCGTTCTACTTCCCGCTCTAGACCCCGACGATCGACAAATTCTAAAAGATAAAGTGCCTGCTCATCAGCGATGGCTATCATTGGGCCAAGCTGTGTGTCAATCCAGGATGCTTTTAAGATTTTACTATCGTCGAGTAGAGTTGGAGCTGCTCCCATTATTCGAGAAAAGGCGTCTCTGAAACCACTGCTGGATTCATAGCCAGTTGAAAGTTGTGTATCAATAATCGTCTGTCCTGCTCTGATGTTCTTTAAGGCAAGACCCATGCGCCGTGCTCGTGCGTATTCAACAAAGGTCATACCGAAGCGCTTTTTAAATTGACGGCGTGCCGTTGACTCATCAACCGACAGATTTTTAAAATCTTGTTGTTTCCACCGTTTTTCAGGATGACTTTCAACGGCTTCAACAAGCAGCCGAACAATATCAGAAACATGATTTGGATGGGATAATGGTTGGCAGCGTTGACATGGCCGGTAGGAAGCCAGAAGTGCCTGCTGCGCTGTCTTGTAGAATTCGCAGTTTTCAAACTTAGGCTTTCGTGCCGGACAAGTTGGGCGGCAAAATACACCTGTTGTCTTTACTCCTACGTAAAATACACCTTCATAGTCAGTTCTTTTTTCTAGCAAAGCTCTATAATATTCTTCATGTCGTTCGGCAGGTATCATCTTTTTCACTTCCTAACCTTGAATGATGTTCCTATTATAGAGTTTCTTCCAACAAGATGTAGCCGATATTCAGGCATTGATTTTTTTCTTCATTTCATTTTAACCATAAAAATCCCCTTCAAGGGAAACAGGTAAGAGTTACTTACTGTCCGCTCAAAGGGGATCATCTAACTAGTCTTCCATCGTGGACAAGTCGCCTGTTGGCAAACCAAGCTCCCATGCTTTCAGCACACGGCGCATGATTTTACCTGAACGAGTCTTCGGCAATTTGTCACGGAATTCAATTTCACGTGGCGCAGCATGTGCGGCCAGACCTTCTTTGACAAAACGTTTGATTTCCTCCATCAACTGTTCACTTGGCTCATAGCCTGCACGCAGCGCAATAAAGGCTTTAATAATTTCACCACGCATCGGGTCCGGTTTACCGATAACCCCTGCTTCTGCAACGGCTGGATGCTCAACGAGTTTACTTTCCACTTCAAATGGACCCACCCGCTCACCAGAGGTGTTGATGACATCATCGATACGTCCCTGGAACCAGAAGTAGCCTTCCTCATCCATGTAAGCAGAGTCACCAGACACATACCAGCCCGGAATGCGGAAATACTCTTCATATTTCGCCGGATTGTTCCAGATTTGACGCATCATGGATGGCCAGCCTGTTTTGATTGCCAAGTTCCCCATGCGGTTTGCTGGCAAGATATTTCCCTGATCATCAATGATGGCTGCCGTGATTCCCGGGAATGGTTTACCCATGGAGCCCGGTTTGATATCCATGCACTTGTAATTGGAGATTAACTGACCACCCGTTTCTGTCATCCACCAGTTATCATGGATGCGTTGGTCAAATACTTTCAAGCCCCAGTACACGACTTCCGGGTTCAAAGGCTCCCCTACGCTCAACACATGGCGCAAGGAAGACAGATCGAAGCGTTTTACCACTTCGTCACCCGCACCCATCAGCATGCGGAAGGCAGTCGGTGCACTGTACCAGATGGATACTTTGTATTTCTCAATGGTTTTGTACCAATCTTCCGGCGTGAATCTGCCACCACGAATGACACTGGTCGCTCCGTTCAACCAGGGAGCAAAAATACCGTAAGATGTCCCTGTTACCCAACCTGGGTCAGCGGTACACCAGTATACATCATCCTCTTTAAGGTCAAGCACCCATTTACCCGTTTGATAGTGTTGAATCATCGCATTATGTACATGGAGAACGCCTTTTGGTTTGCCAGTTGATCCAGACGTATAATGCAGAATCATCCCATCTTCACGATCGACCCATTCGATCTCCAGCTCAGTGGAAGCCTCATTCATCAGTGCCTGATAGCTGTATTGACCTTCTGGAAGTTCACCTTCTGCACCTACCAGGATCACGTGCTTCAATGCTGGCAAATCCTTCAGTGCAACCCGTGGAAGCAATGCAGGTGTCGTCACAATTGCGACTGCTCCGCTGTCTTCCAGACGATCCTTGACGGCAGCTTCCATGAACGCTTCAAACAGCGGGCCTACAATGGCACCAATTTTCAACGTGCCGAGAACGCTGGTATATAGTTCAGGAGTACGTGGCATAAATACAAAAACACGATCACCTTTTTGCACACCGAGGTTGCGAAGCACATTGCCAAATTGATTGGAGAGCTGGCTGAGTTGTGAGAAGGAATACGACTCTTCACGTGTCGCATCACTATAAATGAGAGCCGTTTTGTCTTTACGTTCAGTCTGGAGATGACGGTCTACCACCTCGTAAGCCATGTTGACCCGTCCGGTTTCATACCAGCTAAATTGTTTTTCGACATCTTTCCAATCGAAGGATTCATACGTTTCTTCATAGTTTGTTAAGTTGTATTGTCCATCAACTGATGCGATCTTCTCTACTTTCATATTCTCTCCTCCTTGTAAGCGAATTCATAATTTCTCCATATTTATTCAACACCTATGTGGTAATTCCTTTCAGAAATGATTGAATTTTTGCATTTTATTTCGACGTGATTCCTCAATCTTCCATAGTAGACAAGTCTCCAGTCGGCAAACCAAGCTCCCATGCCTTCAAAACACGCCGCATAATCTTACCACTTCTTGTCTTTGGCAACGATGGTTTGAACTCTAATTCTCGTGGAGCAGCATGTGCAGCGAGATTGTCTTTGACGTACTTTTTGATTTCGGAAGCCAGCTCTTCACTAGGCTGGTATCCTTGTCGAAGAGTGATGAACGCTTTAATAACTTCTCCTCGCAACGGATCAGGAATACCAATGACGCCCGCTTCACCTACAGCCGGATGTTCGACCAGCTTGCTTTCTACTTCGAACGGGCCGACTCTCTCTCCCGAGGTGTTGATGACATCGTCAATTCTTCCCTGGAACCAGAAGTACCCGTCTTCATCTCGGTAAGCTGAATCGCCGGAGATGTACCATCCATTTTTAAAATAAGAGTTATATTTATCTGGGTCACCCCAAATCGTTCTCATCATGGCAGGCCAAGGAGGCTTAATGGCCAAATCACCCATAATCCCCGCTGGAACTTCTTTTCCCTTTGCATCGACTACTGCTAGATGAATGTCAGGCAGTGGTTTGCCCATGGAGCCCGGTCGAATATCCAGCCCAGGACGATTGGCGCAAATGGTAGAGCCGGTTTCGGTCATCCACCAGTTATCGTGGATGCCTTTGCCCAATACCTGCTCACCCCAGCGAATGACTTCCGGGTTGAGTGGTTCCCCGGCCGATAGCACATGGCGCAGGGAAGAGAGATCAAATTGACCTGGCAATTCATCACCCGCCGCCATTAACATGCGAAACGCTGTTGGGGCACTGAACCAAACATTGACCCTAAACTTTTCCAACGTCTGATACCAGTCTTCTGGACGGAATCTGCCACCTCGGATGACGATTGCAATCCCATGCAGCCAGGGAGCAAACATCCCTGCAGACGTGCCTGTAATCCATCCAGGGTCAGCCGTACACCAGTAAACATCCCCAGGCTTAAAATCATAGACAAGCGCTCCTGACACATACTGATGAATGAGCGCAGCATGAACGTGCAGAACTCCTTTGGGCTTCCCAGTTGAGCCTGATGTATAGTGAAGCAACATGCCGGACTCTGGATCTACTGATTCAATAAACGGTTCATCAGACTGATCCATCACTTGGGCGAATGAAATAAATTTCGTATCCTCTTCTACAGTCTCTTCACCCACAAGGATAATCTGCCGTAGGTTCGGCAATTCCTGATGTGGAATACGCGGCAAGAGCGCAGCAGTTGTCACAATGGCAGTGGCTTGACTGTCTAGCAGCCGGTCACGAACGGCAGCTTCCATAAATGCTTCAAACAATGGTCCAGCAATCGCACCGATCCGAATGATCCCTATCAATGCAATGTACAACTCTGGACTGCGTGGCATAAACAAAAACACTCTTTCTCCCTTCTCAATGCCAAGTTGTTGAAGCCCTCTGGCAAATTGGGAGGAGAGCCTTGATATTTGTTCGTATGTATAGGTTTCATCTCTAGTCCCATCAAAATAATAAAGCGCTGTGTTTCTGCCACGACCCTCCCTTACATGGCGGTCTACAGCCTCCCCAACAATATTTCCTGCCCCATTTTCCGTCCATGGATACTTCTCACGAGCTTGTGCAAAATTCAAAACGATCACCTCATCATCTTTTTAATTTCAGTAAACGAAAACTCTGTCCATTCAGAAAATTACAAAAATACTTTCGTTTTCTTTCGCATTTTTCCTTCCATAAACTACTTACAAATTTCGGACAGTTAGCAATGTATAATGAAGATCGATTCTCTATGGATAGAAGAGGTGAATATACAACATGTTATGGCTATTATTTTTGTTACTTATACTTGTCGTACTCGGACGCGCCTATCGCAATACTTTCCACCCGACTCTGAATCGTATTGAAATCCCATTGCAACAGGCTGAACGTCTGGGCACATATGAGATCCCTCCTGTCCGCATCTTGCATTTATCGGATCTGCATATGGAGAATATCTCGATTACTCCAGAGCGAATTGTCGATGAGCTGGCAGGTGAAACCATAGATATTCTCGCTATTACAGGAGACTTCCTCGACCGAGAGCGCAATATTCCTCGTGCAATTGCTTATGTTGAGAAGCTTCAAAAATGCAATCCGACCATCGGGACATATGTCGTCTTCGGCAATCACGATTACGTCCTTGCACCAAACAAGTTGGCTCAACTGAAACTCGGATTAGAGCGAATTGGCTGTGTCTGTCTATTCAATGAAACAGCCACCGTATCGCTTGGTTTAACCAAACTGCATATCATCGGAATTGATGACTACCATACACGGAGAAGCAATGTGGAAAAGGCTTTTAAAGACGTTCCAGATGAAGGCGTTCGATTGATTTTGACACATGACCCTACCGTCGTTTTGAACATGAAAGACTACGATTTTGATTATTTGCTTGCAGGACACTTCCACGGTGGACAAATTCATTGGCCAAAGCCGTATCATTTGATGAGAATGGGCAAGCTGGCTCGCATGAATATTGTCAAGGGCTTGCATTATCATGAAAATCGTCCGTTTTATATCAGTGAAGGTTTAGGACAAACAGGTGTTAACATCCGCCTGCGATCACGACCTGAGATTACACTGCACACAATGGGTAATACACATGAACAGGAAACACAAGCAACCCGTCTGCAGCAACTTATGATGCAAGAGTCTGCTCCCTCTTTGGCACACGAGTGAGGTATAATGAGAACAATTCAGTTTGTTCGGAGGGAAAGCCACTTGCTAAGAGAATGGGAGAAACAAGTTGAAATGATCAAGCAAGTTACAAAGCTCAATCTTGGGCTTTTTTCTTGTATTCAGACAGAATGGGAAAATTTTCGTCTTGTCTATGAGCAAACAGGAAATGAAGTGATTCAGTATTTTTTGGAAGGCGATACAGTCTGGTATATTGGTATCGTTACCAACGAATGGTCTAAATCTGCCCGAGCCATGCTGCCGCTTCTGTTCCCTATGCATCTGAGGGAAAATACCAATCAAGAACAAGCCCTTCATTGGTTAAAAGCGGTGTGGAACGGAGAAAAGGCAGACCCGCCTGCTTCTCTGCATGCCGCTATGAACTGGACGGAACCACGGATTTGTTTTTGCATCACCCGTTTAGGAATCTTAGACAGTAATATCTACCCTTTTTGGCGGGAACTGTTCGGCAGCTTCTTTTCTACACACGGCAATTTTTTATTGCTCTCCCTTTCACCTAAAGTTCACCTTTTGTTGCTGCCTTCTTCCCTTCTCTTGTCCGTTACCAAAAAAGAGGATAATCCACAAGAAATAGAAAAAGAATGGGCGTACAGCATCCATGACTTGTTAGCAACAGAAGCATCTGAAAAGACTCGAGTTTTCGTAACCCATCCTCTCCATCAACCGACCGAACTGGCAGGTTCGCTCCACGCCTTTCAGACTCTGACCAATGTGTTCACTCTTTTTTTCCCGAATCAGTATGTAGCTGCTACCTCTGATTACCGTCTGGAGCAGTGGGCCATTTCTTTGAATGAACAGGAAAAACTACAGATACAGTCTGCCCTTTCCGCTCACTCCATCCATGCACTTGGTCCTGAACATATCGAATTGCTGCGGGAATTTTTCCAAATGAACCTGAATTCCAGCGAAACGGCTCGCAAGCTCTATCTCCACCGTAATACATTGTTGTATCGCCTGGATAAAATTACAGAGGTAACAGGACTCGATCCCCGCCATTTTCATGATGCGGTCATTTTGCGGTTGCTCTTGATCGTTTCAGCAATTTGACCAAACCGATTTGTGCAACTCATCCATACCATCTATTTCCAATTCTCTGTACGATTGGAATTGACAGAATATCGTGAATATGGGGGATGGTATAATGGCAAAGGTACGATTGAACCATGTCTACAAAAAGTACGGGCCGAATCAAATTGCAGTCAAGGATTTTCACCTGGAGATTGAAGATCGCGAATTCCTTGTTCTCGTTGGACCTTCTGGCTGCGGCAAATCAACCACCTTGCGCATGGTTGCCGGTTTGGAAGACATTTCGGAAGGTGATCTTTATATCGGTGACACACGAGTGAATGATGTCCCTCCCAAAGACCGTGACATTGCTATGGTCTTCCAAAGCTATGCACTCTATCCACATATGAACGTCTATGAAAATATGGCTTTCGGTCTGAAACTGCGCAAATTTTCCAAGGCTGATATTGATATGCGCATTCGGGAAGCAGCACGTATTCTCGACATCGAGCACCTGCTTGACCGCAAGCCAAAAGCACTCTCTGGTGGCCAACGCCAGCGTGTTGCCCTTGGGCGAGCCATCGTTCGTGAGCCACAGGTATTCCTGATGGATGAACCACTGTCCAATCTCGATGCCAAATTGCGTGTGCAAATGCGGACAGAAATTGCCAAGCTGCATCAACGTCTGGATACAACGATAATCTATGTTACGCACGATCAGACGGAAGCCATGACGATGGGTGATCGGATTGTCGTCATGAAAGACGGTATGATTCAGCAAGTGTCTACCCCAACCGAGATCTATAATCATCCTATCAATCAATTTGTCGCCAGTTTCATTGGCTCTCCCGGAATGAACTTCGTCAAGGGAACAATTACAGAACATGCGGGTAAAATCCACTTCGAATCGAATGCAATCGATGTGATTTTGCCTGATGACAAGGCACATGTCCTGCGTCAACGAGGATACATAGGTAGACCCGTCACCTTTGGAATCAGGCCCGAGGATATTTACAGCGATACACAGTTCATTGAAGCAAATCCATTTCAAAGCACGATTACAGCAGAAATCGATGTAGTTGAAAATATGGGCTCTGAACTGTTTGTTTATTTTAATAACATTGCCAAGACACAGATGATCGCCCGAGTCGATGCACGTGAAGGTCTGAAGACCCGAATGAACGTTACCTTGGGAATGGATTTAGCAAAATGCCATGTGTTCGATACCGAAACCGAAATTGCGGTGTTTTAGGAAATGAATTGCCTCCGTTTTCCGACGGGGGCTTTTCTGTGAAAAACTCCCAACATAATTACCTGGTCACGGCAACAACCTATACCTATTCAGAATGTAGGGAGTGAGTTGTTTGTTGAGACGTCTGCCCACTATCCTGCTTACATTGGCCATAGTTGGATTAGTAATTGTCCCTGTCACTTTTCAGCAAAGACAGCGAGCCCTGGAAATACAGCAAGCAGAAGAAACGAAACGGATGCAGGAGATGCAGGAGCCACACCCCACGGTCACATCATTGCATTCAAGTATTCCTCGGATTAACTATGTTGAACAGGTGCGTGATATCAGGCGTAATGTGGAAAGCCGCCCTCACGTAAAGACGATTCATCATAACAAAAAAGATGCGAGCCACTACATCGAGCACGAAGTTGTCGTACGCTTCTCTCCCCGCCCCTCACAGGCTGCGATTGACAAGATGCTGAAAAAAACCAATTCTCGTATCAAGAGATCCTATCAGGATTCGATGATCATTCAATCGAAGACGATGACAACCAAACAGTTAATGAAGTATTTTGCAGAACATCCGGATTCCATGTACGCAGAGCCGAATTTCATCCTGCTGCCTAACCGTGTCCCCAATGACTCCTTGTACAAACGCTATCAGTGGAACCTCCCACTCATTCGGGCAGAACAGAGCTGGGAGATCAGTGCCGGAAGTCCCAAGGTCACTATTGCTGTAGTCGACACAGGCATTGACTTGAATCACCCTGAATTCAAAGGAAAATTGGTGGATGGTTACAATGTGATTGAAGATACCAATAACCCCAATGACGACAACGGGCACGGAACCCATGTGGGTGGAATTATCGCTGCACGTACGAATAACGCAGATGGAATTGCCGGACTTACCTGGAACTCCAAACTTATGCCTATAAAAGCGATTGGGGCAGATGGATCAGGAACTGCATTTGACATTGCACAAGGAATTCGTTGGGCAACGGACCATGGAGCGAGAGTGATCAATCTCAGTGTCGGTAACTATAATCCTTCGTCGGCACTTGAAGAGGCATGCCGCTATGCCTATCGTAAAAATGTAGTGCTTGTTGCGGCAACTGGCAACGACGCAACTGATCAACCCGGTTATCCTGCGGCATACAAGGAAGTGATCGGTGTATCGGCAGTAGACCATCTCAAGCGCTTTGCCGACTTCTCCAACTACGGGAACTATGTGGATGTGGTGGCTCCGGGTGTAGATATTCCAAGCACCTATATCTACAGCGATTACGCAGCGTTGTCTGGCACCTCCATGGCCTGCCCTCACGTAGCAGCAGTTGCATCATTGATATTGTCAGTAAACCCACGTCTGAAAAATACAGAGGTAATCAATATCCTTCACAAGTCTACCGTCGATCTGGGAAAACCAGGAAAAGATTACTATTACGGATATGGCATGATTGATGTCAATTCCGCTTTACGACATGCAAAGCTTCGCATTGAGAAACAGCCTGCAGAACCAAAAATACCAGCAGCCCCACCAAAGCAGGAGTATGAAGGAATCGGTGGATTGCTGCATAAATTTTTCATGGGAATCGGACTAGGCAAATAATCCAGAGGGGGGATTTGCGATGAAAGTAGCCATTGTGTTTGCACAAACAGGAAAAACGAGTTTCAATCACGAGATTCTAAACCGTGCCCAAACAACGTGTGACCGCTTAGGGTTAACCTATACCGTCCGGGATTTGTATCAGATGAATTTCCAGCCCGTTTTTTCAGAAGAAGACATGCGAAATGTGGAACAAAACAAAGCATCAGGCGATATTGATGAAGAACAGCAGGTCATCACTGATGCTGACACGCTCCTGATGATTTATCCTGTCTGGTGGTGGTCACAACCAGCGATCCTGAAAGGCTGGATTGACCGGGTATTCACAGATAACTTCGCTTTTCGCTACGAGAAAAATGGGCCTGTTGGTCTCTTGAAAGGCAAAAAGGCAATCGTCTTTACCACCACTCGTGAATCGGAAAAGGAATTAAAGGCCAGTGGATTTGATCAGGTCATGCAAAAACAGATTGTTGACGGGGTGCTTACGTTGGCCGGTTTTGAACCGGTCATGTACCAGAACTTCGCTGCCGTCCCCTATGTAACTGCTAATGATCGAAGAAAAATGCTAAATGAAGTGGAACAAACGATCATGAGTATGCTGGGAAATCCTGTTACCGTATAGAAATGAAAAACCACCAGACACTAGCCTCGACATTCATGGCGGGCTAGTGTCTGGTGAAGCAGTTTTAAGCGAGACCTTGTGAGGCTGTTAGTCTTTGAACAGGAGAGACTTGCCTGAAATTCCTGGATGCGTCATTTCGTAAGGATCCAGAATCAAATCGAGCTCTTCTTCTGTCAGCACACCTTTTTCCAAACATAAATCACGAACTGATTTTCCAGTAAGGATTGCTTCACGGGCAATTCGTGCAGCTACTTCATAGCCGAGGTGTGGATTCACTGCGGTAATAACCCCTGCACTCTTCTCCACATACTCTTTCATTCGCTCTTCGTTCGCTGTAATTCCTTCGAGGCAATATTCACGGAATGCACGGAACACATTATTCATCATGCTGATCGATTGCAACAGGTTGAATACAAGTACAGGCTCCATTACGTTTAATTCCAGTTGTCCTGCCTCAGAGGCCAGGCAAATCGTATGGTCATTCCCGATTACCTGGAAAGCCACCTGATTCACCACTTCAGCCATCACCGGATTTACTTTGCCTGGCATGATCGACGAGCCCGGTTGTCTGGCTGGCAAATTGATTTCGCCGAGACCAACTCGAGGACCAGAAGCCATCAAGCGCAGATCATTGGCGATTTTGGACATGTTGATCATACACACTTTTAACGCTGCGGACACTTCGGTGTAAGCATCTGTATTTTGTGTTGCGTCAACCAGATTTTCTGCCCCTTCCATCGGGAACCCAGTGATGTCAGCCAGATGTTTCACCACATTCTCAATATAAATTGGGTCTGCATTTAATCCGGTACCTACGGCAGTCGCACCCATGTTCACTTCATAGAGATGTTGACGGCATTGCTTGATCCGTTTGATATCGCGTTCGAATACTCTTCGATAGGCTTCAAATTCCTGACCCAATCGAATGGGAACCGCATCCTGCAAGTGAGTCCTCCCCATTTTTATTATATGGTCGAATTCCTTGGCTTTTTGCGCAAACGTTGTATGAAGTTCATCCATAGTTTTCAATAGTTTCTCAAGCATCATCAGTGTTGCAATATGAATCGCAGTTGGGAAGGCATCATTGGTTGATTGCGACATATTGACATGACTGTTTGGACTTAGCTGGAAATAATCACCCTTGGCATAACCCAGACGTTCCAATGCACGATTGGCGAGTACTTCGTTGGTATTCATATTGATCGATGTCCCTGCCCCACCTTGGATCGGGTCAACGATAAACTGATCATGAAATTGCCCATTGATAATTTCATCCGCTGCTTCGACAATCTGTTCGCCAATACGACGAACCAGTTGACCTGTCTCCATGTTCGTCAGGGCGGCTGCCTTTTTAACCATGGCCATTGCCACAATCAGTGATTCGTGTATACGAAAACCGGTTATCGGGAAATTCTCGATAGCACGCAAGGTTTGAATTCCATAATACACATCTGCTGGAACCTCTTTTTCCCCAAGAAAATCTTTTTCTATTCGATAGGATGGTGAATTCATGTTCGTTTCCCCTCTCTATAAGAACAATTGTACCAAGCCAAATCCAATAGCTACAGAAGCCACGGTTGCAACCATACCCGGTATCATGAAGCTGTGGTTCAGGATATACTTCCCAATCCTCGTGGTACCCGTTCTGTCAAAGTTAATGGCAGCAACAATCGTTGGATAGTTTGGAACAAAGAAGTAACCATTTACTGCAGGGAACATCGCAATCAGAGCAGCCGGTCCCAAGCCTAGTGCCAATCCTAATGGCATCAGTGCTCGTACTGTTGCAGCCTGACTGTACAGAAGGATAGAAAGAACGAATAAAGCAAGAGCGAATAACCAAGGAGCACTAGTCACCATATCCTTGATAGAGCCACTTAGGAATTCCATGTTTCCTTGGAAGAACGTATCACCCATCCAGGCAATCCCGAAGATACCAATGACTGCCTGTGCTCCCGCCAGGAACACGTTCCCTTTAACCACGTCATCTACTTTTACTTTACAGAGCATGATGATTAGTGCTGCTATGGTTAGCATGACAATTTCAATGGTAGCAGGCATTCCCAATCGTTCCAGCTTGTCATCAATTGTCCAAGCAGGTCTTAATTCAGGGAAAGTACCGAATAACACAATGAGCAGAGCAGAAGCAACGAATAAGATAACAGACAGTTTGGCACCAGGTTTTATTGGCTCATGGCTAGTTGTTATCGTTTGTTCAATTGAGCTTTCTGTTAGACGTTTTTGATACTCTGGATCATCTTTTAAATCCTTGCCCATTTTACTTGCTGCAAAGGCGGCAATAAGACAACCGAGGAAAGTTGACGGAATACATACGATCAAAATATCGATCAATTGAATATCATAACCGCCTAATAACCCAACCATGGCAACAGTAGCTGCTGATATCGGACTTGCTGTAATTGCTTGTTGGGAAGCGATAACCGCAATTGACATCGGACGCTCTGGACGAACACCAGACTCTCTGGCAACCTCAGCAATAACTGGTAAAACAGAATAAGCTACGTGACCGGTACCCGCAAAAAGGGTAAATATGTATGTAACCAATGGACCCATGAATGTGATGCGAGAAGGATTTTTACGCAACATTCTTTCTGCTAATCTAACAAGATAGTCCAATCCCCCAGCAGCTTGCAAGGCTCCTGCTGCTGTAATTACGGCAACGATCATTAACATGACATCAATGGGGGCGGTCGTCGGGCGAAGGTGAAAAACAAAGGTTAAGATAGCAAGACCCACACCGCCCATTACCCCTAAACCAATACCTCCTATTCGGGCACCCAAATAGATACAAACCAGCACGACTAACAGTTCCAACCAGAACATACGCTTTACATCCCTTTCTATTAAAGCTTACGTGTTCTTGTGAATATTTTCACATACTCTTTCAAAAATTGATAATGCTTTATTGTTATAATTATATTTCGCAAAAATATAAGTAGGTTTTCATAAATCGTACACAATGTCGATCTGTAGCACCTTTCGATTGTTATATAATACGGAGAGAATGTCCGTATGAGATAGACATTTTAGGTAAAAAGTGATGACAATGTCCATATTCACTTTATAGGAGTAAATACTTATGGAACTTAGACAGCTTGAATACTTTCGAATGGTTGGTACTCTCAAAAGTTTTACCCATGCCGCAGAAAAGCTGCATATCACTCAACCATGTATTACAAACTCGATTCATAAATTAGAGGTTGAACTGGGAGTACAGCTTCTCGATCGTACAACCAAGCAAGTGTCCCTTACTGAAAAAGGTGAACTTTTTCTCAACCGAGTCAACCATATTCTGAATGAAGTCAACGAAGCTACCATGGAAGTTCAGAATTATGACAGTCAGCATGTCTCACTGGGTCTTCCCCCTATGATCGGTGCTTACTTGTTTCCTGATATTTTTCTCAAACTCCAAAAAGTTCATCCACAGACCAAAATTCAAGTCAGGGAGAAAGGCTCCATTGCGATCCAAGCCATCCTTGAACAGGGTGATCTCGATATTGCATTTATGATTCTTCCACAGAAATCGCATTTGCTTGAACAAATTCCGCTACTATCGAAGGAAGCCGTGGTCTGCCTCCACAAACATCATCCTTTGGCAAGGCGAAAATCGCTATCGTTTGAAGTGCTTGCCGAAGAGAAATTTGTTTTGTTATCAAAGGAGTACGTCCATCACCGAATTTTTATCGAAGAATGTACTAAACGAAATCTTTCTCCAGAAGTCATCTTCCAGACAGAAAAAATTGAAACACTGAAGGCCATGATTGAGAATGGTGCCGGAATTTCCATCCTTATGGACACGATCGTGAACGATTCACCGGACATTGTTAAGATACCTTTGAAAAACCCCATCCAGTTATCGATAGGACTTGCCTGGAGAAAAGATAAATCGTTATCCAACAGTTGCCTGGAAATGATTCAATTCTTCAAAGATTACTTCAGCGAATTACAAAGCGTATCAAATAAAAGAGGCTGTGGACCATCTTAGGGTCTACAGCCTTTAAAAATGAATAATGCAATTTACTTATGCTTGTGCTGATTGCATGCGTTTTTTTGTAATGTAGTCTGTTTCGTAGTACTGGAGGTCATCACGCATTGTCTCAAAAATCTTGGAAAGAGACAATGTGAGGTTTCGCAATTCAGGTGTCACCAGCTTGCGGAAGATAATCGCATCCTGCCCTGTGTAGGAATAGCGTCCATCTTCATCGTAAACTTCACCTTTTGGATAGTAGAAGTTGTTGACGCAGGTATGGTAAACCAAATACAACACTTCTTCCGCAAATTCTTCATTAAAACGAGCTCTGCGGAGGCATACACCCAATTTCTCAAATGCGTTCTCTGAATAGACCAGAAGATGACGCAAATCAGACAAGTAATTGCGATAGTATAGTTCGTACTCCTCAGGATCACCACTTTGGGCAACTAGTCCCGCTAATGTTACTTGATTGAGGAACTTCTCCAGTTCCATGCTTACTTTTTTCAAGCGGGTGTACGTATCATCACATAACTGCTTTAAGTGCGTTCCAGGCATGAGTACCTCCTCGGACTAACCATATGATAAGTTCTTTTTTCATATTGTAAAAAAACCCGACTGGAGATACAAGAGATTTCTTTTTCAGTTTTCGAATTCTTTAATCAGTTTCGATGATTGGCTCAGAAATCGTAATAGGTGAAGCTGATTCTGCACGATTACGTGATCGATAAACGACATACAGTACGTAAGATGCCGTCAGTGAAATCATTCCCATAAAGCCAAGCACCGTTACATCGTGAAGGATAAACTCGAGCCCATGCCCTTTGGATAAAATCTCGCGAACCCCGTGAAGCAAATAGGTAAGCGGTAAGGCTTCGCCAATCATTTTGATAAGTGGTGGCATGGAATAAA
This sequence comes from Brevibacillus nigriterrae, assembly GCF_049846925.1. Taxonomy (NCBI): domain Bacteria; kingdom Bacillati; phylum Bacillota; class Bacilli; order Caryophanales; family Paenibacillaceae; genus Brevibacillus; species Brevibacillus nigriterrae. The sequence continues at coordinate 137,423 of NZ_JBNCMT010000006.1, forward strand.
GCGGCCATGTATATCCCGAGAGCATGAATGACGGGAGTGCGATCAGCATGGCAATCTGTGTCGCTTGCAGTTGGTCTGTGGCAAAAAACGAGATAGCAAATCCTACCAGCAAGATGACGACATTAAACACAAACCCGAGTAAGATCAGCAAGCCTGGGTTTCCATAGTACGGAATGCCAAAGCCTTTGAGCAGAATCGCAAAAGTAAGCACCAGATTAAACATCGCAAGGATCAGGTAAGGCGTCATTTTCCCGATTAGCAGTTTACCAAAGGAATACCTGCGCATGGTCTCTCCCCACGTCCCGGCTTCTTTCTCCACTGCGACTGAGATGGCAACTGCCAGAAACAGCATCTGTTGTAGAACCGTTCCACCCAATCCAAACACCATGAACGACATATAGCTAAATGTTGGATTGTATAACACACGGTAGCGGTAGTCAATACCAGTGAAGAGCTCTTTCCCTTCCTCTCCCCATTGGCCTTTTGCTTCCAGCTTCTTCAAGGTTACCCCTGCTGAAACGGACTTGACCACTGTGTTGGCTGCACGTACAACCGTGTTGGAAATCATCATGTTACTGCCATCGATGACAACCATTACTTCCGCTTCACTGCCTTTTTTCAGATTGGCAGCTAGATCAGACGGAATGATGACGGCTGCTACCGCTTCTTCATGCTCGATCAAATCCATCGCTTCGGCTTCGCTGCCTACTACAGAAGTTACGGAAAAGGACTGATCCTGATCAAAGGCACGGAGTAATTCCTGGCTCAATTCAGACTGATCTGCATTTACAATCACAGTTGGTAGTTCTTGAACCTTTTTTTCACTGTAAAGGAATCCGAACAGAATAAAGTAAATCAACGGTACAGCGAACATTATCAGCTTGATCGTCTTGTTTTGGAAGATCGTTTGCCATTCTTTAAGAAAAAGCTGGGTAACGGTTGCACGCTCATCATTCACCGGTTCCATCTCCTTTGATGCTCCACTCTACGCTAAGCCCCGGACGAATATCTTCTCCCTCTACTTCAACCTTTACCTGGAAGGAACGAATATCCCGATCACCGAGTTCCTGTGTCGCCTTTTTCACCGCAAAATCGGCTGCAGGTGCAATAGTAACAATCGTTCCATCGATTTCTTTGTTTAAAGCAGGCACAAATAATTTATGACGCTGTCCAACTTGCAATTTACCGAGCTTGTTTTCATCCACATAAAACTTCACAAATTGCTCATCCTGCATTTGAATGGTTACAACCGTAAATCCTTGTGAAACCAGTTCCCCTTTTTGCACATTGACCGACTTCACGATCCCTGAAACCGGAGAAGTCAGTTTGGCATTGTTCAGATAAGCATTAACCTCATCGAGAGACCCTTTTGCTTGCTGTGCCCCTGCCTCAGCGGATTTCACATCCATCTGCTTGACACCCAACTGTCCTTTGGCTGCAACTGCCTGTTTGTAGGCAGCTTGTGCCTGTTCCCATTGTGCTTTGGTCGCATCGAGCTGTTCTTTGCGAGCGCCGCTTTTTGCCATTTTCAACTGTTCATCGGAGGCAGACAGTTCCGCAACGGCTTTCTCATACTGTGCTTCGGCTTCCTCTACTTTCACTTTCGGAACGGCACCTTCCTGGAACAATTGATTCATTCGTTGCAGGTTGGTACTCGCAATATCTTTCGCTATTTTGGTCGCCTGAAGCTTTGCTTCGAGTTGGATGATCTCTTCTGGGCGAGCGCCATTTTTGTTTGCTTCATATTGTGCTTTCGCCGCATTTGCCGCAGCCTCTGCCTGAGCAACTTGCGCTAAATTGGTATCATCGGTGACGACGACTCCTCGTTTTGCCTGTTCCCATTTTGCCAAAGCAAGCTGGTAAGCCGCCTCTGCCTGTTCACGCTTTGCTACGAGTTCTTCACTAGAAAGGCTCGCAACAAGCTGGTTCGCAGTGACCGTATCGCCTTCCTTTACCAAAATATTTTCAATGGAGCCGCCCATTTTAAATGCCAGATCAACCTCGGTTCCTTCCACTACGCTAACCATGGCTTTTCCCGTGTCACCAGCAAACCCTTTGCCACCCGGCAACAGCAAGTACGTTCCGATCAAGCTCGTGCAAACCACAAATCCAATTACTCCTGCCCATGATTTCGCATGTATTTTCCCCATCTTCTGTCTTCCCCCGTTTACTCTTTTGTTGTTCGATTGTTTGGTTGCAAGGCGCTTTTGCATAACGTTAACAAGGTGTGTCTCGATTGCGCTGACTGCAATTCCTCGCCTCGGTACAGCTTTCTCAGAGCTGTGAAGCCAATCATCCCGAATACCGCAGAAACCAGTGTGGTCACATCAAGGGACGGATCGACACACCCCTCGTTTTTCAGTTCAGTGACGAATTGTTCCATGGCAGCAAAGTACTTCGCGAGAAACTGGCGGATTAACTCACTGCGATTCAACTCACCAGCAGAAAAGCTAACCATCAGCAATGCAAATTCCCTGTTCTCCACGAAAAATTGAAGATGCTCATCCAATACGCAAATCATACGTTCTTCAATACTTTTGTCCGTATTTTTCATCGCACGCGTTACGGAATCGATCAGCATCTCCACGCCTTTTTGGTTGACGTACAAAAACAACTCTTCTTTGGTCTTGAAGTGGTAATAGAGTGTTCCCTTCGCAACCTGAGCATAATCAGCAATTGTCTCCATTGTCGTATCGTTGTACCCGTGGAGAGCAAATGCCTGCAATGCTCCATTGGTAATCTGTTCTTTTTTGGAGAGAACCATGTATCCCACATCCAATAGAAGGTATTTTTTTAGACTGACCAGTCAGTCTAATGATAAGTTTACTTATTTTGCCTCATTTCGTCAATAGGTGAAAAGAAAAAACTCCACTCGCCACAATAGGACGAGTGAAGCTGCAACGATTGCTGTTTGCCAACCTTTATCAGTTTGCCAACCATTATCAGTTAGCCCACTCTCTTTCTTTCCTTCGATAAGAGATACAGAAAATAAGGTGCTCCCAATATCGAGGTAGCTATTCCTGCAGGTATCTCCAGTGGAGGGATTACCCCTCTTGATAAAGTATCAGCAAGTAAAACCAAAAACGCTCCAAGCAAAGCTGACACAGGCAAGACTTTTCGATACGATGCTCCAACCAATTGTCTGGCAAGATGAGGACATAAGAGACCCACAAATCCAATCGAGCCGATAACCGCGACACAACCCGCTGCCAAAGCAACTGAGACAGCTAATAAAATCATTCTCAATCGTATTACGTTTGCTCCCAATCCTCTCGCCACATCATCGCCTAGACTTAAAATATCTACTTTCTTGGCGAGAAGAAACGTAATAGGCAGGAAAATCAACAACCAGGGCAGGACAGCAATTACCTCTTTCCATCCCCTTCCCCATAAGCTGCCTGTTAACCAGATCAGAGCAGAATTCACATCGATTGGATTTTTTACCATGAGATATTGGATTCCTGCCTGACAAATGACGCCCAAAGCAATTCCCACGAGTGCAAGTGTGGACGGGGAAACATCCCTTCGATACACAAAGAAAAACAGAACAGCAGCAACAACCATTGCACCTGCAAATGCTGCGAGAGGCAAAACCACAGCAGGAGCTTTCGGGAAGATAAACAGGACAATGGCAGCGGCTAATCCGGCACCTTTCGTGATACCGATGACATCAGGTGATGCCAGAGGGTTACGGATAATCCCTTGCAGAACCGCTCCTGATACTGCTAATCCGGCACCTGTGAGAATGGCTAATACAATCCGAGGAAGCCGATACTCTTTGATGATAAAAATCTGGTTCGAAGTGCCTGTTCCGGTTAGTGCATCGATAACCTTAGCCGGTGAGATCGTAACTGCTCCTGTTCCAATACTCACGATGGAGGTCAGACCAAGCAGAACCAGTAATAACAGCAGGCAATATCTGAAATTGATCATTTCTTTTTCCTCTCTTTCATCGCCAAATAAAGAAAGAAAGGAGCTCCTAGTAATGCAGTGACAATTCCAACGGGTGACTCATAGGGAAATGCGATAAAACGGGATGCAATATCTGCATAAACAAGCAACAAGGCACCGAAAATTGCGCAAAAAGGAAGGACGAGTCGATAATCTTCACCCACAAAGAAACGGACCAGATGCGGAACCATCAGTCCGACAAATCCGATCGGTCCTGCCACCGCCACGGCTGAGCCTGCAAGAAAGAGAACGATCAGTCCGCTGCCTACCCTCACCCAGCCCGTTTTCTGCCCCAAACCTTTGGCAACACTGTCTCCCAAACGGAGAACATTGATCGAACGAGAAATGCCGAAAGCAAATAAAAGCCCGCCGATTGTCCAAGGCAATATGACCTGAATATCTCCCCAGTCACTACCGTCGATCGACCCCGCTAGCCAAAAGAGGATTTGATCCGTTGAGTGAGACTGAAAGATAATCATTGCTTCCGTAATTGACGAAAGCAACAGATGGACAGACATCCCAGCCAATGCAAGCTTTACAGGTGTTAAGCCGCCCATTGCCCCCAAGGAGTAAACAATCGCTCCACCTAAACCTGCTCCAATAAACGCGACCATAACAAGCTCAGTTGGGCCTAACGCTGGAAACAATACAATGCCCCCAACAACAGTGAGTGCTGCCCCTGCATTGACACCGAACAATTGGGGCGATGCGAGAGGGTTCTGTGTGATTGCTTGCATAATAGCCCCTGCAACCGCTAAATTAGCCCCGATGATGGCAGCTAGTACCGTCCGGGGCAAACGAATTGTAGATACAATCAAACTCTCTTTCGTCGATTGAGACGAAAATAATGACTCCCATACATTCCACCAATGAATCTGAGCAGAACCAACAGAGATACTCAGCAGAAATCCCAGCAAGAGCAAAATGAACCCAGCGAGCAGTATCATGCCGTTTTGAATGTAGCTTTTATTTGGTGCGAACATCTTATTTTTTGCCATACAGCAAGTTTATGGCTTCTTCTGAACTCATTTCAGACCCAATAAGACCACGGGAAAGTGCCCATGTGTTTCGAGAAACTTCGAAAACCTGATTTGCCTGAACAGCTTTCAGTTTCTGCCACAGTGGATTTGACTTCCATTCATCCACGATTGTTTTTTCGCCAGCCTTCATCAGGAATAGCACATCTGGATTTAATTCAACCAATTGCTCAAGAGAAACCTTTGGATAGGACTCGTCACTCGTAATTGAATTTTTTAATCCCAGACTCTCCATCAGGGACCCAGAGTAAGAGCTGGAAGAATGACCGAAGAAGCCTTTGCTGTTGACAACTGCTGGCAATACCTTTCTTGTCTCTCCACTAGGGAGCTTTGCCATCAATTGCTTCATTTTCTCATTATGTTCATTGAGGCGCTTGTTGCCTTCTTCTTTCATTCCCACCGCATCCGCAATGATCGGATAGTTCGTCAGCATGTGTTGATAATCAGCCTGGTGGTCATCTAGCACAATCGTTGGAGCAATTTGCTTCAGCTTGTCATAGACGGCTTTATGATGATTCAAATCCGCGATGATCAAGTCTGGGTTTAGCGAACTGATTACCTCCATGTTTGGCTCATAGCGGGAACCAACGGATGTATATTGACCAAGCTTCTCTTTCACGGGTGCAATGATCAGGTTGGGATCATTATCGTCAGCTACTCCGACTGGCTGAACCCCAAGCGAAACAAGAGCATCTGCATACGAAAACTCCATAACGACAATGCGTTGCGGCTTTCCTTTAATTTCTGTTTCTCCTAGTTCATGCTTAATCATTCTTGGAGCTACCTCTGCCTGACTATTCGTAGAGTTAGCTGCCTGTGTGCTAGGTGTAGTCGCAGTTTGGTTTGCAGTGCCGCAACCGGTAAGCAGTCCAGCAAGGAGCAGTACCATCGACAAGCAAAAAGCAAAAGGCGTGTTACGTTTTTTCATATGTTCCTCCTCTTGGAAAAATGGGCATCATACAAAAACAAGAATATCTAATAATAAGAATCATTCTCATAAATGTATAAAAAAAATAATTCTGATGCCTGTTTTTCATTCTCTATGTAGTTTTATGATAATGAAAATTATTATCAATCAGTATTCTACAGATACCCTTCTGTTGCTTCCATGTATTTTCATGTCCAATTCAATGAACTATTTTGTTTTACTCCGCCTGTTGAGGTACTCCGATGGTGATATCCCCATCTTTCTTTTGAACATCTTGCTAAAATAAAATTCGTCATTGTAGCCGACACTCTGTGCTATATCACGCAAGCGTTCATGTGGCAGCGCAAGAAGCTCTTTCGCCCGCTCCATCCGCAGCATGAGGAGATACTCCGACAAACTTACACCTTTCAGGAATCTAAACATACGGGAATAATAGCTTGGACTTACTCCAGCTCTCTTTGCCAGTAATTCTAAAGTGACATTCATCATGAAGTGTTGATCGATGTAAGAGAAAGTCTGCTCGATGCAACTTACTGTGTTTTGATTTTTTTGGACTGATCCCAAATCTTGTACAACACAATAAAACAATCGCTCTAGTAGTAACCGCTGCCGAAATACTACCATTTCATCGACAAACGCAAAACTTTTCTCCAGCTCTTCGGCTAGATGAAGTACCTGTGCGTGATTTTTCATTTGATGAACACCCTGTATCGGAAAGTCTGCACCAGCCTCACGATAGACAATGGTTCCTTCTGTTGCCGATGCTTCACTCCAGTACGTAAACTCAATGCAATGGATTTCTAACTCGTGATTCGCGAATAGCTCCATATCTTCATTTGGAACTGATACCCAAACTGCCCCTGCACTTAACGGAAAAGTCCCTCTTCGAAAAACAACCCGTCCCGAACCCCTTTTGACATAATTAAACATATGCTTGGCAACATTGGATATGGATGTTGGATGATCAGCGGTTATGATTTCTACTCTAGCAAAAGTAGGAGAAACCATCATTTGATTCAGTTGCTTGAACACAAGATTCACATTCATACAGTGTTCTTTCCTTTCATGGTGTTTATCTTTCAGTCATCCTTCAATCCCTTTCAAAGCTATATTTTATCAATCTTTCCAAAATGAAAAAAGTCCTCAATCTTGAGGACTTGCAGATTACTCTATTTTACTAGATGGGCAAATAAATCATCCAGCACCAAATTTGCAGCCTGATAGCCGAGACCGCTCAACCATGTTTCACTCGACACTTCAAATACTTTGTTGTCTTTCACTGCCTGGAAGCCTTTCCAGGTCGGGTTTGCCGTGATTTTCGTATTCAACAGGTTTTCCTTATCACGAGTAAACCAGATAATCACGTCTCCTTCCATGTCAGCTACTTTTTCTTCGTTGAGCTTCACAGTGAACTCATCCTTATTCTGTGCTGCCGGACGAGGCAAACCTGCATCCTGAACAATGCTGCCGCTGAAATTTTGTTTCAGATAAACCGTAATATTATCTTTTCTTGGGCGTAAGAGTGATACATGAGTTTTAGTCAATTGATCACCCATTTTTGCTTTAAATTCTTCCAACCTTTTATTGTAATCAGTTAATAGTTGTTCCGCTTCCTTTGACTTCCCAACTGCTTCAGCCTGAAGCTTGAGATTATCCTTCCAGGTGGCCCCCAGTGTTTCTACGAAGACAGTAGGAGCAATTTGACTAAGTTTATCGTAAATCGCTTCGTGTGTATCCTTTGATCCCAGGATGATATCCGGTTGGAGAGCCGCAATAGACTCCAGATTGGGTTGATCGATGGTTCCAATGTTTTGGATGCCATCCACATTTTTTATGTAAGCAGGAAACGGCTGGTCGGCGACAGCAGTTGCAGCTCCAATCGGTTTCACCCCGAGTGCCATCAGGTTATCAAGTGCTCCGTTATCAAGGGTGATCACTTTCTCCGGTTTTTTGGGCAACTTTGTTTTCCCCATGGAATGGGTGATCTCCAACGATGTTTCGGTTGGCTTTTCCCCACTTGATGCAGGTGGTGTTTGATTGGTTGTCGTTGTCGCTTCCCCTGTGCAGGCTGTCAAAAAGATGATAGATATGAAAATCATGATTCTAACGAAAGTTGCGTGATGTTTCAAGATTGCCATATGTAATTCCTCCTTTTATAATGATAATGATAATTATTATCAAAGTTACTATAAAACCCCATTATTACCTTTGTCAACCAAAAACCTTTTTAGGGAGGAGCATGAATGTTTTTTTCAGATAAAACTGCTTCCATTACTCGACTCTTATTTTTTTTGTGCTTATTGTTCCTCTGCTGTTTGGCAAGCCTCATCTTTGGAACCAAACAAGTAAGCTATCAAACTGTTTTTTCCTCCTTCACGGCTTACACCGGCTCAGAAGATCACGTAATTATCCAGACTGTTCGGTTGCCACGCACGATGATCGCACTGGCTGTTGGTGCAGCTCTAGGCGTAAGCGGAGCCATCATGCAATCGATTACCAGAAACCCGCTTGCTTCACCAGAACTGCTTGGACTAAATTCTGGTGCGGCTCTTGGTGTCGTGTGCAGTTTGCTATTTTTTCAAAACTCAAGCATCAGCTATATCTGGTTTGCGTTTGCAGGAGCAACTATCATTGTCACCCTTGTTTTTGCACTTGGTTCAATCGGTCGTGCGGGCCTGTCACCTATAAAGCTTACTTTAGCGGGGGCAACGATTACGGCCCTGTCGGTTTCCTTTACTCAGGGATTTCTGATTCTGGATGAGCGTTCACTGGATGAGATGCGCTTTTGGCTCGCTGGTTCTATTTCTGGCAGAAGCATGGAGCAACTGTACGAGGTTTTGCCCTTTATTCTGTCGGGCTTACTCTTGTCTTTCCTGTTGGCGAGACATATTGCCACTCTTAGCCTGGGAGAAGAGGTTGCAGCCGGATTAGGGCAAAAAACGGGGTGGATCAAAGGCTTGTCCCTGTTGACGGTCGTTCTTTTGGCTGGAAGCTCAGTGACGATTGCAGGGCCTATTGGATTCATCGGGTTAGCTGTCCCTCATCTGATCAAGCCATTTACTGGATTCCATTACAAAACGCTACTCATATACTCAGGAATTGTTGGGGCTATCCTTTTAGTTGCAGCCGATATCACATCTCGGTTCATTCTCTATCCACAGGATGTTTCCGTTGGAATTATGACCGCTATCCTTGGAGGGCCATTCCTGATTTATCTGGTAAGAAAGAAGGAATGGAAGTGAACAAAAGGTATTTACTTGTCATTTTAAGTCTGGTTGTTCTCAATTTACTAATTTTTGTCATTTCGCTCAGTGTTGGAGAATACCGAATTCCATTTTGGGAAGTGATCCAAACTCTTTTAGGAAGTGGGGATAAGAAAGCGGAGTTTATCGTCCAGACCTTGCGGCTCCCGCGAATCCTGGTCGCCTTTTTTGTCGGTGCCGGGCTAGCACTAGCGGGAATGATCCTGCAAGCTTTGACACGCAATCCACTCGCTTCACCCGGTGTCATCGGATTAAATGCAGGGGCAGGATTGGGGGCTATCATTACGATCGTCTTGTTTCCTTCCATCTCTTTTTCGCTTGTTCCCTTGTCCGCTTTTTTCGGTGCTTTCGTAGCGGGAATCTTTGCTTATCTGCTGGCATGGAAGAATGGTAGTTCTCCCCTACGCCTGATCCTTACCGGGATTGGAATTGCCGCAATTGCCCAAGCACTCATTCAAATTGTTCAAATGCATGGGAAAATACAATTGGTTACAAAAGCAACAATTTGGTTGGTAGGCAGTGTTTACGGAAGAGGGTGGGAACATGTTTGGTCTTTGGTTCTGTGGATACTTCCACTCATTGTTCTTACTTTTTTTCTCATCAGTCATTTGAATGTACTTCATTTAGGAGATGACATTGCACGAGGACTGGGCAGCCGAATGGAATGGAACCGGGGACGTTTGATTCTAATCAGCATTGCACTTACGGGTGTATCTGTTGCAAATGCTGGTGTTCTTTCCTTTGTTGGTTTGATGGCTCCCCATATTGCTCGCAAAATCGTTGGGGCGTCTCACGGAATTTTATCGATCACTTCGGTACTTGTTGGCGGTTTGATTGTCATGACTGCCGATCTCCTTGGCAGAGTCATGTTTGCCCCAATCGAAATTCCCTGTGGTATTATCACATCCATTGTAGGGGCACCTTATTTGCTTTACTTGCTTTTCCGAAAGTAAGAAAAATGTTGTCCTTTGCAGGTCTCCCTGACAGTTTGCATAGAAGACCAACTGTCCGACTTTCCTAATCGTCAGGAAGTGGTCAAACACGCTGCTGCCTCTTTAGTAACGCTGGTTGCCCACTTTTTTCCCTGACGAATGAGGAAAAGTCTAAGCTGCACTGTCAAAGTCGCTTTGCAAAGGACAAGCATTTTTCTGGCGTGGCTCACGCAAAAGGAGAAGTTTAACTACTTTAACGATTTAAAGCAGTTAAACTTTCTGATACTATAAGAAAACCATTCTCCTTTGCAGGTCTTCCCAAAAAAACTCCACTCGCCGCTAAGGGACGGGTGGAGTTCCTATTTTAGTCAATGCTGCTATACCGTAAACTTCTTGATCTCATCCTGCAACTCATGTGCCAAATGATTGAGAGCTACAGCAGAGTTGGTTATTTGTTGCATTCGCTCCACCTGTGTAGTAGATGAGTGGGAGACATCGTTTGTTTTGCACGATACCTCTCTCGTAATCGTCAGCATTTCGTCCATTGTCGCACTAATTTCTTCGGAGCTCGCAGACATCTGCTGTGTAGCTGCAGACACCTCCTGAATCTGATCCGCTACCATTTGGACAGCACCCAGGATTCGTTGGAATGTACTACCTGCTTCCTGGACGACATTTGTTCCATGCTCGACTTCTTTTGTGCCCGTTTCCATTACCTGAACGGCTCGACCGGTATACTGCTGAATTTCCTGGATCAGGTTGGCGATTTGATCGGCTGATTGCTTGGACTGCTCCGCCAGTTTTCGCACTTCATCAGCGACAACCGCAAAGCCCTTTCCTTGTTCTCCTGCACGTGCCGCTTCAATTGCTGCATTCAGGGCAAGCAGGTTGGTCTGATTGGCAATCGACGTAATCACTTCAATGATGTTGCCAATTTCCTGTGATTTCTCACCTAGTTGTTTGACAACGACAGAAGATTCGCCTACCGCTTCGCTGATCTGATCCATTTGCTGAATGGCCTTCTGAATGGTGCTTTCGCCTCTTTTCGCATCCTCTGTTACCATGGACGACGAGCGAGCTGCCGACATGGCTGATTCGGTTACCCGCTGGATTCCTTGCGCCATTTCTTCCATTGCTTTTGCTGTCTCTGTAAAGCTGATCATTTGGGTAGACGATCCGCTTGCTACTTCCTGTATCGCATGTGTGATCTGGTCAGTAGATTGTAAAATCTCTTCTGATGTATTCGTCAAATGATCGGAAGCCTGTCTCAATTGAGCAGATTTATTTTGGATGGAACCTACTAATTGGGCAGTATGAGAGATCATCTCGTCCATATTTTTCTTGAGTGAGTTAAGTTCTTTCGATGATGTCTGGATCCCGTCCAACGTCTCCTTGAGATTACCGCCTGACACATTGACGATTTTCTTCTCCATCTCCACAATCGGTTTGGTAATGCGAATCGAGATATAATAAACAAGCGCTACGACAATAATCAGTACCAAAATAACCATGCCGAGGTTTTTCAATTGCAGTTCCTTCAATTGCGCCATGGCAATGCTTTTATCTACTGTGGCGATGACCATCCATGACTGGGAGCCTTCACCAGGCAATTTGACCGGATAATAGGCGCTAAGCACTTCTCGTCCATCCAGATCCGTATATTCAATAGTCCCGTTTTTACCTGCAAGTGCTTCTTGTACAACGGAATTAACCTCTGTTGGCAACTGAATATCCAGCTCTTCTGTCAATTCATTTCCATCTTTGTCTTTGAGAGCCTGTCCGTTGTTGTCCTTTTTTAATATCGTTTTCTTGCCGGTCTTGTAGTTGTACATCTCAGATACTTGCAGTTTATCGGGATGTGCGATCACGACCCCTTCACTGTCAATAACCGTTGCTTGCAAGGCGGGGTTAGCAAATTTCTGCTCAATCATTTCCTGGATGGAGGCAAGATTAAGGTCGGTTGCCATGATGCCAGCGATCTGTGAATCCTTTTCCACTGCATGAAAAATGGAAGTTACCGTGACACCAGTCGAAATCGAGTAGTAGGATTTGCTGACGAATGGTTGTTTTTCTTCCATAAACTTTTTGAACCACCAGCGATTGGAACGATCTCCTGGCTTTCCTCTTGTTTTTGCCGTTTGCATTCCATCTGTTCCCTGGACATACAGTAAATCGATGAACGGATAATCCTTCGCAGTATCAAGCAATAGCTTTTGCTGTCGAACCGGGTCCACACTTGTGATATCTGAACTCTTGGATAGCACCTCATTTAATGTGTAGCTTTTGTCTACAAATGCAGATACCTGATCAGCTATATTGTGGGCAGTTGAAAGCGCTTGCGATTCTGTACTGTCTTCGATATGGTTTGAGAAAAAATAATAGCTTAACGAATTGGAAAATAGTAATGGGACTAACACCAGTAACATGCTGCTGAGAATTAGCTGCGCCTTTAACGACTTCATTGGAATCTCCTTTTTCGTATTTTATTACCACCAATTTGACACAATTCGACCATAAAGTCATTTTTCCTTCAAAAGGTTTATTAATAAAATATTTTTGAATTAAAAAAAGCTTTTGTTTCAAAAGAAACAATAGCTTTTTAAAAGTGACCCCATGTTAGTTCGGCACTCCATCAATTCCTTTATCCATAATCAATGCATACGTATCACGAGTTGACGGCAGCGGTTGAACACCAAGCTGCTCCTGCAGTTTGGCGACGCACTTCTCATACCAGCGAATGGACTGTGCTCTGTTGTTTTTGCGGTAATAGCAATACATCAGCAGGCGATAGGCTTCTTCCCAGCAATCATCTGTACGAAGGATGGTCTCACACCACCGTATGGCGATATCAAACTGCTTCAAACATGCATACAATTGCGCAAGCTTTTCTGCCCCTCGCAAAAACAGCACATGCAGCCGTTCCCTTTCCTCCATACACCAATCCTCATACCGACAATCTGGCAAATATTCGCCCTGATAGAAGGCAAGCCCTTTTTCAAGGTATTCAATCGCTTTTTTCTCATCACGTTCATCCAGACCAATTGTGACAAACCGCTCGAAGTCCTCTGCATCGATTCGGTAACCAGAAGCCAGATTAAATCCGTACGATGAACCGTGGCGTTGAACAAAGAAGGCACTTGCTCGTGCTTCTCTCTGCGGTTCCAGCGCTTTGTTCAAGGCGTTCAGCGCTACCTTGAAATCTCGTGAAGCCGCCTCTTCATCGCTTTCTTCCCACAAATAGTGAAAGATCTCTTCACGTGCCAGCAAGTGTTGGCGCTTGGTCAAAAACAACTGGAACAACTGCTTCGCCTTTCCTCTTTGCCACGCTTTCTCGCTAAGCTCAGCATCTCCCAACCAAATGCGAAATTGCCCAAGGGTTTGGATGCGGAGGGTATACCCAGGGTGAAACGTTACGTTTTGCAGCCCCAGGTCCGTCAATAGCTGTGAAATATAATCCAATCTGATTTGACGTTTCTGTGCCTCAATTAACAGCGGCATAAACGTTTGGACATCCCTTGGAGTAAACATCGTCGGGCGTTCAACCAAAAAACTGTATTCCCCCGATTGAATGGTGCCAAGTGCCTCGCGGATGGCAGGTACAAAGCTCGCCCAGTCTTCTTGCTTCATGGCAAGATAACTCAACCAGAAGTAGGAAATGGAGACGATGTAGTGATCGCCACAGGTACGAAACAGCTCCACACACTCGGTGAAAACCGGTCGTGCCTGCTCATATTTGCCCATATGTGCATAGGCGATTCCCATTCCCAGTCGAATCAGCCCGTGTAACCAGTCATCCTTGATCGCTTCTGTTTCCTGCATCCCTCTGTGACCATAGGCCAGAGCCAGGTCCAGTGATTTCTCTCGTCCGTGCAAGATCGTCAAACCGAGCAGCGCTTCTGCCTTGCCCCGTGTCGATTGCAATTCTTCCATCATGCGAAGACCTTTCAAATAAAGATGGCGAACCTCTTCTGTCGTAAAGTCTTGATGATTCATCGCCAGATGCGCTTTGCGGATGTACCCGTTCGCTTCGACAAATGGGGAATTGGCTTCTTTGCCGATTTCGATCGACTTCTGCGCATAATCAAGCCCTTTTTCGGTCTCTCCGTTCATCCCATACACAAATGCGAGCAAAAGCGAAGTTTCTTTGTAGGAACGGGTTAGCTGGGAAAATCCCTTGCGCTTTTCCTCATTCCACTTCTTCTCTAGCAGGTGAATCGCAGATTGTAACCGTCCTGTGCGAAAATAGAGACGGGACTCAATTTCAACCTCTGCCTGGTACTCCAGTTCCAGACTGCGAAGATACCACTTCTCCGCTTCTGTCGAGTTGCCGCGATTGGTATAGATTTCGGCCAGCATACGGTACAGGCGTGGTGCCAACTCTTCACAGGTCACGTCAAGAAGCTGAATCGCCTGTTTGAGCAGCTCTTCTGCCTTGATTCCCTGTACACTATCCAGATGTACCCGTGCCTTGCCTTCCAAACCGAGGCAACGGGAATACACATCTTGATTTTGTTCGGCAAGCTGCATGAACTGATCGTAGTACGTAAGAGCAAGAGGATAAATACAGCGATAGCGAGCCACTTCCGCCTGATAAAACCACAGCTTGTAATATTTGTTTTTCACATGATCAGGAAGAGATTTCAAGTTCCCGTACAACTGTTCCAAATTTTCAGACCGAATCATTTGTTCAGCGTAATGTACCAGCACCTCGCCTATCTGTTCCCAATCTTCTATCTGATACAGGGTGGCAAGTGTTTTCTCCACATCTTCCTGCTTTCGGTAGTACGAAGCAAGTGATTGTAAAATGGTGTGTTTCACCGTCGGGTCGTGATTCAGGCGATTCAATAGCAACTCACGAAAAATGGGATGATAACGATAGTAGCCATCCTCCATGGAGGAAATGAACAGATTACGCCCGGAAATTTCATCAAGCAGCGAATCCGCACTTTGACCAATAATGTGGACACAGATTCGCTTGGTAAAACTGTCGAGCACACTTGTATACTCCAGGAACCGTTGAATATGGTATTCCTGATCGCCTAACACTTCCACATCAAGAAAGTGGAGTAATTCTTCATGAATCTTCTGTGGCTCACAGTCTGGCTTTTCTCCATACAGCCTGATTGCTAACGCCCATCCTTCTGTGACCTGATGAATCTTTTTGGTCTCTTCTGGCGACAAAGAGAGCCTGAATTCATCGAGCAACAAGGCTTCTGTCTCTTCTTCTGTGAACGTAAGGTCTTTTTGGTTGATCTCAAAATATTCTCCACGAATCTTCATCAATCGAAGCCACGGCCAAAGAGGCTGCTGTCTGGTGGCAATGACAATTTTTACATGATGCGGAAGATTGCGAACCACCAATTGCATCCATTGATCGATAAAGAATGAACGTAAAACGGAATGATAATCGTCAAGAACGAGAATGACATCCTGTGGAATTGCCATCAGCTCATTCACAAATTGATAGACTAACAGCTCAACATCGTCAGGATTTAATACCTGTTCCATGCTCTCCAGGGTACGAAGCAAATCTTTCCCGAATTCCCGATGTTCACGTCTGATGCACTCAACAATATGACTGATGAACCGAAGCAAATCTCCATCCTTGTCTTCAATGTTATACCAGCAAACAGGGATTTTTTTATCTGCGAAAAACAGTGATAACATCGTGCTTTTGCCATACCCTGGCCCTGAATGGATTAACGTGAACGAGTTCAACAAGATATACCGCATTTTTTTAGCCAGTCCCGGCCGACGAAGAATATGTTCCTTGATACGCGGGGGTGTGAACTTGGTTAACATGATCCGCGTTCTGCTCATCCTGCTTCCTTCCTCTCCACTGATAACCTTCGCATAACCTTGCGATAAGAACAAACCTATCCAAGAAAACCTCTCTATTCGATTCGTTAATATGGTATTCATTCATTTCGTTGACCGCCGTCAAAATCCTGCCAAACCAATATGAAAAAACCACCATCAAACAATGCGTTTAATGGTGGTGTACATTTTTTTGTATGGCGGAGAGAGAGGGATTCGAACCCCCGTGACGTTGCCGCCTAACGGTTTTCAAGACCGCCCCGTTATGACCACTTCGGTATCTCTCCACATTATTCGAGTGCTACAGCTAATTTAGCAATAAACTAATACTACAACAAAATCGCTCCATCGACAAGCTATAATTTTTCCCTTTTCGTGTGATAATCATCACCATCAAATTGGAAAAAAGCAGGTAGTATTTTTAGTAAGACAAATGAATGAGTATACATGATGAAGAGAGGAACTGATGATCAGCTTGAACACTGAGCCATACATACAAAATGAAATAAACCTCCACGATGTCTCTGCTTACTCGAAAGAAATGGGAATTAACATCCCTACCTTCATCTCTCATCATTTATGGCATGAATACATCAATCCGAATAATCATACTGACCCCATCCATCTGACGCGAAGACTATGGGATGTTCTGGAAATGCTGCTCACCCACATCAAAAGAAACTTGAACCCGGGGGCAAATTATCCAATCGAATTCACTTATGTCTGTTGTTTCCATTCTGACGAAGCCCAACTTATCGCCATTCCATTGAAAGCGGTCTTGTCAAAAGACGCTAACCGCAAGCACTCGCTAATCGTCAGACTCGTGTCTGAATAGCTGCCTTCCATTGAATTGATGTTGATTCTGGTTGTACACTGATCGTTATAATGATTGGAATGATTTCGTTTTTGCCGCAAATCGGGCATTCCAGATCATTATGAATGATGTTGCAGCAGTGCTTGCAAGAGTATTTCATTTTATTCACCCTCCCACTTAGCCTCTCTGAAGAGATATGTCCTTTCAGTATAGTGGCCCGACTTCAAGAATTATGTCAGGTATTGTGGGGAAATGAGCAAAAAATATCGACAAAACGGCCGAGACGTATTTTCACATAAAAAAAGCTGATAGTCACACTATCAGCTCTGGTTGGTATGTATGGCGGAGAGAGAGGGATTCGAACCCCCGTGACGTTGCCGCCTAACGGTTTTCAAGACCGCCCCGTTATGACCACTTCGGTATCTCTCCATTTTTTTAAGTCCCAAGAACATTTTGTTTACTTGGCACATAAAGAAATATAGCACATAGCTAAAAAATATGCAACACTAAAAATCAACAAATTTCACAATGAACATTTTTTAGCTACATGCTGCTATCCAGTAATCTGTTAGGAGCTTTTTTTTCTAATCCGCCTTTTGAATCTGACAGGAGTCTCCTTCCATGTAACAAAAGATTTTCTCACTACTCTTCTCTTCGTTAGTGGAGTTTTGAGTTTACATATCCATCTTCGAACAGCTTCATCTTTTACAGGATGAATAAAAAAGATGTTACGGTTGGCTTTCACCTTTTTTATCTCACGCATACTGATGGGAGGGCGAAAGCGTAAATATCTTTTGTGTTTGCGCGGGTACGCACGACATCTCCCCCCTGCGTGTACGGCTAATGTCAAATATAACATTTCACCCAGAGCAAACACGTTTGTTGTTGCAAACAGCTCCTCCAGCTTCTGATGGTCAATCCTCGCAAGCATCCGTCTCACGATTTGATGCCGATACACTTGCATCGGGTTAAACGTACCACAAAAGTAGTTTGCATTAAAAAAAGGCTGCCATTGCCCCCACTCTCTCCACATCGATTGGGCTGGACGCCACCAGGTTTTATGTGGAATCCTTTCAAATTGCACTCTTTGTACCATTGCATCAAAGCCTCTCATCATCCGTTGCAACAATGCCGGAAATCCATGATTGACAAACAGTACATCGTATTCAGTGTAAACCAAATACTCATAAGGTGCATTTATTTCCTCGAGCCACCTCATCACATCATAAAAAAACCTGCCTGTCTTCCCCCACTGCAACGGCCTTGAATACGGACAATACATCACATTCTCTCTATTGCAAAGTTCTTTTCCAAAATTCGCATCAGTCCCGCCGTTATACAAAACAATCCGTGCATTTCTGCCTGCATATTTTCGAATGTTTCTTATCTGATCAAGTAGTGCCGGCTCATCTTTATGAGCTAGTATCGCAAAACAAATCATCAAATCCACTCCTTGCGCTCTTCTCTACTTTCCCGAGATTTCCTTAAATAGAGTCAATGCACGAGCAACAGCCTGATCCATATTATAGTATTTGTAGTCAGCAAGACGCCCCGCAAACAGGACCTTCTCCTTTATCTGGTCTGCTTCTTTTCGATACAATTGATAGAGATCCCGATTATCCTGGCGAGGGATGGGATAATACGGATCGTTGCACTTGTGATCATATCGTTTTGGATAGACATACGACAGAGTCGTTTTAGAGGAAATCTGGCCCGTGAGGTGTTTCTGCTCAAGCACACGTGTGTAGTCATATTCATTCGGATAATTAATGGTCCCCACTTCCTGATAGTACTCTTGCGGCAATGTCGTAAATTCAAAACGAAGACTGCGATACGGGAGAGGACCGTGGAGATATTGGAAATATTCATCGATCGGCCCCGTATAGATCATTCGCTTGAACTGGATTTCATCGGCAATTTCCCGGTAGTCTGTGTTTAACAGCAGCTTGATATTGGGATGGGCAAGCATTTTTTGGAAAAGTGCCGTATAGCCGTACTTTGGTATCCCCTGATACGTATCCTGAAAATAACGGTTATCTCGACTGATATAGATAGGGACACGGGCCGTAACAGAATGATCCAGTTGATCAGGTGCCAGTTCCCAATGCTTTAAAGTGTAACGATAAAAGACATTTTGATAGATATATTCTGCAAGGAAACCGAGCTCCCCACTTGCACTTTCACGCAGTTTTAAGATCGGTATCTTTACACCGTAACCAAAATGATTAATCAGCTGCTCTTCCAGTTTCTCCGCAAACTTCACAGGAAACAGAATATATAATGAATTGAGATTAAAAGGAACAGGGATTTTTTTACCATCGACTACAGTCAATACCTCATGAAAGTAGGGTCTCCACTCTGTAAATTGGGAAAGGTAGTTCCACACCATGGGGGAGTTGGTATGAAAGGTATGAGAGCCGTATTGATGAATAAGAATTCCATCTTCATTGTAGGTATCGTAGGAGTTTCCCCCGATGTGATTTCTTTTTTCGACAATCAATACCTTCTGATTGAGTTGGGTTGCCAGTCGTTCTGCCAAAGTGGCACCGGTAAACCCGGACCCTACGATTAACCAATCTACCTTCATGCAGGAATACCCTCCTTGTGATCTCATGAAGTATGATTCCTTGTCCTGTCACCTACGCCCTCATATCGATATCTTGCTTGCTGATCAACTGGTCGTAGCCTTTACATTGATGCTGATTATTTCCTACAATAGCCAGTATCGTTTCTTTTCGTAAATCCTTGTCGTTGCTTATTGTTAGTCCCAGATATTTTAATTCAAACTGAAACGAGAGCAGCAGATTTCTGAACTCGCCCAGTTTCCATTCACGTGTGTGGCAATGATTAAAAGGAGGGCCCATATGGTTGTAACGATAGGTAAGTTCTCGTTCGGGAGTGGACAAAAGACAGATTGGCGCAAGCTCCATGACTTTTTTTAACTTCCATAACAGATATCCAGGACTGATCAGATGCTCAATCACATCAGCGCAAATAACCACAGCATCTTTCACGATTTCATCCGGCAGGTTCAGCTCTCCAGGATGGTCTAAATTGTGTTCGGTCCACGAGCCAAATGGGTACTTTGCACGGCAGTTTACTAAATTCTCGCCATAATCAATTCCGATAATCTGAAAATCCGGGTACATGCTCGCCAGTTTGAAGCCAGCACCGCTTCCGATATCAATCATATATTTGCACCCGAGTTTTTCACCAATGAACCTCGCCAGTGCATACACGTTGGGTTGCCAGGTTACCCCTTTAAACCGGATCAGGCTGTATTCCGGTCTTGGACGAGAGGTGTACTTTGGATCGATATAATAATAGTTATTGATTGCATTTTGGATAAAGGATTTATCCACCCCATTCTCCGCTCCTTTCCAACTTGTAGAATTAACCTGTTCGTTTTTTGGCTCTTCTCCTGACAGTACGTTTAGAGGACCTTATCATACCGGGAAATCGTTGTGACCTTTGAGATTTTTCTGATTTTCGTAACCTTCGTGTCAGAAGCAACTTTCGAATACCGCGTTTTTTTCTGACAGGTCGGATTTTTCCGACAGGCCGAATTTCTTTTCGTTGTTGCGTTTTTCTTAGACCACGCAATCTTCTTTGTCTTAACAATTTCATTTTTACTCTACGTCTTGCCTTTCTCCGGCTCAAGTTCAAAAGCCTTTGTTTTGGAATTAATTCCGTCTTCAGCCATCCTCCCCGAAACTTAGAAAACTGGGGTACATACTCACCTCCCCAATTATGTAGGGTAGCGAGTATTGCTTCTCGCTTCACTTCGTTGCATGCTTGAACATGGCGAGTAAGCTGGCTATTCTTGTTAACCATTCGATTAATGTTGTACAGTCTCTCATCAAGCCATAAGAAATCGTAATTTCCGAGCAGTTTATACATGATCCTGCGATCTTCCACGAATCTTCCGCCATATTTATCATGTGTATCCCATCCTCCCACTGCACGAAGACAGTCGGTACGATAGAATCTCGGGCACAAGGTGGGGCCATAGCTGATGAACTCATATTTGTGTTGGTTCAAAAAAGGTCTGAGTCTCTCAACGAACTTCTTACGTGGTGACCACACCGTATAATTACCATACGCCATCGCAGTAGTCTCAGGCTGATTCTCCATGGCAGTCACAAGCCGCTCCAGCGTATGGTTCTCCAGCCAATCGTCACTGTCGAGCTGAATCATATATTTGGTTGTTACCATTTGGAGCGCTGTATTTAATGCATGTGCCTGACCTGAGTTGACAGGCATGCGATAATAGCTGATTCGCTGATCTTCACAAGTGATATCAGAGACAACTTCTTCTGTGCCATCGACTGAACCGTCGTCAATGATGAGGAGCTTCCACTCTTTCATTGTTTGGTTCTGAACGCTTGTGATGGCTTTCGTGATCATGTCGCATCGGTTATACGTCGGTATGACGACGGTGACTTTGATTTCATCCAACAGTTGATCCAATCCACTCCTCCTCCCTTGTTTTCCTTATTTTCTTCCAGACATTTCACGAATCGTTTCGTTTAATCCAGTTGCGAGGTCGTACTGAGGCGACCAGCCAAGACTAAGTTGAGCTTTTTGGGAGCTTACACGACTAAAACGAATATCTCCATTCCGCTGGGCTGCATAAACAGGTGGATTTGTACAGTGCAGAATGGATGAAATCAGCTTGAACAATTGATTCACACTGGTTTTTTCATTACTGCTAATATTCATCACTTCATTTGTTCCATGAAACAAGGCGAGCAGGTTTGCCATGGCTATATCCTTTGCATAGACAAAGTCTCGCGTCTGTTCTCCATCCCCGTAAATGACAGGCGATTTTCCTTCCAACAGTTTGTGGATGAAAGCCGGAATGACGCATCCTTCGCCGATAATCGATTGACGAGGTCCGTATACATTGGAGTAGCGCAGGATTGTAAAAGGAAGGCTGTATTGCTGCTGGAACAGCCTGATGTACATTTCTGAGGTTATTTTGGATATGCCGTATGAAGAGATCGGATGTATCGGTTCTGACTCCGTTATGCTGTAATCTCCAACTTCTCCGTAGACAGAACAAGTTGAGGCGTAAACAATCTTTCGGACATGGTACTCCTTGCAAAGGTTTAGCAGGTTGATTGTGCCGACGATATTTATGTTTGCGTCATCCATTGGGTGCTTTATCGATTTTGCTACATCTACTTGAGCTGCCAGATGAATGACAAAATCCGGTTTCTCATTCTGAAAAATCGTTGCCACACCCGCATCCACGATATTGGCCTGGTAAAACGTGACTTGTGGAGGAATATTTGAAAGCTGTCCTGTACTTAAATCATCCACAATGATGACGTCCATTCCTTCTTTCACTAACAGTTCGACAACATGTGATCCAATAAACCCTGCTCCACCTGTCACCAGTATTTTCATCACAACCACACTCCAGTAGGTAATCAGCAGTTGTTTGCCCTATCATATGAGCGGAAGTGTGGTCTCGTCTGTGCTACTATTGATAGTCACTAGCGGAAATAAAAAACAGGAAAAAATAGGAGTGGCTTTTTTATCAGCGTGGTAGGCACTTGTACGAATCCATAGGAGCGGATGGTGAATAGTATAGATTTACACATGGAGTAGGTTATTTCACTCATAGAGAAAGGGTTATCGACATGAAGGATCGTAAAATAGACAAGGGCATGCGAGGAAATAGGCTCGGAAACAAAAATACTGGACTTGTCTCCAGTAGGCCGTATCATTTCATTTTTTCCAGATTGAACAATTCTAGATCAGCCATGATTCCCTTCGATCTATGGAACAGAATCATCCATGCATTACCGTTAGGATATCGGATTCCTCATCCTGAGTTTGAGAAGCTACTGATGGTCGAACCATTGCCGAAAAGACAACCAAGAGGTATGCCTGTTGTCAAAAGGAGGAGAAGGAAATGAAAATCCTGCTTACTTCCATTCTTACCTTCCCCGGTGCAGGTGGGATATGGACGTATGTTTTAGAACTGGCAAAAGGCCTTCGCAGTCTGGGGCATACCGTTGACATTCTGGCCGTTCATCCGGGTACAAAGCGATTTTATTTGTTTTATGAAAATCGAATGGTAGAAGATAAAAGCATAACCGAGCTTGTATCGAGAACATTAGCTCTACACAGGCAAACAATGTCTCAGCTTGGGGGTAAAATTAACCTGTTTGAGTGGCGCAGATACCGGCTGGAATTGGTTGCCGCTTCGCTCCGACTCAAACAATATGATCTGATTCATGCACAAGAGGTCTTCTCTGCCATCGCCTTATCTCGAGTCAAACCAAAAGATATCCCTCTTGTGACAACAATTCATGGAGCGATTCGTGATGAATTCATCATCAAAGGGATCTTGAATCCCTCTACTCCCAAGCGAGATGCATACGTGACCAAGCTGGAGAAAACGGGAATCATGTCTTCTACTTCGGTCATTGTTCCAACGAAGTACATGAAAAATCGATTTATTACCGATTTTCAGGTACCAGAAAACCATATTTCTATCATTCCGCTGGGATTTAATCTGAATCAATTCCGTGTTCAGATGGAACAGCCGACGGACATTCAAAAAGCAGGCAACCAAAAGGTGATTATTTGCTCAGCTCGCTTGGAAAGAGAAAAAGGACACATCTATCTCCTGGAAGCACTGCAAAAGCTGAGGAAGGTGAGAACAGATTGGAAGTGTCTACTTGCAGGGAGCGGCTCCTTGCATAAAATGTTAAAGGATCAATGTGTTCGTCTCGGTTTAAACAAACATGTAGTGTTTCTTGGATACCGAAGAGATATTCCGGCACTCTTACGAGAATCGGATATCTTCGTCCTTGCCAGTATTCAAGAAAATCATCCCTATGCCATCATGGAGGCCCAAGCTGCTGGCAAGGCGGTGATCGGCTCATCTGCTGGAGGAATCCCGGAATTAATCGAACATCAGAAAACCGGGCTCGTTTTCCCAAAAAAAGACAGCCACTCCTTGTTTCTGCAATTATCAACAGTGCTCGAAAATCAGCACCTCCGAGATTCTCTCTCATCTCAAGCTCGTGAATTTGCTGATGGACAATGGGCCGTAGAAACTATGTTGAATCGTGTTGTGGCTAATTATACTCGCCTTGCCCTTACCGCAAAGGGACGAAAATCGTTTGTATAGGCGACAAATCTCCCTGTACCCCGAAGGTATCGTTTCGTTGGCCTCCATGTATGATGGTTTGGATTGGCTCGCCGGATATACACATAGTGGGATCGATTGGTAGCGTAAATTCTGAATCCTTTTCGCCTGCACGCATCCAGAAATGTAAAATCCTCTCCGATCGATCTATCACTGAATTTTACCTTGCGGAACACTCTTCTCTTGAACATGATCGTACCGCCAGCTACATATTTTTGATAGGAGTTTTCTCGATTGGGATATCTGACATACAATGATTTATCATCCTCAAAATAGGTGAAATACGATCTTCTGCCCACAATATCGGCCTTGGTTCTACGAAACGCCATCATGGAAGATCTTATATAGTAAGGAGAATAATAGTCATCGTCATCAAACTTTGCGATTGTATGATATTTGCATTGATGCACACCAAAGTTAAGACATCTCCCCAGACTATAATGCTCTTGTAGCTGAAAAACCGAAACATTTGGATAAGAGCTTGCTTTGCTTTTCCATGTCTCAATATCAAGTGAATCATTATTTAATATGATAATGAGCTCTTTTTTTCTCCACAGTTGGCTTTGATAATTCGCGAAAATATTATCAATAAACTGTGATTTGTTCGTACAAGTAATGATTGAAACTCCTTCTATCCTCACGAGGTATCCACCTTTCATTCGCTGTTTACCCGTATCTATTCCAACATATGAAGGTTCTTTTATACAGGAAACGGCATGTGCCTTGTCTCATGAGCACAGAATATACGAACTGATTTGGGCCGAGCTCCTAGGAGAAAGCCGTGAGCGAACAAGCAGAGAGGTGAATACCCTATTGCATATCTGGTTCTACTAAAAGGAGTGAGGATTTTGGCTGATATTGGAATTGTCATGCCAGTTTACAAACAAAATGACAACTTATTCAGGCAGGCAATTCGCTCAATTCTTAGACAAACCTACCGAAATTTTAAGCTGGTTATTGTCATTGATGGAGTAACACCCAATGTGCTAAGAATTGCTAGAAATTTTAAAAGAAGAGATAAAAGAATTGTCATTATTGCCCAACGTCAGAACAGAGGGACATCACGAGCATTGAACATCGGGTTTCGATATCTCATGAGATTGAACAGAATTAAATACTTAACTTGGGTCTCAAGCGATAATGTGTATTATCCCAATTGCTTCAAATTGCTTAGACGAAAATTAAGAAATTCCCCTCCTAAAGTTGGCTTCGTCCATTCTAGCTTTCGGTTCGTAGATGTGAACAGAACCCCTGTCGATGTAGAAAAAATGAAGGGGTACGTCCAATGGCAAAGTCAACAAACAAAAGAAGATTTACTGGAAATGTATTATATCGGTTACGCATTTTTGTATAAAAAACGGTTTGCACGAATAGTAGGAGGCTATCGCTATACACCAGTAGAAGATTATGACTACTTCCTGCGGCTGTTTGAGGTTTGTGATATGAGATTTGTTCCGAAAATTCTAATGGACTTCCGAATTCGTACTCCTCACAGCAATTCCCTCGAATTAAGGAATTCACCTGAGAAATACCGCCATAAAAGGTATATTTTGAATTTGATAACGTTGGAAGCCCGTCATAGAAGAGGTATTCCACCTGAGACAACTGTACTTTTTCCAGTGAGTGACGCTTCTCCCCATACAATCGCAAAGCTCGAACATTTGTTAGAACAAGTCTACACAAATTACAAATTGCTGATTATTGATACTTCACCGAATTTAGATGCTTCCGCAGTCATTAATCAAATACCCGACCCACGTATCGAATTCATTTTCCTCCCGAACGGAACCACTCCACAGGCAATTCAGACAGGATTAGCACAGGTTTCAACTCCTTTTGTCATGTTTTACAGCAAGAATGCTAATTTTGTTGAAATCGATGAGATGGACCATCTTATAAAAGCAGCGCGAAACACTCCACACCTCCCCTCCGTTACAAGCATTCCCCCCCATGCAGAGCCTGCCTATCAACTGATTTACCATCGTTAGCAAAGGAAAAGAGCGGTGACCCTTTCACAGGTCACCGCTCTTCCTCTTTTACAGATACCCTAGCAGTCTCATGTTCCTTCTGCAATGTCTTCTGATGATTGCTCTTTGTGCCATAGTAATGGTTTTTTTTCTTCGAGAACCGCGAATTTTTTGTGCAAGAACGGAATGTATTTCTTGATGGGTTAATTGAGCCAATTGGGCAAGTCTTTCTATCGTAACTGGATCTTTCCTCACCATTTTTTCATATTGAATCAGGCTGGCGTTAGGATTGCTGTTCACTAGCTGTAAATAATAGTTCACGTTTCGATTCCACTGCCTTGCAAATTGCAAGGCAGAACGATACTCTCCCCAGCTCTTCGGATAACTTTTCCATGCTTCGATTGGATTGCGGACGATGAGGACAAGCTTTGCCTGTGGATAGCATTCCTGCAGAATAGATAATTCTTGTGCGCCATATCGCACCTCTTTGAATCCTACCATATCGTGTCCTTCTCGATGTTGACTGTACAGACAATCTAGATACATTTTAACCGATTGAATGGTTGCCGCCCGAATAAAATAGGGCCCAGGTGCCATGATAGCAAGCCATTGATTCGGATTTTCCCCTTGATTGAAATAGGATTCTCTGCTTTTTTGGCCCATTCTAGACATTCTCATCACTTTCTGTTGTATGTGAACAAAGTCCCGTAAGACGCCTAAATGTTCGCCCCAAACAAGTGTCTCTTTCCTGGCATTAAAGATCCGCTGTAGAAGCGTCGATCCTGAACGGTGGGTAGCTGCGGAAAGAATGACATCCAAGTGACTCTCCCTCCCTCTATCGATATTCATTTATCATGCCATGACAATCCAAAATCCCCAATCGATTGTTGATCATTGTGAAAATCCGATCCACCGGTCATCAACAGACCGAACCTTTCAGCTATTTCTTTGTATAGTTGGACACTGCTTCCCTTTTGCTTGCTATGCCATACCTCGATCCCGTCAAATGGGTACGCATCCACTATCTCATTGACCAAATCATTATCCTGAATAAGAATGGGGTGTGCTAATACGGCACACCCACCATATCGATGGATGAGAGAGATTGCCTCCTGTGTAGATTGATGCACCTTCTCCACATCACACGGCCTTCCATTACCAAGAAATTGGTCAAAAACGGTTTGTGTATCTGCAACATATCCTTTCTGAACAACTGCTTTAGCAATGTGTGGTCGGGCAATAATACTTCCTCTACTAAACTGCATGACGTCCTCCATGGTCAGCGGCATTCCCAATTCTGTAAATTTGTCGATGATGAGTTGAGCCCTTCGTAAGCGTCCATCACAGTACTGAATCAGAAGAGATTTCAACTCAGAATGGTTCGTCATTCCGTATCCCAGTATATCGATACTTTTTCCCTGATACTTGGTACTGAGCTCAATTCCTGGGATAATGACTACTCCCAGTTTACCCCCTTCTTCTATCGCTTCTGCTATCCCATCCAGGGTATCGTGATCCGTTATGGCTATGCACATAAGCCCGTTTTGTTTTGCCCTCTGAACGACTTCTTTCGGAGAATAGCTGCCATCAGAAGCAGTCGTATGGATATGCAAATCGAACCAGCCATTGTTTACGATTTTTCTGAGTTCATCTCGCATAGTTATCAATCTCTCAGCAAAACAGGAGTTTCTGTTTGTGGATACATGATTCTTGCCGTACCAATGACATTTTCTAATTGATATTTCTCCAACTGGATATTTTTATCGTGAAGGTAGATAAACCTTGTCTGCAAATAAGTGGTTGCGAGCTGAATCAACTCTTGTTCTCCAACAACTGGCGAAGAAATAACGTGAAGTCTTGAATCAGGAATTTGTTGAAGGGCTTGCAAAGTCTGTGAGTCTGAGGAAGAATTGACAACAAGCAGGAAAAAGTTGCTGTAGTCCTGCTCTAGCATAGCCTCCAGTTTGCCAATTGGATTTGCTGTATTGTCTGTAACAGGTAATATGACCATTGTTTCTGGAGGGATTCCTCTTCTCATTCTGGCTAAGTGCTTAACCAAATGAAATTGATATCGATTATGACGATACAGCCCCAGATTATTTCTGATTTTTATCGAATTGCTTTTGGGACCAAACATCCGATAAGATACCAAAGCCCTGGGAATATATTTAATATTGCAAAGTTCAGTCAGCCGAAGCCAATAGTCGTAATCTTCCACAGGCGTGTGCTGGTAATCTCCAGTTGCTATGGCATACTCCTTTTTATACAAAAAGGACCCCAAAATGAAATTGTAGTCAAGCAAAATTTCTTTGGGTCGGTTCTGCCACCTTCTGGATGTGTGAATGAAAGTACCATTGCTTCTAATCAGCCTCATATTACTATAAACCAGACCGAGTGTAGCTGGCCCCCTAACCAGATGTCTTCTTAGGATTCGGATGAAATTCCGGTAGTAGATATTATCACTGGCAACCCAAGTTAGATATTTGATTTGCGGATTTTTCTTCAGAATGTCAAAACCAACGTTAAGTGCGTTTGCCGTTCCCCGGTTTTGCCTGTAGGCTACAACCTGAATTCGCTTGTTTCTCCTTGCTTCTCGTCTGACAACACGGAGAACACCGGGAGTGATTCCATCGATTACGATGATCATCTTGTAGTTTTTATACGTCTGCCTGCTGATGGAGCGGATGGCAGCACGCAGAATGTCTTTCCTCTGATGATAGACAGGCATGACAATCCCAACGTCTGGCACAGTTTACACCCCCTGCATCCTTTCGATCATGGTTTTATTTGACCCAAAAAGACTTGAAGTTGATTTCTGGCTTCAGGCTCCAGGGAATTCAATTTTTGCTGAAACAAATGTTTGGCAAACTCGTACACCTCGATATCTGACCTGTTATTATTTTGGATGATCTGAATGACTTGGGGTGAAACCTCTCTTACAGAAGGCCGTCGTTTTGAAACATGATAGGATACATACCGTCTGAGATTCCTCCAGCCCAATTCCCGCTTCATTAAAAATAAGGATTCATTGAAGTGTTCCGTTAAGCCAACCACCGAAAAATACCTAGCAAGATTTTGTTTTGCTAATTCAGCATTGTTGCTTCCGGCTAACAGTATCGTTTGACTGTTCGAATTTTCATGAATATCCTGTGCACTTGCAAACTGTGCCAGACTCATATTTCGCACCCGTGTGTGCAGATAGTGACCAGGTGACCTTCGGATGTAGAAATACAAAGAGATGACACGATCTACTGGATCTCGAAGCATCGTAATGTAACAAAATGGTCTGGACAGCTTTTCATGCAGATTCATTGCGAAATTGTAGTGACCATAGATGCAACGTTTTCCCTGGTTGCATTGCCGTCTCAAATAGAGTGCTGTTTTTCCTTTATACCAGCGATGTTTCGGGGTTCCATCAAATCGGACCACTCGTGCGGGATATTGGCTCTTGAGAATTTCCCCCAGTGTTTTCCCAGCAGTCTTGGGAATATGGAGAAACAAGACGACTTTTCTTTTCTTTCTCATTTTGTGCATCATAATCACCTTCTTTTTCGTAGTCGCTTCCTTTTCTGTGGTTGGCTGCGAAAGAAAAGATTTGATTTTTGAAAGGGGTTTTTCACAAATTTGTAGCGTTTGTGACGATTTCGGCGAAAGTTGAGCCGACTTCGAACGAGAATTTTTCTGCCGTTCGCAAAATGGCCGTAGCTCCAGGGAGGGTTGGGTAAATCAGCCAAGTGCATCTCTACCTCAGCGAAATACCCTTTGATCAAGTGGGTCAAGTAGTTTTGGATTCTTGGGGGAGTATGAATCACATGAGACGTATAATGAACAAGATAAGATGAGAAATTCGGAAACCGTAGCACACTTGAAAAATGAAAGACCTTAAGCGGTTCACCATTAGCCAGCCAACTTCCGTCTTCCGTATGGGTGATTGTCCGCTCGCCAACATTCCATGGCCCCACATTATATCCTGGATGAAAAAAAACATGAGCCCCAAATAAACGCGGTACTTGATCCAGCCATTTCTGGTCTGCATTCAACCCTCTTTGTACATTGAGGTAACAGAATTGATCCAGCTTCCTCGCCCACCACTGAAGGAACTTCCTGGCTTTTGGCCCCCTTCGAAACGCAAGAAAGCCCGCATTAAAGTAACCATGTCTGACAACCGCTTTTTTTGCTACGAAATTGTGTGGTGTTAGTACAATCGGGTAGTGATCGAGAGTGGTGGACAATTCAGTAAACGGGCCATATGCCTTCATGTCTGAATCGATATAAACGAATTTGTCGGCATAAGGAAATCGCTGTAATGCATACAACAGAAGTCTAGCTTTACAAGAGCAAGGTCCTTCAATTTCCGTATGCCTGAACATATGGCGATAAAAATTGCGAATTCCTAACTGTTTCGCTAAAACGATATCATCAAAGAGCCATCGATATGGCTCAACCATTGACATTTCCTCTTCTACAAGGCACAACACGATCCTCGCTTCTGGTTGGGTGTTTCTGATGGATTTCGCCATAATAATGGCCAACCCGAGATGCTTATACGTCGAAACCGTACAAAAAATCATAGTTATCTCCCTCTATGGTTACGATTTTTGCAATCCCTTCCTCAAAAGAAATCTTCGGCTTCCAACCTGGTAACGGGACTCCTTTGGTCCAAGGGATCATCGCCTCTCTTTTTCGATATGGTTGACCTCCCCAGGTTATTGGAAGAGTGCAATTGGTTACTTTCTCAAAGATGGATACAACATCACGTAAACGGATGTGCCGTTGCGAGGAAACAGCGAACTTCTCCGTCTTGCCGGATTCTTCCTCTGTCATTCGATGCATGGCAAGCAGATAGGCATCGACAATATCATCGATGTACACAAGATCAATGACTTGTTCTCCGGGGGTCATCTGTAGTGCCTTCTTTTCCCGCATGGTCTTTAGGAGTAACGGAATGATTTTTTGTCTTGGATCGTGTGGACCGTAGCTGTCAAATAGCGTGAGTGTCAGCAGTTTCAGCGGCGTCGTTTCGGAGTAGTAAACGAGTATGTCCTCAAAAGCCTGTTTAGTGGCAGCATAGATGGACTGAGGATTATAAGGTGCATCTTCAAAATGTTGTGAATAGGTTCCCGTGTTAATCAGGTGATACACCTCGTTGGCTACCATTGCTTCTACTAATTGTGTACCAAATAAGATATTGCTTTTAATCATGGGCAGAATATCTTTCGGCTCATATGCTACGGTTGCAAAAGACGCCAAATGCAAAACGATGGAAGGATTTGCTGAATGAACGATCTGTATCAACCGTTCGGTAGACCCATCATAGATGTGCATATGGATGGCATGATTAACTGATTTGAGCAAGTGTACCTTCGAATCTGGGCGGACGATGACATGAACATTCCACCCGTTCTCCACCAATCGGGATGTTATGTTGGCTCCAATGTAGCCAGTTGCTCCAGTAATCAATACATTTCGGGATTCCAACTTTTCCGTCACGTCGTTGTCCTCCCGTTCGAATACTCCTGAATTTGGCTCATGCAAATGGCCTTCACATCGGCACCTTCCGCATATCCCCTTGTCCATTCAAGTATCTTATCCATGGTTGTTTCCAAATCCCATTGCGGTGACCAACCTAATTTTCGCTTTGCCTTGGAGCAGTCCAATTGTAGATTTGTGGCTTCATGCAAGCCCTTTTCAGCCTGATGCTGAAACTTAAGCCCATGTCCCCATTTTGAATAGAGACGCTGAACGACCCATTCAACAGACCGGATATCCTCCTGATTCGGGCCGAAATTCCATGGCTCCGAAAAACTGGCCCCGTCTTCCGCCAATTTTTGTGCCAATAACAGATATCCGTATAGAGGTTCCAATACATGCTGCCATGGGCGTATGGCTTGCAGGTTGCGGATGGTAATCGGCGTATTCGTCAGAATGGACCTGATACAATCAGGAACGAGGCGATCAGATGCCCAGTCGCCACCCCCGATAACATTGCCGGCTCTTGCCGTAGCGATGCCCACACTGCGGTTTCCTTGATTTTTCGACTCAAAAAATGATCTCCGATAAGAGAGAGTAACCAACTCGGAACAAGCTTTGCTATTGGAGTAGGGGTCATATCCGCCAAGCTCGTCGCTCTCGCGATAACCCCAAAGCCATTCCTTGTTTTCATAGCATTTATCTGATGTCACGTTAACAACGGCTCGAATTTGCTTTCCATTTTCATTTGCGTGCTTCACGGCATCCAGGAGATAGACCGTTCCCATCACATTGATTTCATAGGTCTCCACAGCAAACGGGTACGAGTCCCTGACGATCGGTTGGGCAGCCATATGAAAAACAATTTCTGGGCTGGAAGCAAGGATGGAGTCACGCAGTTTCTCTCTGTCCCTGATATCACCAATGATGGAAGTAACCATGGAATCGATGTTGCACAGTTTGTATAGCGAGGGTTCTGTTGGTGGACGCAACGCATAACCTGTAACCTCTGCTCCGAGTGACGATAGCCATAAACAAAGCCACGATCCCTTGAATCCCGTATGTCCGGTAACAAAAACCCTCTTATTCTTCCAAAAATGCTGGTTCATCAAGAGAAATCACCTTTCCTCCATGGCGCCTTGCCTGACTTACAAAGCTCATCGAGATAAATTTTGTCTCTCAGTGTATCCATCGGATGCCAAAAACCCGAATGAGGATAGGCCATCAACTGTCCGTCTTTGGCGAGGTTTTCGAGTGGATCTCTTTCCAGGATCGTGTGATCACCCTCGATATAATGGAGTACGTCCGGCTGCATCACGAAGAATCCTGCATTGATCCAACCCCCGTCCCCTTGCGACTTTTCTACAAATCCTTTGACTTCCTGGTTTGCATCAATGGTTAGCGAGCCAAATCTTCCAGGAGGCTGTACTGCTGTGACCGTCGCCAGTTTTCCATGACTTTGGTGGAAAGCTACCACTTCGGCAATATTGACATTCCCTACCCCATCACCGTAGGTCAGCATAAATGGCTGGTTTCCGATGTAGTCTTTAACTCGCTTAAGACGTCCGCCTGTCAGGGTGTCCTTCCCGGTTTCCACTAGCGTAACTCTCCACGGCTCAGCAAAGTGATTATGCGTTACCATTGTCCCTTCCTTGCTGAAATCAAAGCTTACGTCTGAGTTGTAAAGAGAGTAATTGGCAAAGTATTCCTTGATTTTTTCTCCTTTGTATCCCAGGCAGATAATAAAGTCATTAAACCCGAAAGAAGAGTAAATCTTCATGATGTGCCAAAGAATTGGCTTGCCACCAATATCAATCATCGGTTTTGGCTTCACGCCCGTTTCTTCACTGATTCGTGTTCCATAACCGCCTGCGAGAATCACCACTTTCATGTCAAAAGGTATCGTCTCCCTCTCCATTTGATCCACTCCTCATATCACTGGGTAGCGTGAGATGATATATTACTCATATCTTGAGTATTTATATGAACATCAATCTGGGAGGTATATGAGTGCATTGTCCATTTTCATAAAAATCAGCCAATGTAACATATTAGAAAAAAAGAACCTCGCCAACAAATGTGACAAGGTTCTTCTATTCAAACGTTTAATGGATACGTATCAGGACTCTCTTTTTGAAATATTTCATTTGCCCAAAATAACACGATTAATTCGTCATCTGATACATTTTCAATGGAATGGGTATATCCTGGAGGAATGTCGAGTACGACAATTTTTTCATCTGTCAGATCATAGGAAAACGAGTCATCCTCCCAAATATTGCGAAACAATACTTTTGCTTTTCCTTTAATAACACAAAACTTTTCAACCTTGGTGTTATGATAATGATTTCCCCTGACCACTCCTTTATTTGACCTTGAAACAAAGATTTGCCCGAACGCTTCAGACTTTAGCAATTCAAACAGGGAGCCTCGATGATCCCGGTGCACGGTCAGGTCGTAAGTGAAATCAGCTCGATCCAGATAGGACAAGTACGTAGTGTACAGATACTTGGTAAGTGGCTGTGACAAATCAGGAAGAATGGCCTGTTTTCGAACATAAGAAAACTCTCGAATGTTCCTCGCTAGATCCCCAACCGTTATTTCATGCGTTTGATCGATCGTGTAATAGATAGAATTCGGTACTTTCGCAGGATGTAACCACTCGATGAACGTATGGATCACATCATCAATATAGACCAGCTCCAGCTTTTTATCCGGGTCAGTAATGGAAATATCCAAGCCTTGTGCCAGATTGAAACAAAACGTGGCAACAACTGAGTTATAATGCGGCTTGCACCACTTCCCAAACACATTTGGCAATCGATAAATCACGACCTCACTGCCCGTTTCCTGGCTAAAGGCTGCAAGAACCTCTTCCGCCGCCTTTTTACTTTTACCATATGGATTATCCAAGCTAGCTTGAATGGATGATGCATAGATCAACCGGGGTTTCCGTTTGTATTGTCTCAGAATCGATACAAGCTGCTCCGTTACTTCTATATTTCCTTCCCGAAAGTCTTCCACATGATTGGTGCGATTCACTCCAGCCAGATGATAGATGACATCTGCTACTGCTAACGCATTCTCCCATTCCTTCTTTCCTGCATTTCTCCCGATCGCCATAATGTTAACTTTCTCTCGCCTGCCCAGGTACTCCAGCAGATTTTTTCCGATGAATCCATTTGCACCTGTAACCAAGATATTCTGCACTGTACATTCCCCTCTTTCCCAACCCATCTGATCCTCATTGCAGTATACGTCTTGAGGTTGAGAATGCCCTCGGTTGAGAGAAATTGAGGCAGCTCTATCTAGTTACCATCATCATATTTACATAAAATGGTGAAACGTCTGCTTACATTCACACATGGAACGAATACTGTACAGTAATACTTTTCTTCATGAGAGAAGGAGGGGGGGTATATGGCTGATATAGGGATTGTTATGCCTGTTTACAAACAACATCCTGTTTTTCTGCAGAAGGCAATTCGGTCTATCCTCAATCAGAAATATCGCTATTTCAAGCTAGTCATCGTGATAGATGGGACTACCCCCAATGTCGTAAAAACCGTTCGCAGAGTAGCACAGCGGGATCCACGCGTGGAGGTTATTGCCTATCGAAAGAATCAGGGGACGGCATATGCGCTTAATAGAGGTTTTGGCAGATTTCAAAACAACCCGGGCATACAGTATGTAACTTGGGTATCCAGTGACAATGTCTACTATCCTTCTTTTCTCTTAACACTTCGTCAAAACCTAATAACAGCTCCTGCGTCAGTCGGACTCGTTTATAGCAATAGCCGCTTCATCACCAATAAAGGAAGGCCTGTTTTTTCCAGGTCCCGCTTACTCCGACAGAGACAATGGAGAGCACAACCAAAAGAAAATTTGATTGACTCCTGCTTCATCGGCGCTTCTTTTATGTATAAAAAATCGATTGCCCTCCTCACAGGTGAATATCGACTGACACCCGTAGAAGATTATGATTATTGGTTGCGACTAAGTGAGCATTGTGATTTGAAGTACTTACCGATTGAGCTGATGGACTATCGATTGAGATCGACATATAGTATGTCACGAAAATTGCGAACACAGCCGCAAGTCTACAGAAGGAAACGGTATATTTCACAACTCATTCGGCTGGAAGCACGTATGCGCAGGAGCATTCCGGTTGAAACGACTGTGCTCATCTTGTGGAATCATCGGTCGAGGGCTGCGATCAAACGATTGGAAACTCTATTTGAACAAACATATTACAACTTCAATTGCTTTGTTATCGATCAGACGCCGAACGCTTCATTTGCCAGCGTACTAAAGAGAATTCCTGATCCACGGGTTACACACTTCTCTATGCCCTTCGTCCCTGTTCAGGAAGCAATTCGCCACGTTTTATTACAAACAGAATCTCCATTTGTCATGGTATATGCACTTGGCAAGCCGCTTCATAAGCAGTTTCTGACAGGTTTAGTCAATCTATTTCGAGCAAGATATCCCTATCTGCTTTCGATTCATCATGCAGACTCAACAATTCATCTGTCAGCCCACCTTCAAGCCCAGCCTGACCCGTATTACCAGGCGATCCGAACTGCACGATCCACCCTCATCTGTAGAAGCATTCCTCTCCCTGCTGAACCCCACTTTCTGCATTTATACCATTTGCCTAAGCTAGTAGAAGCACTTAACAGATGAGCCATGTCAAACAAGAGGTGTCTGAAATGAATAAAACAAAAGTAATGACAATTGTCGGTACACGACCTGAGATCATTCGCCTGTCTGCCGTGATCAAAGCGTGCGATCGGTACTTTGACCATATTCTAGTCCACACAGGCCAAAACTGGGACCCGACCCTGAATGATATTTTCTTTGAAGATTTGGAGTTAAGAAAACCGGATTACTTTCTGCAAGTAGTGGGTGGTAGTTTAGGCGAAACCATTGGCAATGTGATTGCCCGATCCTATGACCTTATCAAATCTGTCAAACCGGATGCGTTGCTTGTTCTCGGCGACACAAACAGTACTTTGAGTGCCATTGCAGCCAAACGGTTGAAGGTCCCTATCTTTCATATGGAAGCAGGTAACCGTTGCTTCGACCAGAATGTGCCGGAAGAAACCAACCGAAAAATCGTAGATCACATCAGTGATATCAACCTGCCCTACACCGAACACAGCAGACGGTATCTCTTGTCCG
The DNA here is from genome assembly GCF_049846925.1 of Brevibacillus nigriterrae. Taxonomy (NCBI): domain Bacteria; kingdom Bacillati; phylum Bacillota; class Bacilli; order Caryophanales; family Paenibacillaceae; genus Brevibacillus; species Brevibacillus nigriterrae. Next base: position 173,953 of record NZ_JBNCMT010000006.1, read on the forward strand.
AGGGCTTTCGCAAGGAACACATCTTTGTTACAGGTTCGCCGCTTCCAGAGGTATTCCATTCATACGAGCAAAAAATTCAGACAAGACAAATATTGGCTCAATTGGGATTACTAGATCGAAAGTATTTTCTCGTCAGTGCCCATCGGGAAGAAAACGTAGATATCGAAGCAAAATTCATTTCTCTGATCAAAGCTCTGAATACCGTTGCCGAGACATATCAGTTCCCGATCGTTTATTCCACCCACCCACGCACCAAAATCAAGCTAGACCAGATGCAGCTTCCACTGCATCCTCTCGTTCAAATTCACAAGCCATTCGGATTTCTCGACTATAACAAGCTACAGATGCATGCGTTCTGCGTTCTTTCTGACAGTGGCACGTTGAGTGAAGAATCTGCCATCTTGAATTTCCCCGGCGTTTTGATTCGAACCAGCACAGAACGGCCCGAGGTTCTTGATAAGGGCACAATGGTCATTGGCGGAGTCACACCGGATGATGTACTCAAATCGATTCAGCTAGCGATTGAAATCCATTCCGAGAAGAGAATGGTTCCACCCATACCCATTGACTACCAGGATACCAACGTTTCCATAAAAGTAGTCAAAATCATTGAAAGCTACACGAAAATTATCAACAAGGTTGTATGGGACGTCTCGGGTTACTAGACCGGGACCTACACTGAAACTATTGATCGATCGGGAGGCCTGACATGTTTACTGATAAAATCATTTTAATTACTGGAGGAACAGGTTCCTGGGGACAGGAATTAACGAGAAATTTACTCCTGTCAAACCCGAAAGAAATACGAATCTTTTCTCGAAACGAATTTGCACAAGTCGATATGAAACAAAGCTTTGATGACCCTCGCCTGTCATTTCTCATTGGTGATGTGCGGGATGCTGATGCGGTAGTAGAAGCGTGCCAAAATGTTGACTACGTGTTTCATCTTGCCGCTTTAAAGCACGTACCGATCTGTGAGTATCAACCGCAGGAAGCTTTGAAAACGAATGTGGATGGAACCAGTAACATCATACGTGCAAGTATCCTGCAAGGTGTTGAAAAAGTGATTGATGTTTCTACGGATAAAGCGGTAGACCCCATCAATTTTTACGGTATGACCAAAGCGATCGGAGAAAAACTGATTATCCGAGCGAACGATTTAAGTGAAAAAACACGATTTGTCTGTATTCGTGGCGGAAACGTTTTAGGCACCAACGGCAGCGTGGTTCCACTGTTTAAACAACAATTGCTCGGAAAAAGGGAAGTTACCTTAACCTCCAAAGATATGACTCGCTTTTTCTTGACTGTTTCAGAGGCAATCCAGTTACTTTTAAAAGCAGCAACCGTTTCGATCGGCGGAGAAACATTTGTGATGAAGATGCCGGCGTGTAAAATAACCGATTTAATACGTGTTCTTGCCACCAGTCTGAATTGTAATGATTACAGGGTAAAAGAGATTGGGATTCGTCCCGGTGAGAAGATCCATGAGGTATTAATCTCAACCTTTGAGTCACCGCATACCTACAAATTTGATGAGCAATACTTCGTTATCCTGCCGTCTCATCCATCTGAAAAGCTGCTCAATCAATATAAACATTTGGTCAAAGTTGATTTTTCATTTTTCCGTTCCGACTATGCCAGCATGAAAGATGAAGATATTGTCCGTTTACTTAGGAACGGTTTCTTTATCGAATGATTTCCATTGAAAGGAGAATTACAGGATGAAATGAAGCCACTAATCCTCTTCGTGCATATACCCAAGACAGCAGGCACCACGATGTACAGAATTATGGAAGACCAATATAAATTACGAACGTGGGTATGGACCATAGACAAGAAGATGCAAGATGCGATTAACATGATATCAGCTGACCCTACTTGCTATATTCAATGCTTCTATGGTCATTTTACCTATGGCATTCACAACTATTTCAACAGACCCTGCAACTATATGACTTTTCTCAGAGATCCGATCGAAAGGGTAATTTCTGAATACTACTTTCTGCTTATGGAGCCAAGTCACGGCCCCTACGTCTCCAAGCAGATCAGAACAAATAATATGACTCTCATGGATTACGTAAGCAGTAAAGATGAAGCGTTCGTCCGGCGAACAAACAACATGCAAACAAGTTTTATTTCTGGAAAATCCAACCCTCAACACGCAGACTTACAGCTTGCAAAAGAAAATTTAAGAAAGCATTTTACTTTTGGGATCGCAGAAAGGTTTAATGAAAGCTTGTTTCTGTTTCAAAAGAAGTTTGGATGGCAGAGTATTCAACGTTATCATCCATTCTTTAAAAACCCCAGTCGACCTCCCAAAAATCAACTTTCCAGTGAAGTTTTGCAGAAGATCAAGGAAAAAAATGAGCTTGATATCCTCTTGTATGATGAGGCTTGCATGCTGTTTCAAAAAAGAATTGATTCGTTGGATAAAGCAAGCAAAAAAGAAATGCAGCAATTTCTGAAAAACCTGAAATAATCACGCTTGAATAAACCGAGGTGAGAAAAATAAACAACTCGGCATCAAAAAAACACATTGTCTGGCATGCTAACTCCATAACGAAAGAAATGCGAGAGGAATTAAACAATCACAAGGGATTAATCATTTGGTTTACCGGTTTATCCGGCAGCGGCAAATCTACCCTGGCCAATCTTCTTGAACAGGAGCTATACAATCGGCATATGCACACCTACTTGATTGATGGAGACAATCTCAGACACGGGCTAAATCAAAATCTGGGGTTTAGCAAACAGGATAGAAAAGAAAACATCAGGCGAATGGGAGAAATAGGAAAGTTGTTCGTGGATGCCGGGTTAATTGTTCTTGTGGCATCCATTTCACCGTTTAAAGAAGATCGTGAAGCAGTCAGACAACGATTTGAGAAACAGGATTTTGTAGAGATTTATGTAAAATGTCCCTTGAATATATGTGAAGAAAGAGATCCGAAAGGTTTGTATAAAAAGGCACGTCGGGGAGAAATCAAGGATTTTACAGGAGTATCACAAATTTTTGAGGAACCGGATAACCCTGAGCTAATAGTCGAAACTGGAGAGCGAACGGCAGATGAATGTCTGAAACAAATTATCGCCTTTCTAATACCCCGTTTACCACGATAACTTAATTTGAAAAAAGAGGGATGCCGGTCGTAGTCAATACTACTCAGGGCAGCCCTCTTCTCTTGTCTCATGACTCATGATTACTTCTTTTATTTTTGATTTGTGCGAGCAAGTCTCTCCGACGCATCTGGTCTGTGTAGTATGCACGATCTCCTATTACGGACTGCAGGTACTGGAATGCCTCCATATGATCCCCCAGTAAGGTTTCCTTCGCCCTCAATTGCCTTAATTTGAAAGAAACTGGTGTTGGTCGTGCGCTTGGCAACGGCCTTGCTCTGTTTATCTGATTGATTGTCAGACCATTTATTACAGCAATCACCATTGCTTTCGGGGGGATCACCAGATTTTCATAACCGATTCGTTCAGCTGTTTTTTTCTTCATTGCGTGAGGGGTGTCTGTTAAGGAAGAAAACTGTAAATACGGAAGCTTAAGAGTATGATTGAGGAAAGATTTTGCTACGTTAACTGAATCAAACCTCTCCTTCCTCGCATAAACTGGATTGCTGTTAGTCAGTATAATATCGTTTTTTCCATAGCATTCGATTACGAACGGTAGCAAACCATGAGTTGCGTATGCGTATTGATTATCCAGAAACAGCAGTACCTCTCCCGTAGCATAATCAGCTCCGATTCCTCTTCCAACATAAATATTCTCGGAGTATGGATAGAAAATAAACCGGACATCCTGCTCCATTCTTTCATGTATATTTCCTTCTGGTGGGCCGGTCTGCACAACGATGATTTCTCTTGGTTGAAGTGCTTTTACGTTTAGTAGCAAATCCTGATTAAGTTCATCACCAGACAACAACGTAATGATGACACTCAGTGCCTGAGAGTTTCTTTTTAAGATGAGAGAGTAATCAATGGATGCCAACCTTTCCACTCTTCTTCGTAGATTTCGTTTTCTCTTCATTTTTCGATGATGCCTTACCTTCATTCGATAGCGTCGTGATAAGAATCTCTTTTGCATTCTTCGCTTCCCCACTTTTTTTCGAGCAACCTTACTTAACAAGATAAGTTTACGTTTCATTGGATTCGTTCTCACCTCCCGGACCATCATATC
>NZ_JBNCMT010000006.1:178232-188401 GCF_049846925.1 Brevibacillus nigriterrae
TTGCATTCTTCGCTTCCCCACTTTTTTTCGAGCAACCTTACTTAACAAGATAAGTTTACGTTTCATTGGATTCGTTCTCACCTCCCGGACCATCATATCCCCCTCTGATTCCTCGAGCCTGGATAATAGAACGGATGGCTTCTACGTGATCTCCCAAAACCAAATGAATTACGGAGTTTCTTGGTCTTTTCCGCTTCCGGTTAACATACGGGGTATAGATCAGATGGCCACGTTTGATTTTTAAGCCGCTCACAATTGCCTGGACCTGTGCAAGTGGAGGTATTGCCAGATTCTCATAACCGATAATCTCCACTGCCTTTTTACTGCAGGCATGGGGAACGGTTGTAAAAGAGCTACCTATCAGATCAGGTCTTCCTGCCAAGTGGTTCAGTACGCGTTTCGCTTCTGTAACCAAATCCATATAGCTTTTGGTAACGATACCTGAATAGGAATTAAGCACGACATCCCAACCATTTATTACATCCAAACAATATTTCCGAAGGATCCAAGTAGGGATGACAAAATCAGCATCAACAAACAGTAAAACTTCACCATTTGCGTGACTAGCACCTATCGCCCGTCCAACATCATGACCCAAAGATTCCGCATAGGAGATAACCTTTGCTCCCGCTTTGTTGGCAATCCCTGCCGTTCGATCCGTATTTCCGTTGCATACGACAATTACTTCCGTCTTTCTATTGATTCTTTTGGCTTCTGCAATGACTCTTCGGATTGTTTTTTCTTCATTCCTAGCAGGAATAATCACAGATATTGGGATATCGTCAGAAATGTGGCATTCTCTATTTCTGCGATTTTTTAGCTGTCGTCGCATGGAGTCTTCTCCTTTCCTGCCTTCCTTACCTTGCTTCTTACTAGTGTATGTTCACCACTAGGAGATGGACACGGCATTTATCTGATAGGGTAGTAGCCCCAGCAAGAAAACCCACTACATTCTTGCCAACAAAAAACCACACTTTCTATGCGAAAGCGTGGTTTACATTTGTTTTTGACCTATCGTTTGAATACTACCAGTTTCAGTTCAGTCATCTCTTCGATGGCATAACGGACGCCTTCTCTACCAGCACCGCTCTCTTTGACACCGCCATATGGCATGTGATCAACTCGGAAAGTCGGTATATCGTTGATCATGACTCCGCCTACCTGAAGCTCATCTGCTGCACGAAATGCCAGATTCAGATCATTGGTATATATGCCTGCCTGAAGACCAAAACGCGAATCATTTACTAGTGGAATGGCTTCCTCTGCTGATCCTACTGCATGAATGATGACCACTGGTCCGAATACTTCCTGGCAAGAAACTTTGGTATCTAACGGTACATTGGTCAGAATCGTGGGTAACAGTACCGTTCCCTCCGTACGTCCACCGTACAGGACTTTTGCTCCCTGCTCTTTGGCTTCCTCGATCCAGGACAACGCACGGGCTGTTTCTTTCGGGTTAATCATCGCTGAGTAGTCTGTGTCTTCATGCAATGGATCGCCACCATGCAGTTTTTCCGTTGCCTGAACAAATGCATCGACAAATGCCTGAAAGATCTCTTCGGCGACAAAAATGCGCTGTACAGAGATACACACTTGACCAGAGTAGGCGAAAGCACCAAATACACAGCGTGGAACAACTTCATTCAAGTCAACATCTTTATCGATAATCACAGCCGAATTCGACCCTAATTCCAGTGTCACCCGTTTCAGACCTGCCCGGTTTCGTATCCCAATTCCGACGGAGGGGCTGCCTGTAAACGTAATCTTTTTGACCCGTGGGTCCAACACCAATTTGTCACCAACTGTTCCGCCACTGCCCGTAATCACATTTAGTGCTCCCTTGGGCAAACCCGCTTGCTCTACCACTTCTGCCAAGAATAAAGAAGAGAGCGGGGTTTGAGATGCAGGCTTGAGCACCACAGTATTCCCTGCTGCCAAGGCTGGCCCAACCTTATGTGCCACCAGATTCATGGGAAAATTGAAAGGAGTAATCGCACCAATGACCCCTAGCGGCTCCCTTACGGTGTAGGCAACTCGGTTCTCCCCGCCTGGAGCAGCATCAATCGGAAGTGTTTCACCATGAATCCGCTTTGCTTCTTCGGCAGCAAATTTGTAGGTTTGAACGGTACGAGCAACTTCGCCTCTTGCTGTCTTGAGTGGTTTTCCCGCTTCCAAAGCGATGATTCGGGCAGCCTCTTCACTACGTTCGCTAATGATCGAGGCGATTTTTTCTAAATATGCACCACGCTGATGGGCAGGCATTTTTCGCATAACGGCTGCAGCAGCTTCGGCAGAGGCAATAGCCGATTCAATCTGCTGTTCGGTCGCAACCGGAATCTCAGCAATCTGTTCGCCGTTAAATGGTGCATACAAGGAAGAGTAGGCTTCCCCGCCGACCCACTCTCCGTTGATAAATTGCGCTTTTTTCACGTCCAACTCCCCTTTTCTTCGCTAGTTTACCTGTATGTAGCTACGCTTTATCCATTACTCTACTTCACACCACTCTAGGAGTGTCAGTGCGAATATTTCGGCACATTCAAAAACAGCGTCAAGTTCAATATACTCATTTGGAAAGTGAGCAACGGCTGTCACACCAGGTCCCATTACGATGGCCGGTGTATCTGCCAGTTTCGTCAAGAGACCACCGTCAGTCCCCCACGGTGAAGCCTCAATGACTGGTGCTTCCCCTTTGACCTCATAATAAGTTTTCTCTAGCACCTGCATTAGCGGATGATCCAGTTCAACAGCTCCCGGAACCCATCTCGCTCCAAACCATTCCAGCTCAACCGGATGCTCGGCGAACCATGAGTCAGTTTCTGCTAGCGAAAGTAGAGCCTCCTGCATCTCAGCCTTGGCTGACTCCATTTCTTCACCGGGAGCTACTCCCATACGGCCTTCCAGCTTCACCAGATCAGCAACAGACGATGGCCATTTGCCTCCCTCAATCACGCCGATATTGATCGGGATTGGAATCGGCAGCTTGGCATACAGTGGTTCGGTAATCCGGTCATTCCGTTTCTTTTCCAATTCAGCTACAGCTTTTACTACCAGCATACTCTTCTCGATTGCACTTATTCCTTCATAGCGAGTACCACCATGCGCTGATCTGCCTCTGACGAGTAAACGGAACCACATCGAACCTTGCTGCTTGGGAAAGATTTTGAGGTTGGTCGGCTCAGGAATTAACGCTGCATCTGCTTTATACCCTCGCAGGATTGTCGCAAGCGTTCCTGCGCCACCACTTTCTTCCTCCACGACACTTTGAAAAATGACATCTCCCTTTAAGCGAATCCCTAGACTCTGCAAAAGTTCGATAGCAAGTAAAGAAGCGAGATTGCCGCCCTTCATGTCAGTGGAGCCCCTGCCGTACAACTTGCCGTCTACAATCGTACCACTGTACGGATCATGCTCCCACTGGTTCCGATCTCCCTCAGGTACAACATCGACGTGTCCGTTGAGAATGATGGAGCGACCGCCCCCTGTTCCCTTCCAGACACCGACCACATTGGGACTGCCTTCGAAAGAAGAGCGTGGCGACACAAAGTAGTCATGCTTCTTCAATTCTACTCCGTCCATTTCCCACACGTCTACGTCAAGGCCCATCTGCAAGAGTTTTTGGGCAATTTTTTCTTGTATACCTCGTTCATTGCCCATCAGGCTTGCCTCACGCACCCACGTCTGCAACAGTTCAGTCGCTTCCGGTTTCATCACATTCAGTTGCTTTCGGATTTGCTCCCTGTAGTTATTTACAGCACTCACGTTCAGGCCCCCTTTATTATTCGAATACGCCAACTTCTCCGTCAATCTTGAGCTCGGCTTCTGTAGCTGCAATCACATCAGCAACGGTGTAAGGATACATGACTTCTTTTAAGTATAGTCCGTCTTCTCTTACTTCCATGACAGCCATATCGGTAATAATCAGGTCAGCGCTGTTTCTCGCTGTTAACGGGAGATTGCATTCACGGACGATCTTGGAACGGCCGTTTTTTTCCAAATGAGTGGTCAGTACCATCACTTTTTTGGCCTTTTGCGCTAACTCCATGGCTCCACCCATTCCCGGTACCCGTTTTCCTGGGACGATCCAGTTGGCAATGTCACCTTTTTCGCTCACTTCCAAGACACCTAGTATGGTCATATCCAAGAGTCCACGCCGGATGATGGCAAATGCGGTGGCACTGTCAAAAAAAGATGCTCCGGGTACAATCGTTACCGGGAATCCTCCCGCATTGCAAAGCATCGGGTTCTCTTCCCCTTTCTGCGGACTTGCCCCTGTGCCCAATACGCCGTTTTCCGCATGAAACAATACTCGTTTGTCTGGTGAAATGAAATCGGCTACCAAGGTTGGAATTCCGATGCCAAGATTGATGATCATGCCGTCTTCCACTTCCAGAGCCGCTCTCCTTGCAATCCGCTCACGATATGATTCTGGTTGCTTTACTTCTCCCATGCCCATCGCCAGTTCACCCCTTCACTTTGCACGATACAATCTACAAACACACTTGGCGTCACAATCTCTTCCGGATCCAATTCTCCGATTTCAACTATCTCATCTACTTCCACTATCGTAATGTCTCCAGCCATCGCAACCAGAGGATTGAAGTTTCGACCGCTCGTATCAAAGACGAGATTCCCCATCCGGTCGGCTTTCTTTGCATGGATAATGGCTACTTCTGCTGTGAGAGGGGTTTCTAGCAAATATTCTTTTTCTCCGATGACGATTCTTTCTTTGCCCTTTTCCGCTATCGTTCCCAGTCCGATGTCCGACAGAATCCCTCCAAGGCCAACCCCTCCCGCCCGAACTCGCTCCGCCAGAATGCCCTGTGGGCTAAATTCTACATTAAGTGTTCCTTCGGTCATTTGTGCGCCTGCATTGGGATTTGAGCCGATATGAGAAGCGATTACTTTCTTCACTCTGCGCTCAGTCACCAGTTGCCCTACGCCAATATGGGGAAAGGCTGTATCATTGCTAATCAGCGTAATATCTTTGATGTTGCTGTCCAGAATCGCTTGAATCAGCGTAGGGGGATTCCCTACCCCGCCAAAACCACCAACGATAAGTGTCATTCCATCATGAAAATAATGCATGACTTCATCAATGGCACATACCTTATCAAACCGATTTCGTTTTGAAGTCAATCCTCTCACCCCTGACTTATGATAGAAGCTGTTCCCGATAAAGCTCATCCTGAATGTCAACCAACGTTTGGCGAAGGATGCTTATCACCTGATCAATCTCTTCCTTGGAAATTACGAGTGGTGGAGCGACTATAATCGCATCACCCGCTACACCTTCGATAGCACCGACTGCCGGATAAATCATTAATCCATGCTCAAACGCGCGCTTGATAACCCGGTTTGTGATGCCTTGCGACAGTGCAAACGGTTTTTTGGACTGTTTGTTTTGGACGAACTCCAGTCCACAGAGTAGACCTCGTCCACGGGCATCTCCCACAAAGTCGAACTCTTCGGCAAGCTTGCCCAGCTCAGTTAACAGATAGGAACCCTGTTGGCGTGCCCTCTCTACTAAGCTATGCTTCTCCAGATAGCGAATCACCTCAAGACAGACAGCAGCGGATTGAGGGTTGGCACTGTAGGTGTGACCCGCCATAATCAAGCCAGAGCCTTTGGTAATCGTCTCGATAATTTCATCACTTGCCATGGTAGCAGCCATCGGCGTATACCCTGCACTCATGCCTTTGCCCAATGCCATGATGTCAGGAGTTACATGCCAATGATCAATTCCGAACTTCTCTCCGGTTCTGCCCATCCCTGTCATTACCTCGTCGGCAATAAACAAGACATTGTATTTGTCACATATCTCTCTGATTCGCTCGAAATAGCCATCGGGTGGAACGACTGCACCACCGGAAGCTCCGATGATCGGTTCAGCGATAAAGGCAGCCACATTCTCTGACCCGATTCGAGCGATTGCTGTTTCAAGCTCATTGGCACAAGCCAGACCATATTCCTCATCGGACATGCCTGCTGGCTTACGATACGGATATGGTGCTGAGATCGCAGGATAGTCTGCGAGCAACGGAACAAACCGCTTGCGTCTCAAAACATGTCCAGACATCGAGAGTGCACCCATCGTGATCCCGTGATAGCTCATCCACCTAGAAACAATGCGGTTTTTACGGGCATAGCCCTGTTCTTGCCAGTATTGAATGGCAATCTTCTGAGCTGTCTCCGTCGCCTCTGAACCGCTGTTCACGAAAAACGTCCAGTTAATCTCTCCAGGTGACCACTCTGCCAGTTTCGCCGCCAACTCTTCTACTGCATCACTGGAAAAATGCGAACGGTATGCAAACGACACCTGAAGTGCCTGTCTGTGCATGGCTTCTGCAATTTCTTCGACACCATGTCCAATGCTTGCCGTGACGGCGCCAGAGCATCCGTCGATGTAGGCTTTGCCCTGTTTATCGTATAGATATATCCCTTTTCCGTGGGAGACAAAAGGGTAGTTCTTTCCCAATTCCGGCTTGATACAGTAGCTTCTCGCCTCTTTTTGCATGACGATTCACCTCTCGCATGTATTTGCTTCAATCGTAGCGCAACAAGGTGCGAAAGCCATTCTACCGGCTGGAGAAAAAGCTTGCAGACTATACACAATTTTTTGTACATTTTGTATAAGACGATACGAGCTTTCTTACAGGGGAGTTTTTATACTATGACAATCACAATCCGTGAAGCTTTGCGACTTCCTGATATGGTTCAAACCCGCCTGGTGGCAGGCGAGCAGGGACAGGATAATCAAATACGCTGGGTAACGATTGTGGAAGTTGTCGAGGATACGCTTAGGCTTCAGGAGGGCGAGTTTCTCATTACGACCGGTTTTGGCCTGGAGAAGGATCTGGAAAAACAAGCGGATTTCATCCCTTCACTGGCAAGTCGTAGGCTGAGTGGCGTGGCGATTCATACGGGGTTTTATTTGCGTGAGATTCCAACTTCGTTTATCGAAGCTGCGAATCAATACGGCTTACCGCTCATAGAGGTACCCAGCGAGGTCAATTTCTCAACGGTGACCAAGGCCATGCTTCAGCCGATTATCAACCGTCAATTTGAAACACTGGCCTACTCACAAGCGATTCATGAACAAATCATTAAAGTGGCGCTCAGCGGTGGTGGGTTGCAAGCGATTGCCAATGAACTGGCACGTCTCACTTCGGGGAGTGTTTCCATTTTAGATGCTTACGGATTTGAACTGGTCCATGCAGTTGCAGCACCTTCATTTGATTCACAGCTACAAGCTCCGTTCACGGAAAAAGAAAGCACACAAACCATCTCCATTCGGGCTAAAGAAAACTATGGAAGTCTTACGCTTAGCAAGATAACAAGCCAATGGCAGGACCTTGATCAGATTGCTCTACAGCACGCAGCAACGCTTTGTGCATTGGAGTTCGTCAAGGAACAGGCGATTTCCGAAACAGAATGGCGGATGCAAGGTGATTTCGTCGAGGAATTGATCAGTGGACGTCTGTCTTGGAGCCATGAGGTGGAATCACGTTGTCGTATGCTCGGCTTTCCGTTGCAGGGGAAACAAATTGTCGCAGCACTACGCCTTCACGAGGATTCTGTACAGCTCGAATCCACTGTCCACCAGCGGAAACTGTCTGCTCTCATTAAACGTATGGCAGAACGGCAAAGACTTTCCTATCTGATTCGGGAACGGGCAAAGATGACATTGGTCATTTTGCCAGAAGGGCCGACCACGTATAAAATGCTCCAGCAGCTACTGGAGCAATGGAACAACATTCTCGATGCGGCTCCTCTCTGCATTGGACACAGCGAGCCAAAGGACCAGTACATCGATTGGAGCGTTGCCGTAGATGAAGCAGAATTTGCCCTAACTGTCCAACCACTTCTGCTTCACTCCCCTTCCATCGTTGCTTATGCGCAGTTAGAAGGTTATCAGTTCCTGTTTCCCTTTCATCGGCAGCCTGCTTCACTCCAATCCTTATGGCACCCGATGCTGCATCGAATTATTCAATATGACCGGAAGCACTCCCAACAGTTATTGGAAACCCTACACACCTATTTGCTTCACAATGCCAACGGGTTACAGGCTGCTCAAGCGCTGTTCATTCACCGCCACACGTTGAAATATCGCCTCCAGCTTATCGAAGAAAGAGCGGGTGTTTCACTGGGAGACTCATCCACCCGCTGGCAACTTCAACTGGCTGTGATGGCTTACCGTCTGCACCGGTTGCTTTATCCACACATGTAGTAATCAGAACTATTCATCGCTTGTCTCTCGAAGTGGTTTGACCCAGATATTCATATCTTCGTAACCGGAGAAAATCGTGCAATTGTTGACCAGCCTGCCTCTGTACTGATAACCCTGTTTGGCTGCGGTGATGTTCATTCCGTGTGATTGGGCTCTGGTTAATGTGTAAAGATAAAAAATGTTCATCGCGTCCATCTTTTGTTCAAGCACTGGAAACAGGTATTGCAGCAAGCCATTTCCGAGGTAGTCCGGGTGTGTGACGCAGTCCGTAATCTCAGCCGACCCGTATTCAGGTGTCACTTCGGCAGAAGCTGCACAAACAATTCGTCCATTTGCTTCCACCACAGAGTAAAACGTGCTTTCCTGCATCGTTTTCTTCACATACGACGGATCGTTCATCGGTGTCGGATACGTCTTAAAGACAAGACCATACAAAAAAGCCATTTCCTCTGCATCTTCTACAGAAGCTTCGCGAATGATGTATTGATCAGGCAGCGGAGGAAGCTTTTCCACCCCTGTTTCCTGTTTGGACAAACTGATTCGCACGATTTCATCCTCTGCCTCTGGCGCTTGTGAAGTTGACCGCTCGTCCGTGAGGAATCTCGATACCATTTGAGCATTTATACCATTAAAAAAGCCGTCGATTGTCCCTTCCAATCGATACCCGAGGTTCATGAATTCTGACACATCTCGTTTTCGTGCGTAGATGATCAGCTTCGTTACCCCAATTTCTCCTGCCCTTTGTTCAATATGCTGATCAATGGCTGCAATGTCGACACTTTGGTATTGAAGTACTTTGATTCGTTTGTTTGGTTCGTCGACGAGAATTGATGCCTCCCATTGTTTGTCCATTCCAACCCTCCCCCTCTTGAGACGCTCTTCTTTTTCACTACTGTATACGAGAATCCCCAGGCAGTCATCCTCCACATTGTATAAAAAGATCGAGAAAACCATCTCCAATCCTTGCCAATGTACATACGATGATGGTAGTGAGCACAGGAAGGGAGGGAGTATTATGAGCAAATGCCGCTCTAATGATGAGTTTCTGCTGATTTTGATTCTGTTCATCCTCTTGGTCATAATCGGTGCTTCCAGCAAACGCTGCTAGATTTTTTTTTGAACAAAAGGAACAATACCGTCCGTTCAGCTTGAAAGTCTTCACGCATACAATGTTGCAAGGAAGGAGGAAACCACAACGTGTGTCCTGTCATTTTTGCTCATCGAGGGGCCTCTGGTCTCTTTCCAGAAAACACGATGGAGGCGTTTCGAGCTGCATTCCGCCAGAGAGCGGACGGTATTGAACTTGATGTCCAATTATCACTAGATGAAGAAGTGGTGGTCATTCACGATGGCAGACTGGAACGTACGACCAACGGGGAAGGCCTCGTACGTGCACATACCTTGTATGAGTTGCAGCAATTAAATGCCGGTGAGTGGCTGCACCCCAAGTTCCGTCATGTACGGATTCCCAGTTTGCAGGAAGTCTTTGAATTTGTCCAGCCTACTCATCTGATGGTCATTCTGGAATTGAAAAACTTTTTAACTCCTCAACCGAATCTGGAAGAAAAGGTTTTGAGCCTGATCGAACAGTTTCAACTGGAGAAGCGTGTGATTATCTCTTCCTTCAATTTTAACAGCCTCCTACATATCAAACAGTTGAATCCCGCTATTAAAACCGGTTTGCTCTACATCGGTTCCCTGCGTCATCCCTGGCAGATTGCTCAAGAGTTCCATGCAGAACAAATTCATGCACCACAAGTAGAAATCACCCCTAAGCTGCTAAAAGAAGCCCATCGAATCAATCAGGAAGTGTATGCTTGGACGGTGAATGGCCCACATCGCATGAAATTGATGTTTTCTCTCGGCGTAGATGGAATCATTACCAACTACCCCTCTCGTGCCAGAAGGCTGTTAAAGAAAAAGTAAAAGGAACCCAGCGTAC
>NZ_JBNCMT010000007.1:0-156650 GCF_049846925.1 Brevibacillus nigriterrae
CTAGTATCCCAGCCATTTTATTTAGAGCCATTAGCTCAGTTGGTAGAGCATCTGACTTTTAATCAGAGGGTCGAAGGTTCGAGTCCTTCATGGCTCATCTCTATACTCCAAAAAGTGACGCTAGACTTTTAAGCGTACAATGATTATTTTTGGGGCATCAGAACATAACTATATGCGGACGTAGCTCAATTGGTAGAGCGTCGCCTTGCCAAGGCGAAGGTCGAGGGTTCGAGACCCTTCGTCCGCTCCATTTTTATTTGTGCCCTTAGCTCAGCTGGATAGAGCGTTTGACTACGAATCAAAAGGTCGGGAGTTCGAATCTCTCAGGGCACGCCATAAAAACATACCCCACAAAGTGAAGCAAAAGCTTCACAGCTTATTCCGAGTACTTTGCGGGGGCTCTGGAACAATTAAAACAAACGTTTCAACAAATCGGGAAGTAGCTCAGCTTGGTAGAGTACTTGGCTTGGGACCAAGGGGTCGCAGGTTCGAATCCTGTCTTCCCGACCATCTTTTTTGCGGGTGTAGTTCAATGGTAGAACTCCAGCCTTCCAAGCTGGTCGCGTGGGTTCGATTCCCATCACCCGCTCCATAATTTTTACGAGTAACGAGTAGTCCAATCGGATTGCTCGTTTTTTTATTTTGTATTTCTCCTATTCAATATTCTTGAAAAACGGGAATGGTTAGCTAATAACTATACAAAAAAGTGTCGAGTTGAGTCATTTCTGTTTCAAAGGCTACAATAAGAGTAGTTGCAATAGAGAAAGGGGAAACATTTGTGAACAAACAGATCTCAATTATTGGCGTACCAATGGACCTTGGAGCAGACCGACGCGGAGTAGATATGGGGCCAAGCGCCATTCGTTACGCAGGAGTAGTTAGCAGACTGGAAGGTATGGGATATTCAATTAAAGATATTGGCGACATACAAGTTGCTCGTCCCCATACTTTTACCGAAACAGATAATCACAAATACTTGGAGGAAGTAATTGAAGCCAATCTCCTTTTAGCACATGCAGTTAGCAAAGAGGTGGAGGACGGGCGTTTCCCGCTCGTGCTTGGAGGCGATCACAGTATTGCCATTGGGACGATTGCTGGTGTTGCCAAACATAAAAAGAATCTTGGTGTAATCTGGTTCGATGCTCATGGCGACTTGAACACAGGAGAAACATCCCCATCTGGTAATATTCATGGCATGCCTTTGGCTGCCAGCCTTGGATTGGGTGACTCCCGCTTGGTGAATATAGGTGGATTCGCACCAAAAGTAAAACCGGAGAACGTAGTGGTTATTGGAGCGAGGGATTTAGATCCGGGAGAGCGTCAGCTCATTAAAAACAAAGGAATCAAAGTATATACCATGCATGAGATCGATCGCATAGGAATGGCTCGAGTAATGGAAGAAGCAATTGCCCATGTTTCCAAGAATACGGATGGCGTTCACCTCAGCCTTGATTTGGATGGTTTGGACCCACATGATGCACCGGGTGTTGGCACTCCGGTAATTGGAGGTATTTCGTACCGAGAAGGACATTTGGCAATGGAGATCTTGGCTGAAGCTGATGTTTTGACCTCTGCTGAATTCGTGGAAGTAAATCCGATTCTTGATCGCCAGAATGTAACTGCGAAAGTTGCTGTTGCTTTAATGAGTTCAGCTTTTGGAGATAAGCTTCTATAATGATATAATGATCAAAAAAAAGAGAGGGCTATCCCTCTCTTTTCTACATGTATCAAAAAGCCATCATTTAGGTTTCAATTTACTGATAAAATTAGTTAGTTTTCACATATAATTTATTCAACAACTGATCAAGCCTTGTGCTTAACTCGATTAACTCAGGGGTGAAAGCAGAGTGAAGCTTGTACATGGTGTTGAGTTCCCAGCGAAGATCTTCTATTTGACTCAAAACAGTATCTTTGCACACCAGTAACCACTCTCCTTTTGTAGAAATTATTGTAAGTTTTTTACCCACTATTACTATATAATGAAACTAGAAATTTAGACCATTATTTTCCTTTTTGCTTTACGTAAGTGAGAAATTTTGGATCGAAGAAAAAAATAGTGAAAAAACGAAACCGTAATAGGGATTGTTTCGTAAAGAATAGGGAGACAATGCCGGGGAGGATGGCATGGAATTTGTAGAGAAGAGGTTAGTTGAGCGAGCAAAGCGGGGAGAACGTGACGCTTTTGCTGAATTAATCGAGATATATAAGGATAAAATTTTTCAATTGGCTTATCGAATGGTGGGAAACCGCCAAGAAGCGGAGGATATTGCGCAAGAAACTTTTCTCCGAGTTTATGCCAATTTGCATATGTATGATAGTAGTTATAAATTTTCAACTTGGATTTATCGAATAGCAACCAACCTTTGTATAGATAGAGGTCGAAAAAAGAAGCCTGATTTCTCGTTGGATGAGGAGGCAGATGGTTCCACTGGCCTTGACTGGCATTCCCGCTTATCATCAAAGGAGAAGAGTCCAGAAGAAAAGATAGTGACCAAGGAAGTACAAGAAACAGTTCAAGATGCATTGTCCGAGTTAGCTCCCAAGTACCGTTCCATCATGATATTACGTTATATTGAAGATTTGTCATTACAAGAGATCAGCGATGTTCTTAAATTACCGGTAACGACCATTAAAACGAGAATACACCGCGGGCGTGAAGCTCTTCGTGGAAAGCTGCGATTTATGTAGAAAGGAGGCCATTAAATACATGAAGTGTACAGAACAGCTTAGAAATGTGCATGCCTATTTGGATGGAGATATTGACGAACTGACCAACCAAACCTTACAGGCGCATCTTGCTAGTTGTGGAGAGTGTCGCCGATATCTAATGGAAATGCAAAAAGTGATTGCACTGGTTCAGAGTGCTTCCCATGTTCACGCTCCGCTTGATTTTACAGAAAAAGTAATGGCACAGCTACCTGCACCGAGTACAGGAATCCGTTTTTCCAGTTGGTTGCGAAATCACCCTTTCTTAACGGCTGCAGCAGTTTTTCTCCTTTTAATGGCTGGAAGTGTAGTTACCTCTTGGGTTGATCGGGATAATACACTACAGGTTTCTTCAGACAGTCTGGATAAGCTGACAATTGATCACCAACGAAACATGGTTGTCGTGCCATCCGGGACTGTTGTGGACGGTGATTTGATCGTTGAGAATGGAAATATTGAAGTGTTCGGAGAAGTAAAAGGAGATGTGGTGGCGATTGACGGCAAAGTCGTAACCGCTTCTACCGCACAGATTGCTGGAGATACCGAATCCATTGAAGCGATTGTTGATTGGATTTGGTATGAATTGAAAAATATCGGAAATGACTTGCTTCCTTTGTCACCATAGGAGAAAATAGAGGTTAGAGAGGCGCGGCCCAAAAGCCGTGCTTTTTTCAGCAAATAGAAGAAATAATAGTAGCTGGCTATTAGTGGCAAGAAGCTAGAATGTGGGGGCTTCGTATGCGAATTACGGATTATGGGGATTTGTTGCGTTACGGGATAGATATCCTGCTCGTGACGTACGTCATATATAAATTGATAATGCTGGTAAGGGGAACAAGGGCGGTACAGCTATTAAAAGGGATACTTGTTATCGTCGTGACCTGGTTACTCAGCAAATACTTTGAACTGAAAACACTCCATTGGTTAATGTCACAAGCATTTACCTTCGGGGTCCTTGCACTAGTCATTATTTTTCAACCAGAGCTTCGCCGTGCCTTGGAACAATTGGGGAGAGGCAAGCTGTTTTCAAGGTCGCAGTCCCAGACAGATAACTTTATGCAAAAGACGGTGCAAGAAGTGGGGAAGTCTGTCACCTATATGGCCAAGCGTCGTATCGGTGCATTATTGGTGATTGAACGTGATACCGGGTTAAATGATTATGTGGAAACCGGAATTCCAATAGAGGGCAAGGTCTCTTCTGAGCTTTTGATTAATATTTTTATCCCGAATACTCCATTACATGATGGGGCTGTTATCATTCGGAAAGATTCCATTCTTGCTGCGGGTTGTTACTTGCCTTTATCCGAAAACCCTTCGATCTCCAAAGAGTTGGGAACTCGTCACCGTGCAGCCATTGGGATGAGTGAAGTTTCGGACGGGATATCCATTGTCGTTTCAGAGGAAACAGGCACAGTATCAATGGCAGTAAATGGACATGTTACGAGAAATTTGACAGAAGAACAATTGTCTGAGCTACTTTTGGAGCAATTAAGTCCACCGTCGAAAAGCGCCATGGGAAATCGTTGGCTATGGAGGCGTAATCATGGATAAGTGGATCAACAGTCATTGGTTTGCCAGAGGAATTGCACTATTGCTTGCGTGTCTCATGTTTATGGTAGTGAATCTAGAGCCAGACACCGGTACATCTACAGAAGTAAGCCAGCCTACGTTTATCGATGGTGCCAAGGTTACTGTTCAATATGATAAAACTCGATATGAATTGGTGAAGGATCCGAAACCGGTAAAAATTGCATTGGAAAGCAGTAATCCGTTTTTCCGATATAACTTTGTATCACCGGATCAGTACGAGGTATTCGTAGATGCAAGAGGGAAGGCCAAAGGAACACACCGATTGCCAGTTCAGCATCGAGGTTTTCCTGAAGAGGCAAAAGTAGGGATTATCCCTGGTTTTGTCGAGATCACGCTGGAAGAGAAACAAAACGTAGAAAAACAAGTACAGGTTGAGTTATTGGGACAAGTTGCTCCAGGTTATACGGCTGGTGAGCCTGTAGTGAAGCCGTTTCGTGTGCATGTGAGGGTACCGGAGAGTCAGGTTAATAATGTCGCTTTGGTCAAAGCCTCCGTGAATCTGGATGGAGCCACTTCACCAATCAATACAACCGTTCCGTTAAAAGTCGTGGATAAATGGGGGAATGTGATTCAGCGAGCAGAAGTTAACCCGCTTACGGTAGAAGTAAACGTTCCGGTGACAAGTCCGTTTGTCATCGTACCAGTTAAATTGAACTTGACGAATAACTTGCCGGATGGCTATAGTTTGGCTAGTGTTAAGGTGATACCAGAAGAAGTGAAAGTATACGGCCCACAAGAGGCTTTGACAGGTGTCAGTACGTATCCGAGCCCTGTCATAGATCTGAAGGATATTACATCTGATCGTTTGCTCGAATTGAAGATGGATGTCATTGATCAGATTGTGAAGGTGGAACCGGAGTATCTCAAAATTTCACTAAACGTGGTACCTTCTGAAACAAAAAGAGTGCAGGGTGTTCCGCTTCGTGTAACCGGTTTGTCCGAGGAATCACAAGCAAAGGTTTTGACTTCGGAGGGTAACGAGCTGACCACGCTTGATTTTGATGTAATCGGGGCTCCGCAAAATTTACAGGGCTTAACGCCGAAGGATATTCAGGTATTGGCAGATGTAAGTAGCTTGCCAGTAGGGGTTCATGAGGTTCCGCTCATCTACAATCTACCAAATTACCTAACAACAGCTCCAACAGCACCGAAACAAGTTACAGTAGAAATCACGAATAAACAATAACTAGCATAGGCTACTGATGTGTAGAATGAGGAAAAGAGGGACAAGAATGGGGAAGTATTTCGGAACAGATGGTGTACGTGGTGTTGCTAACTTAGAATTGACACCTGAACTTGCTTTCAAAGTTGGGCGAGTAGGGGGCTACGTATTAACCAGACATAAACAGGATGGCAAACCAAAAGTAGTCATCGGACGAGATACTCGTATTTCTGGTCAAATGCTGGAGAGCGCACTGATCGCAGGGATGTTGTCAGTGGGCGCAGAAGTGGTGCGTTTGGGTGTTATCGCTACTTCTGGCGTATCCTATTTGACTCGTGCACTAGGAGCAGATTGTGGAGTAATGATTTCAGCGTCACACAATCCTTTTCCTGATAACGGGATTAAATTTTTTGGCAATGACGGCTTCAAACTTTCTGATGAGGTTGAAGGTGAAATTGAGCAGCTATTAGTTGCGGAAGAAGATACACTACCTCGCCCGACAGGAGATAAAATCGGTTCTGTACTCGATTACCTGGAGGGAGGACAGAAATATCTGTCTCATCTCAAGAGTACCGTTACTGAGCGTTTTGAAGGTATGAAAATTGTTCTGGACTGTGCGAATGGCGCGGTCTCTTCATTGGCTGCCCGTTTGTTTGCTGACGTGGAAGCAGATGTGATAACCATCGGAGCCAGTCCGAACGGGGTCAACATCAATGAGCAATGTGGATCCACTCATCCAGAGAAGCTTCAGGAGGAAGTGCTGAAACACAAAGCTGACCTCGGATTATCCTTTGATGGGGATGCAGACCGTTGTATTGCCGTTGACGACAATGGCGAAATTATCGATGGTGACTTCATGATGGCGATCTGT
Organism: Brevibacillus nigriterrae; assembly: GCF_049846925.1. Taxonomy (NCBI): domain Bacteria; kingdom Bacillati; phylum Bacillota; class Bacilli; order Caryophanales; family Paenibacillaceae; genus Brevibacillus; species Brevibacillus nigriterrae. The sequence continues at coordinate 6,330 of NZ_JBNCMT010000007.1, forward strand.
GCCAGAGCCCTCAAAGCTAAGGGTAAATTGAATAACAATACCGTAGTAACGACAGTTATGGCGAATATGGGATTCTTCAAAGCGATGGAAGAACAAAGCATCAACACAACCAAAACAGCCGTTGGGGATCGCTACGTAGTGGAAGAGATGATCCGTGGAGGGTATAACCTCGGTGGAGAGCAATCTGGTCATATCATCTTCCTCGATTACAACACCACAGGAGATGGATTGCTAACAGGCTTGCAACTGTTGAATCTGGTTAAAGAAGCGGGCAGGCCTCTCTCTGAATTGAAACAGATCATGAAAAAATATCCGCAGCTTCTCATCAATGTACCTGTAGCAGACAAGACAAAGCTCAAAGGCAACGAAAAGATTGAAGCAGCCATTGCTTTGGCTGAGCAAGAACTTGCCGGGAATGGCCGTGTACTCGTTCGTCCATCAGGCACAGAGCCAATTGTTCGGGTCATGGCAGAAGGACCGGACGAAGTACAATTGGAGCAAGTGGTACAAAGCATTGTTGATGTCGTGAAGCGAGAATTAGTATAAAGGTTGGAATGTGTGAGGGAGTGGTACGATGCCGCTCCCTTTTGCATAGTAATAGGTAAATTAAAGAAAAGATTGTTGCGTGGAAATTCCTGTGGTAAAGTAGTTGTTGTGCCAAAAATTCTTTTGTTGAAAGGGGTGATGGATGGAGAGAAGTTGACAGCATAGATGGGGCAGCATCTCATAAGTTTAACTAAAAGCGCCAGTACTGTGTCTGCCCGACATGGAGCACAGTAGACGAGGTGGAGGAGTATCGAGCATTTCGGCGGATGCCTCCCGGTAGCAGATGTACTACCGAAAATTCAGGGCCAAAGCAGGAAGGTGACTTCTTGGACAAAATCCTGAATATACTACATCTTTTAAAAATACAGCAATGGATGGCGGGGGCGCACCCCGTATGACAATACTATATGGGTTGTGTCCCTGCCGATTTGAAAGGGGATACCACACATGTGCGGAATCGTAGGATATATTGGAGAGAAAAATGCTCAAGAGATTATCGTAGGAGGCTTGCGTAAGCTGGAGTACCGCGGGTATGATTCAGCAGGCGTAGCTGTTTATACGGGAGAAGGAATCTCTCTTGAGAAAGCAAAAGGTCGTTTAGCGGTACTTGAGGGAATCTTGGACAGTGCTCCACTCAAAGGCCAGATCGGAATTGGGCATACTCGCTGGGCGACACACGGAAAACCTTCTGATGAGAATTCACATCCACATACAGATGAAAAGACGAAGTTTGCTGTCGTACACAACGGCATTATCGAGAACTTCATTCCAATCAAGGAAGAATTGTTGGCAAAAGGCTATTCATTTACTTCTGAGACGGATACCGAAGTAATCGCTCATTTACTTGCTGATTTGTACGATGGTGACCTGGTTTCTACTGTTCGAAAGGCTATTCAAAAAATGAGAGGCGCTTATGCGCTCGGAATCATGACTGAACATGAGCCTGACAAATTGGTGGCTGTCCGTTTGGCGAGCCCGTTAATCGTAGGTTTGGGTGAAGGGGAAGCCTATATTGGTTCAGATATTCCAGCCATTCTTGATCACACACGTGACGTGTACATCTTGAATGAAGGGGAAATGGCCGTTCTTACTCGTGAAGGTGTTGAATTGATGGATGCATCAACTGGTGAGAAGATCGAACGTGAAATCTTCCGGGTAGAATGGGATCTGGTCCAAGCAGAGAAAGGCGGATATGATTCCTTCATGTTGAAGGAAATTCATGAACAGCCACAAGCGGTACGTGATACATTGCGTTCCCGCATCGATGAAGAGAACAAACGCGTCATTCTCTCTGAACTGAACATGAGTGATGAACAGCTCGCATCGTATGACCGAATCTACATCGTTGCGTGTGGTACTTCCATGCATGCTGGTTTGGTAGGTAAGGACGTCATCGAGAAAATTACTCGTGTTCCTGTCGAAGTGGCGGTTGCATCCGAATTCCGTTACCGTGACCCGATTTACACAGACAAAACCTTGATGATCGTAATCAGCCAATCAGGTGAAACAGCAGATACACTTGCTGCTTTGCGTGAAGCGAAGAAGTCTGGTGTAACAGTGCTTGCTGTTACCAACGTTGTTGGAAGCTCTGTTGCTCGTGAAGCGGATGAAGTCATCTTTACATGGGCTGGTCCAGAGGTAGCAGTTGCCTCTACCAAAGCGTACACTTGCCAGGTAGTTGCTCTGTACTTGTTTGCTCTCTATTTCGCTCAAGTGAAAAACACGCAAACGGCTGAGCAAATTGCTGAGGTCGTAGAAGGTCTGGTTCAATTGCCAGATAAGATCAGCGCCATCCTGGAACAACCGGAAGCCATCCGTGATTTCGCAAACAGCATCAAGGAAGTAACCAGCCTGTTCTTCATCGGACGCAGCCTTGATTACGCTGTTTCGCTCGAAGGATCACTGAAGTTAAAAGAAATCTCCTACATTCATTCCGAAGCGTATGCAGCAGGCGAATTGAAACACGGTACACTGGCTCTGATCGAAGACAACGTACCTGTAATCGCACTTGCTACGCAGCCGGATATTTATGAAAAAATGGTAAGCAACATCGTCGAAGTGAAAGCACGTGGCGCACACGTACTCGGCTTCGCTCTCGAAGGTGACGAGGATTTGGCTAAAACCGTAGATCAGGTAATTAAAGTGCCAGCTACACTCCCATTCCTCACACCAGTACTAACCGTCATCCCATTGCAATTACTCGCTTACTACGCTTCTGTAGCTCGTGGCTTGGATGTTGATAAGCCTCGCAATCTTGCGAAGAGTGTTACGGTTGAGTAAGAGATAGGTAAGTTAAAGAAGAATTTGTTCCGAGTGTTTATAAATAAAAAAGATGTATACTAGATAATAAAGTCGTATACTGAGTGAAAAAGTTCTATACTTTGTAAAAAACATGTATACTGAACCTCCATTTTTGGGTAAGTTTGTATTAATACCCGAAATGGAGGTTTTTATTTACCAGGGGTATGAATTGGAAGAAAAAGTTGCTTGGAAAGATCAGTTTATAAGGATGTACATTATTCCATTTTAGAGAGGGAAGTGATGGAGAATTGGCTAGTGACAATAAGACACTTCGATCTGTTATTGAGGAAAAGGTTCGCAAAAAAGCAGCGAAAAACAAACGTGATTTCCCAGATGCTCACATGCTCTACTACAACATTTTTTTTGACATCTTCAGCAGCCTTCTATTTGACTATAACCAAAATTACAAGAACATGAAGAAAATTGACTACATTGAAAAACGAGGTAAATTGAAGGAATATTATGAAATCGTATGTGGTAACGACGAAAAAGTTCGGCGAAATTACTATAAAATGCTTGATGAGAGGCGAAAGAAACGTGAAGAAGAGGAGTTATTAAAGATGAAAAGAGAATTAGAAAAAAAAGCACGTGAAGAGTATGAAGAGAAGGTAAGAAATGGGACAAATACCCCTTTAGACGATCATATTTATAAAGGATTGGATGCGGAACTGGAAATGATCTATCAATGGAATCGTAAGTCTATGGGGCTAGACAAATAAGAGCGTGTCAGCGCTACTCGTATAGTTCCGTGAAAATAAAAAGGCAGATTATATCCGGGGGGGGTCGGCAGGAATCACCGTTAAATTTATAAGGCCAGTCTAAAACTTTATTTTTCATGAACAAAAGGAGATTTTATGCAGAAAAAAATCTAATTGAGGAGATGTTTATGTCAAAACGCCAAACCGGTTGGACCGAAGAGAAAATCGTTAGGTATCTTAAAGAAGGACGAGGTCAAGGAGAAGGAAACAAGTATAAGCCTTGGCTAACGATTCAAGACGTCCCTTCAAAAGGACGAGTAACACGCACTCCGGGTTGGAAAACGGATAGGATCCATCATTTTATGTCTGATTTAGAACGTAAATACTTTTTCCTTATGGAATGGACAGATGATGTTGTAGATATACGAGAACAGTTCCCCTTAGATCGTGAGGCAACAGTATCTATTGCAGATAAGAGACAAATTAAGCACCCCATAGATCAACAGACACAAACCCCTATTGTATTCACCACAGACTTTCTACTAACTACTAAGATAAACGGTAAACTAGAATACCTCGCTATTGCAATTAAGCCATATTCCGAACTAGATAAGATCAGAACAATTGAAAAACTGGAGATAGAAAAAACTTATTGGACTGACAATGAAATAGATTTTCAGATTGTTACTGATAAAGATATTCCTAGCCAAATCGTTTCTAACATCGAATGGATATACAGTTCATACTGGCTAGATGGCTATGAAGATATAGCTAATTCTGAGTTGAATGAATTACTCACCTATCTCCAAATTCGTTTGCAAAAAGAGACAGGATCACTGCAATCATTGGTGGAGGAGCTAGATAGAGAATATGCAGTTGAAAGCGGTACTTTTTTATCGCTTGTAAAACATTTAATAGCTCGTAAAGTGATAGTCGTCGATATACATAGTAAATTAACAACTCGTATGCCAGTTAGTGATATAAAGCTTACTACAGATAGATTCACAAAAAAGGGGTTACGATCATCATGAGTATTGTCGTGAATGATTTAATCTGTTTTATAGGTAATGACGGTACGGAAACATTTGAAAGAATTCTTTGGATAGACGAGGGGAGTGTAATTGCCTATACCATTGATATTTACGACGCTAATGCGCTTCCACGAACCAGAAAAGTAAAAGAGTTAGTTTCTGAGTTGCATCAAGACCATGTTAGGAAACATCAAGACGATCCGTGGATTACTTTTATTAATGAAACAGAAATGAACGGAAAAAGCTTACAAATTAGAGATAAGGCATGGAATATTATTTCTGAAATAGTTGCCAAAGAAAATGAACCAGCCATCTATGTACGAGAAAAACGTGGATTATTGATTCAAAAAGCAATGAATAGGTCAGGAACTACAAAGATGACGGTATATAAATATCTTCGGAAGTTTTGGCAACGTGGATTGAATAAGAATGCGTTACTTCCTGATTATGATCGCTCTGGTGGCAAAGGGAAAGAAAAGACAAGCGGTGATAAAAAACGTGGTAGACCCAGAAAGAATGTCTATGCAGTCGGTACAGGCGTAAATGTAACTGATGAAATTAAACAGATATTTAGAACAGCTGTAGCTAAATATTATCTAAACGAACAAGAGCTGCCATTGAGTACTGCCTATCTCATGATGATTAAGGAATTCTTTGCGGAGGACTATCGCTTTGATAACGGAGTGAAAAAGGCAATCCTTGTTCCAGAGGAAGAGATTCCGACTTTAACACAATTCAAATACTGGTATGAGAAGGAGCACAACATCAAACAAACCTTACTTGCTAGAAAAGGAAGGAACAAATTTGAAAAAGACCTTAGACCAGTTTTGGGTTCATCTACAGCAGAAGTAATCGGACCCGGATCACGTTATCAAATTGATGCGACAATTGGAGACATTTATTTAGTTTCTCGATATAACAGAAACTGGATTATTGGAAGACCTGTTATTTATGCTGTAATTGATGTTTTTAGCAGATTAGTTACTGGAGTCTATGTTGGTTTAGAGGGCCCCTCATGGCTAGGTGCAATGATGGCATTGACCAACGCGGCTTCAGACAAAGTGAAATTTTGTAAAGAATACGGAATTGCTATAACAAAAGAAGAGTGGCCCTCTGCTCATTTACCAGAAGTAATCCTAGGAGATCGTGGAGAGTTGGAAGGAAGAATGGTAGAGACTTTAAGTAATGCTCTACATGTACGGATCGAAAATACGGCTCCTTACCGTGCCGATTGGAAAGGAATAGTTGAGCAGTACTTCCGAACAATCAACTTAAAAGTGAAGCCCTTCTTACCAGGATTCATTGACATAGATTTCAGGCAACGTGGCGGAAAAGATTATCGACTAGATGCCAGGTTAGATTTGTTTCAGTTCACTCAGATTATCGTCAAGTGTGTCATTTATCACAATAATAAACATCTTTTAAAGGACTATAGCAGAGATGAAATGATGATTGAGGACAACGTAACAGCTATTCCCATTGAATTGTGGAATTGGGGTGTAGCAAATCGCTCAGGCAAATTACGTTCTTTCCCAGAAGACATTGTAAAACTGAATTTATTACCTGCAGACCAAGCTACGGTTACTTATAGAGGTATTAAGTATAAGCAGATGTACTATAGTTGTGATCGTGCATTAAAAGAGTACTGGTTTGAACGAGCAAGAAAAGCAAGTTGGAAGGTAGAGATTTCATATGACCCAAGAGATATGAGTTTTATCTACATTCGGCACAATGGTGGCCGTGATTACGACAAGTGTCAACTCTTGGAGACGCAAGAACGATATTATAGCAAAACGCTAGATGAAATTATGTATCTATTAGAGCACGAGGGGATTGAGCAAAAACAACAAACCAAAAAACAACTGCAAGACACTGTTGACCTCATGAGTGATATAGAACATATCGTGATAGAAGCTGAAAAGCTGTCCAGTCATTATAAAGAAGAAGTTAGTAATGCCCAAAGAGTAGGAAATATTCGGAAGAACCGTATGATAGAACGTGAAAGTATTCGACAAATAGAATCATTCGATCTTGGTAGGAAGAATGACGAGGGTACTCCTGCTGAAGTTCTCTATGTTAAAGAAATTGAGGAATTTAGCGACAATAAGAAGAGTAGCATTGAGTTACTACGTCAAAAGCAAAAGGAGCGATTGAATGGTAGAAATAAATAGTATGTCACGACAAAAGATTGGATATGCTGTTATGGCTCAATATACAGAGCAACCCTTACTGGAGTATCGAGATAATCCGCTTATTGAGGCGCTCCCCCCTATTTTTTCCTTAGAGGAAGTAATGGATCAGTTATGTTTTTACCCAGATTATGATTCAAGAGAGCGACAACTAGAGGCACATTATCGATTTCACTGTATACAAAGACTGTTTCGCTATTTTCAGCCATTACCGCAGCATCTCGAACTGGAGAGAAGGTTTTCTATACTTCTTAGACAAGGTTACATGTCAAGGAATCCACATCAAAGGGAGTATGCTATACAATTACAGGATATCTATGAATGCATTAAAAAATCAGATATCTCCCAGTATAAGAATGATTTCCGTACTACTGCTTCTGGATTTACGATGATAGGTATTTCCGGTATTGGAAAGACGACAGCGATTGAACGGATTTTGTCTCTATATCCCCAAGTCATCGTTCATGAATCACCGTTAAACATACATCAAATAACATGGCTTAAACTAGATTGCCCATTTGATGGCTCCTTGAAGGGATTGTGTATAGACTTTTTCATAAAAGTAGATTCCTTACTTGGTACCAATTATCACAAAAAGTTTGGATCGAAATCTAGTTCGATTGACTCCATGCTACCTAGAATGGCACAAGTGGCCAACCTGCATAGTATCGGTGCACTTATTATTGATGAAATTCAGCATTTGAGCTTAGCCAAAGGCGGGGGCTCGGACAAAATGCTTAATTTCTTTGTTACGCTAGTAAATACAATTGGAATCCCGGTAATCTTAGTCGGAACAATGAAAGCCGTATCTATTTTGCAGAGTGAATTTCGTCAAGCTCGTCGTGGAAGTGGGCGAGGAGACATGGTTTGGAACATGATGATGAACGATGAGGAGTGGGAAGTTCTCATTGAAGGTATGTGGGAGTATCAATGGACCAAAAAGGAGATACCTCTGACACAAGAAATCAAGGATGTACTCCACGAGGAGAGCCAGGGCATCATTGATATTGCTGTGAAACTATACATGCTCGCACAAATGTCAGCTATTAGCACGGGGAAAGAGATGGTAAACGCAACGCTCATCCGACAGGTTGGCAAAGAAAGCTTAAAACTCGTACGGCCCATGCTAGATGCTCTCAAATCAGGAGACCCCAAAAAGATAGCTGCATATGAAGACATACGCCCAATAGATATTGAAGAATACAAGGACAAATACTTATCACAACTCCCTTCCCAAGAAAAGATCAGGATTCAGCGTAAAAGTGAAGCCAATAAACGACACGCTTCTGAAGGCAATTTACTGGAACTAGTTGTTTTGGAATTAATAAAGCTAGACATAGATCCAGTTGTCGCAAAAAATGCTGCTGATCAGGTATTAAGTAAGCTTGGAGATGGAGTTACAAAGGCTGAAGCTTTGAAAGAAGCCATGCGAATTATACTTTCAGTGGAGCAGAATCCAGTAGTTGAAGCGAAGAAAAAACAACGCCAGAAAAGAAAGATGAATTCATTAGAGATGGAACCAGATGATTTGCGCCTCATTGTATCGAACGGAAAAATAAACAAGCAGTCAGGTTACGAAGCATTGAAGGAAAAAGGGTTTATTCAATCACCCATCCACAAATTTAAGTTTTAGAAAGGAGACTCATGCTAGGATTTTTTCCGCATCCATATCCAGATGAGCTGCTATATAGCGTATTAGCTAGATATCATATGAGGTCTGGTAATTTGAGTCCCAAGGTAACACTGCAAGAGTTATTTTATTCTACGAAACTGACAGCTGTAGTCGATTTACCTTCCCGTTTATCAACACTAGTTAGTAACTTGCCAGCTAATGCAACGTACACAGCAGATGAGTTAATTATTAACCATACTTTGTATTCTTACTACACGGCATTTCTTCCGAAAGAACGAGCACAATTAATTTATGAATCCATGAAAGGGAATTTTGGTGGCAGCATTCATACAAGAATAGGTATCATGGCTAGTTCCGTCGCAACTCCTAAATACTTGAGATACTGCCCAACGTGTTCGAAGGAAGACTGGTCTCAGCGCGGTGAGATGTACTGGCACCGAGTTCATCAGATACCTGGTGTATTAGTATGTCCTACCCACCATGTTCTTTTAGTTAGCAGTAAGGTATTGCTATCCGAGAGAAATAGGCACGAGTTTATTTATGCAAGTCGTGAAAACTCGCCATTTTGTGATGCTGTTCCCAGTCAGAACGAGAAGATAAATGTACTTGCAGATGATCTGAAGCGCGTTCTAGATAATGGGATAACCAGCTATCCCTCATCGTGGTTTCGAGATAGATATGTAGCTTTACTTAGGAAGAAAGGATTCGTTTCACCTAATGGGTTTGTAAACCAAACAATGCTTCATGAGTATTTTAATAGCTACTATGGGAACGCCTTGCTAGAAAAAGTATACGCAACCGCTCGTTACGAGGAAGCTAATAACTGGCTCCAGTCTATTGTTCGAAAACACCGTAAAGTATTCCATCCTGTACACCATGTATTAATGATTCAATTTTTAGCTGGGTCTCTGAATATCTTTTTTAGTGAAAGTACCTCTTTCCAATCAACTGCCTATCAGCCGTTTGGGGTATCGCCTTGGCTGTGCCTAAATAAAGCAGCAGATCATTATCTCAATCGAGTAGTTAACAAGATAGAAATCACTCGATGTACAGATACAAAGAAACCTGTGGCCACTTTTGCGTGTTCATGCGGTTTTATCTATTCCAGAAGAGGACCAGATCAAACAAAAGATGATCAAAAGAAAATTGGTCGAATTAAAGTGTTTGGACCCGTATGGGAAGCAAAGCTAAGAAAACTAGTAAGAAATGAAAACTTAAGCTTGCGTGAAACAGCTCGTCAATTGGGTGCGGATGCTAATACCGTGAAAAAGTATGCCATCTTGCTGGGACTATCACCTAAATGGCTGAAAAATCATAGGTTCGAAAAGCAGATCAAGTCTAATAATAGAGATAATAGACGTGAACACTACCGTAAACAGTGGTCAAAATTGTTGCAGGAATACCCCACCATATCAAAAACAGCACTCAGAAAAAAAGACCAATCTGCCTTTACATGGTTGTACCGTCATGATAAACAATGGCTAAATGCACATTCACCAATAACATTAAGGTCTCGACCCGTAAACAAACGCGTAGACTGGGCTTTTAGAGATCAAGAGGTTTTAGGACTTGTTTTCCACTGTGTAAATGAGTTGTTGAATGAGAGTAAGCCTGTGCAAATCACAGTAAGTAGGATTGGCAAAAAAATTGGTAAGTTAGGTTTACTCGAGAAGCACCTGAAAAAAATGCCAGAGACAAAGATGTATCTAGAGAGCGTCATAGAGACTATTGAAAAATATCAGATTAGACGATTAAGATGGGCTACTCAGCAACTAGTTCAGGAGAATGATATAGTTGAGCGATGGAAAATCTTACGACTTGCTGGATTAAAAAATGATCTTTCTCCCCAACTAATAAGTGAATTAGATCAGACGCTTCAGATGTAAGGAGTGGATATATGTCGTCTTTAAAACTTAGACCATGGAAATTTCCAAAGGCTGAAGTGGTAGAGCTTTATTGGTTTTGTTCACCGTATCGAGATGTAAATGGGAATTGGATGTTACCCGTAGCATTTAAACGAAAAACCAATGAGATTAAGATTTTACATTTCTCATGGGGAATCCTACCTGCTTTACGTCTAGGTCAGAAATACATAGACGGTCTAGCCATATCTACGAAAAAGGGAACAATTAGTTCAGTAGAGATTCCTAATGCGGAGCAAGGGCAGATTTGTTCCAGTTTTGATATGCCACCAGAGCTTTACTTTCTTTATCGTAATCAGGAGCTAGGGACTCAAAAGGTGTGGAAACGGAGTGTAGGTGAATATGACTACTACATTCCGTGTGTTGAGATCATTAGAAGTATGTTAGCTACCTCAAGAACTCTTGCTCATCAATTACTCCAACCTAATGGATTGGAGCTCATTATTGATCAGATTAGAATTTTCGACAGTGAATTACACATCTATTTAAGCAAAGAGTTTCCAAAAAGCCTAATAAACGAAAAAAATGTCCTTCATTTGGTATGGCTCTATTTCAATAAATTCGCAAGAACAGTTTGGGATTCTACATATACCAACTTAGTAAAAGGGACTATAGGGCAGTCTGAGAATTCTTTTGCAAATAACCGAACTAGAAATATTCCTTTAGAAACTGTATTCCCAATTGTAGGTAAAAGTCAGATAACATTTCGAGGAATTCAAGCAGGAAAAAGCATTTTAGTTATGGAGTTTATCGGCGTTACAGGATTCGACGTCCGTTTTAATAAAATTGTTTATTCCCATCCGTTATTGAAGAGAAATGTTGAAATTGAACGCCCTCAAAAAAGCCGCATAGTAACCCAAATATCGGAGGAGAAGGGATTCATTTTAAATGACAACAGCGAATCTTCAAAAATAAATAGCCATCAGGATGTATTAGAACTCATGGCTACATTGCATGGCTATCAACACATGCCAGACATGAAAATTAATCGAGTAGCTTTGCAAGAAATAGGAATAGAGCCCAGCACCAAGTATTCTCAAGGTAGGGGTGGACGTAACGAACACGGACGAAAAGAGGTTAGTACACATGATTCAATGTACGGTGGGGATACATCACCAATAGAGTTTGACACTCTTCTTGCTGTTCCGATTTTTCATGGATTGGGGCTAGAGTCGTTCTTCAAGTTAATTCATTACATGCAGAAAGAGTTCCCGCAGATCAGAATATCAATGGGTGTTGTGCAATTACCCTTGGGAAAGAGATTTTCTATTTGTCCCGATGGAAATAGGCGTACTTGTGCAATTGTGTGCATCGAATCCGAAGGGAGATTACCCACATATATTTTAGAGATTGCCAGACCTGATGATTGGTCGATTTCTACACTGCTTTTTTCATCTATAAAACCATTAAAACCGCCGCGTATAGAAAACTACATACAAAACCTACTGAAGAGCTTAGTAGAAAAGGGCGGGCATTGGGACAGAGATGCATTTGACCAATGTATTGAGCTTCACTTTAAGAAGGTAAAGCATATCAAACCACAGAGCTTAGACAGATGGACGGAAAGAATAATGAGTAAGGTAAATAGCTAGTAATACTGGGACTGTAACAGCCTTTGTAATAAAAGGAATTACAGTTTTTTAGTTACTAGAAGTGCATTCTAAATTGCAAAATTAATCTGTTTTTGCTATAATATAGGAAGAAAATGCATTTTAAACATCGTATCGTTAAGGTTGTGCCCATTTTGAAGGAAATAATTAATAAAAGAATTAATCACTACAATGAAGTTATCAAGCAGGCTGCAAAAAATGGAAATTATCTTCAAGCTTATGAAGGACAACTATTGCGAACTGAATTGGAAAAATTGTTAGAGATGCACGAAGTTGAATTTGATCTGGAGCGCACTATAGATGAGTACTATTACTCATCAATGCAAGTAGCTAAAAAAATCAATAAATCCCATACCACGGTAATTAGACAGGTACAAAAAGGAAAACTAAGAGGAATAATTGTTGGAAGAGATTATTTCTTTCTGAAAAAATATATTGATAATGAAATTGCTAACAGATAATCTAAAGTGATGAGGTGAGGTTTGAAAATGACTGTATATATGGTGCGTGGGGAAGGACATCCCCCTGAACAAATAGTACCAACATGGAGATTAATCCCTAAAAGATGGGGACACAGCTTTCACTCAATGTGTTCGTATTTAGCTATGTTTCCACCAGGTATGCCTAGATATTTTATAGAGCAGTTCACAAATGAAGGGGATGTAGTTCTGGACCCATTTTCAGGGAGAGGAACAGCTCCATTAGAGGCTTGTAACTCTGGGAGAATTGGTATCGGGACAGACCTTAATCCCTTAGCATATTTATTAACAAGTGCAAAATTAAATGCACCATCACTTGAAGAGGTAATTAACAGAATTGAACAATTGAAGATAATGTATGTTAGGCCCGATATCAGCGATGTACCAGAGCAAATAACAATGTTGTTTCATGAAGAAACCACTCTACCTCAACTTGTATTCATCAAAAATATGTTTGCTAATTGGAAAAATGATATAAGTGATGTAGACAGATTCATATTGGCTGCACTAATGGGAATTATGCACGGGAAACATAAGAAGAATGGCGAAACAAGCTACTTATCTATCAGTATGCCGAATACATTTTCGATGTCGCCAAACTATGTGAAGAACTACATTCAAAAGCATGGATTAAGCAAACCGAAAGTTGATGTATTTGATCAACTAATAACTAAAGTGAGAAGACTTTACAAAAATAACATACCGGTAAATCAAGGAGATGCATATTTAGCTAATGCTAGAACCTTCTCCCAGATTAACAATGAATATATATCAGAACAGAGAATTAAAATGGTCTTTACTTCTCCACCATATTTACAAGTTGTTAATTACGGAACATTTAACTGGATTCGTTTATGGGTACTTGGTGAGGATATTAAGTTAATCGATAAGAATCTCAAATTAGATGATAAGCATACTCTATCTGGTTATGTCGATTTTATGGGAGAGATAATTAATCAGTGTGAAAGTGTCCTAGAAGACTCAGGAGTTGCATGTTTTGTTATTGGTGATGTTGCAAAGCCTGGGAAGGAGCCACTAAAGCTGGCTCAACACGTTTGGGAAGAATTGAGAGATAGAACCAATATGAATTTGCTTGGAATCGTAGAAGACCACCTTCCTGATAGTGATAAAGTAACAAGAATTTGGGGTAAAACACAGGGTAAAGCTACAAAAATAGACAGAATATTAATATTGTATAAAGGAGATACTCGACCAGAATTTAATTTCGATCCGTTTCAAGGAGAGGTAATAAACCGCTTTACTATCTAAAAAAGTTCTACAATGCTGGATGCATTGTAGAACTTTTTTTGCCATAATAAATCTATTTTTGGCTATTTTTAGTTATAATGATACACAAACCATAAAATTTAGAACCAAAACCGTTCAAGGGTGGTAACAATGGGAAGAGAATTGTCTAGTTATGAAAAACAAAAAGCCCTACAAGCCATTATTCCAGAAAAGATTTTTTATGGATCTTATAATGAATTAACTGGCTTTTCAGGCTTTGATCTTGGTAGAGGTATGCTGAACCATAATAAATATGGGCTTCTTGAAGCTTTGCAAGGAATTGAAGCTAGTGAAGGCAATGAAAGCGATGCTATTGAATCAAGAATCCTTCCATCAAGTGTAGATCATATTATCCTCTCTCTTTCACTAAAAGCCCATTTGCTTTCAATAGAAAATAAAAATAGTGGAGATTTAGCTTTGCTGGTTCCGCCTTTTTCGTATGCTTTTCCACTTTTTCTTTCTTATCATTTGATTTTCCAGCATCTTGGAGAATGTCTCTACCCGAAGCTAGGTGCCAAATTCGAAGAATCGCAAGGAATCTTAATAATAACAGACAATATAGAAATGCTTGCGCATATTTGGAGAACTTCAGCTGCGGGAGCGCATCTTAGGGATTATATCAATACATACACCGTTGAGGCTGGGAGTTTTAGGAGGTTTAATTTTAACAAGCAACAGATTAAAAAGAAAAAAGAGAAAGAAAACAATGATGGAAGTCTTCCATGGATAGGCATATTTAGAGCAGTAAGACATTCATTACCTGAAAAATTGGAGAAAAAACCAGGAGTAATAATTGTTGATTTATTACCTTTTCGTCATAGAAAAAGAGCAGAAGCATTGATCGAGTGGGCTAAACGGAATGCAAAGCATGTTATTGTAGTAGGTCCATTACACGACGTAAATACTAACTTAGATATATTAGCAAAGATTGATAATGTTTTACCAATTGATCATTTCAATCTGTGGAAACTCAAAGAAAACTTCCAAATAAAAGAAAACGACACTTTTAACCCTGTAACAGCCTTTTGGAATTTACATGCATCCATACCCTTTATTAACGAACCAGCAAGTGAGTTTGCTATTTATAGATTGTCAGGGATTAATGTATTAGAAAAGTTAATTGCAACAGGCAATTTGCTAATTTCAAATTCAAGGGCGAAGAACGGAACGAAGCCGCAAGCAATCGTACGACTGTCAAATATATTATTAAAACTATGCTCTTTACCTATCCCATTGGAATGGTACGAGAGATCTAGGAATGCAGATGGTAAACCAACGATTGAAGAGTTAGTCTCAAGAGCAAAAAAAATTCCACCGGAGGGTTACGAAGAAAAGATAATAATTGATAACTTATTACCACAGCTTTCCCAGTGTATTAATGAAATTTACACCCTTCTAAAGCAGCAAAAAGAAAGTCCGAAATCTGAAGCGTTATTCAAGCTCATTAAATTATCCCCAGAAAAAGAAGGCAAGATTACTATAGTTGTTGATGATAAAACTGTGGGAAATGAATTAAAAACTTGGTTAAAGTATCGCGGGGTAAGTGGTGAGCAGCTTAGAAATCTAAAAGTAACAGCACAAGAGGAATGGGCTAAAAACCAGCTCAAAGAAATTTATCTAGACCAGAATGAACTACCTCCAAAAATAATACTAACCAACCCATGGAAATCAAAATATCTAAGCTCCTTCTTTTTTTCCAATAACACCGAAATCTTCTGTATTGCTTTACCCAGTGAAGTCTCTATTTATAAAAGTCAAATCAACAAGTTATATGGGGAAAGTACCTTATATAAAGAAAAAATGGCGGAGGTATTTTATAGGTTCTTTAAAATTGCTAAATTAGACAATGCTTCAAATTTATCATCTGTTCAAATCACAGACTATGTAATCAAGTGTTCTCCACTACAATCTCAAGACTATCAAGAAACTGATACTGCAAGGATTGATCCATTATTTGAAGACAGTATTCTTCTACAAATGATGTCTGATAATGATAATGACGACGATGAAATGATTGAAAATGAAATAGTTAATGCGGGGGAGTATTTTTACAATACCATAGATGCCCCAGAATATTATTGCAAGGCAATAAAAGTATTTACAAGAGACATGAGAGATCCAGAGCAATTAAGCTATTATTTTTGCTCAATCGAAGAAGGGCTCGGTCTAAAAATAAAAAAAGCTAGAGGGGAACAGGTAGATGATGTGCACCCATTAGAACTACAAAGAGGGGATATATGGGTGAAACTAAAAGTAAATCAGAAAAAAGAATTATTCGATACCGTTCTTAGTTTGGCTTCCAACACTTTGACAATGAAATGGATACAGATAAGTACTGAAGAATGGAAAGAAATGATTAAATTACTTTGGTATAAATACCATGACGAAAATCAGTATATGTCTGAAACATATGAAAAAATACTTCGAGCTGTACGAGAAAAGGGCAGCTCCATTTCCTCAAAGGGCGCAGTCGCAAGTTGGATCAAAGGAAACGTAACTTTAGTAAGAGATGAAAAAACAGTCAAGGCAGTTTCATTAGCTATAGGAGAAAAACATTATGTTGATAGATGGAAATTAATTTATAAAGCTATGAGGCAACTTTGGACAATCCATATACAACTGGGAAGAGCATTAGGGAAAGTGATCATGGAGCAAGCTGCAAGGATCTCATCATACAATCAACCAAGAACTAGATGGTTGGATCTTGGTTCTGAAATCCGCATACCTCTGGAGGACGTACTTGATGTGTTGGAGCTAAAAGAGATACTAGAGGTTGAAAAAGAAATAGAGTATGTAGTGCCTCAATCTATTATTAACAGAAAAATTGATGAAGGTAGTATAAACAACTTAATGCAGAAAGGAATGATAAAAGTTGTCCAGTAAGCAGAGAATTAATGATGAAATTCGTTTTGTAACACACATGCAAGAAGTTATAAAACAAGGGATGCTTGGGCGGAATGATGTTGAAGTTGTTGGTGAAGAGCCGATCAGGAGATTTTTCTCAGGAGTGTTGTTTCCGGATTCAGAATTCAAGCGGCATCTGTCAGGAGAAAGTAGGGAAATGGATCCCCAAATTTCTTTTAGAAGTCTATCTAAAAATTGCAATATGGGATTAGAATTTTTGGTTAAACCCTCCAATAATAAAGTAAAGTTAAGTGTATCAGGATCATTTAAAATTTATCCAAGAATTTTCCCTACCTATAGTGAGCAGATAAAGGCGTTAGGCTACTTAGTAAACCAGGAAGAGAATTTTAACGAGAACCACAATGAACAGGATAGTAGTGGTGAAGACCAAGAAAGTTTGGGTAATAGAAAAGAAGATGGACTGAAGTTACTTGAGAAATACAGACAGATTTTAATTAATTTTGATGATGTTGAATTTCATATTGATTACGAAAGATTGTTTTCTCATAAATTTGACTTAATGCCCTATATTCTTGAAGCAATACAAAAAACACTTACCTGGGAAGACTTATTTTCGGTTAATAAAGAACTATTATCCAAAACGGGAACAATTTCATTAAATAAACGTCCTGAGAGTGAAGGCTCCTTTGTTGAATGGTTAAAAAGTATTAGGAGTGCAGAAGTTATTCTTCCAAACTGGAGTGCTGCTATCGTAGTAGATCCTCGTATGTACAAGGATGAAAACGGTCAAGTATTAACAAGATTTGTTGCCTCCTTAATCAATCAAACACCTGTACCGAACAAAGAACTTGGGGAAAAGCCATCAGGACATGCACTTGAGTTTTTTGATTGTGAGATATCTGTGAAAATACTTCAAGGAGAGCATGTTCCTTTCGAGTTTGATGGGGCACCTAGAGATTATAAATACAATAAGCAGTACGCTGTTAAGGGGATAAATTGCGTAGGAGAAAGTATACAAGGTGGATTAAGAAGTGAAACGGTTCCTGTATATTTCCAAAAACTTTACAGAACGAGAGGGGATTTATCTGTAGGTTTTGATGACCTAACCACGCCCGAAAAAGCAAATAAATCGTTAAAAGAAGTCGCCTCTAGAATGAGAGAGTACCTGAGTAGTTGGCAAGAATACATTGATAATCGTGGAGATGAAGAGCAGCCTTTACGAACAGATGAGGAAGTTCAAAGTTGCAAGCAGGACATGAAAGAATTTATTGAGGAGATAGAATCTTTTGAGTTAGGGATTTATTCGTTAAACAGAGACAAGCGGTTGATGTCCGCTTTCAACATGATGAATGAGGTATTCAAGGAATCAGGTAAAGGGAAGTACACCTCATGGAGACTGTTCCAGATCATATTTGTTTTGAGAATACTACCTAGTCTTTACCTTAGAGAAATGCCAAATAACGAAATGAAAAAAGAACAAATCCTACAATCAGCCCAATATGCTGACGTCCTCTGGTTTCCGACAGGAGGAGGAAAAACAGAGGCCTATCTCGGGTTGATTGTGTGCGCATTATTTTTTGACCGATTAAGGGGTAAAAAAATCGGAGTGTCCACGTGGATAAGATTCCCATTGAGAATGTTGTCAAAAAACCAATTAGATCGTTTGGCAAAAGTTTTAATTGTTGCTGAAAAACACAGGCAAAATAATCCCGAGCTTAATGGTAAAGGTGTTCCTTTTTCAATAGGCTTTTTTGCAGGTTCGGGAAACACTGATAACTTTTTAAGCGAAACTAAAAAGAAAGAACATTTTGAAACAGAAGTAAGTAAAACAAGGGCAATGCTGCTTCATAAGTGCCCAATGTGTAATGGAGAATTGAAACTGGATTTTGACGATAACGCATGGAAAATTCTACACAAATGTCTCAATCCAGATTGTTTTGTATATAAGAGTCCTATCCTTAATGGATCATTACCAATTTATCTTACGGATTCCGAAACGTATAGGTTTGTTCCAAGTGTTATTTGTGGAACGGTAGATAAGCTTGCGATCCTGGGTAGATATAGGGAATTCTCGCATATTTTTGGTCAAGTTGGAGGGCGATGTAAAAAACATGGGTATTATTCTGATCGCTGTATAGTAGGCGTTTTTGATAATTTTAACTCATGCGATGCCAAGGCAACCCCATCAGATAAAGCAAATGTTCAAAGTCTAAGAGCAGATTTTTATGACCCGGTACCATGTTTCTTTATACAAGATGAACTGCATTTGCTGAAAGAAGAGTTAGGAGCACTAAATGGACATTATGAAGGAGTTTTAAACGAATTTGCAAGAGCTTTTGGTAGAGAGAAGTATCATTTGCCAAAAATAATAGCAGCTACAGCGACAATAGAGTCATATGAGCATCATATTAATCATCTCTATGTCCGTCCTCCTAGGAAATATCCATCAATGGGTTATAAGGATGGAGAATCCTTTTACGCTACAAGTAAGCCAGAGATATTGCGCCGCCTATATATTGGAATACTTCCACATACAAAATCTCAGGAAGAGGTAATAGGACGAAGTCTTTATCTTTATCATAAAGAAATAAAAAGACTTTATAGTAGTTCTGCTACTGAATGGAAAAAAATGAATCTAGATAGTGTAAAGTCAGAAGGTCAATTTAAAGAGTTTTTGTCTATTTATGATCTTTCTGTGGTTTATGTTAATCAAAAATCAATGGGGTATGATGTCAAACGAAGAATTAATGAGACAACCACACCATATTTAAAACGTGATACAGATCAGGATTTTGATTTGCAAGTGGAAATGCTGACTGGTGAGAATGATATGGATAAGATAGTCGCTGCAATTGATCGGATTGAATCAGAAAGGAGTGGCAAAGAGTATAAAGAAAAACTACATACTCTAATTGCAACAAGTCTAATTAGTCATGGAGTAGACTTAGAACGCATAAATGCTTTCTTTATGGCGGGCATGCCTTCTAAGCAGGCAGAATATATTCAAGCAAGCAGCCGTTCTGCACGAACTTATGCGGGACTAGTTGTAGTAAGCTTTAGGCCAAATGATTTACGGGAAAGGTCTCAATATCAATTCTTTATTCAAAATCATACATTTCTAGATAGATTAGTGGATCCTGTGCCTATAAATCGGATGGCATTAAAAGCTATAGAAAGAACATTACCAGGAATTTTATCAGGATTGCTTTTGTGCCTCCATTCACAAATTCACGATAAAACGATTTACAGTTGTGGTGAATATCAAAAATATATTGGTAACGTTACAGCCAAGGGTGTATTAGTAACTGAAGAATTAATTAAACAACTAAAAAATATTATTGGGACCAATTATAGCTACTTTCCTCTTACATCCCGCGAAAAAGCAAATGAGGTAATTGAACAAATTTTTAATGAGAAGGACCACATTCTGAATTCTTCACCCACAACTATAAAAATTAAGGATGAAAGAATTCTTAATCCGATAACCAGCTTTAGGGATATCGAAGAAGGGTTACCCTTGCTTTCCACGGCAGAGACAACCGTAATACTTAAAACATCATCTATTTAGAAAAAAGTAAGGAGGGAAAATATGCCAAACGTTAAGCGTGGACGAAGCCAGGTATTGTTTAACTATTTGCCAGGTTCAGTTTTTATGGAAAAGGGAAGGTGGTTCATTGTAAAGGATTTGAGGTTACGAGCACTTAACGAATCTACGGATCACTTGCTAAAAAGCGCTCAAAAATTTATTGAAGATTGGAGTATCAATCATGAACTCAACTATAGTTTATTTCCAAATAGAGAAGATATGTGGTTCGTTGGGGAAATTGAAGAGGTGAACTGCGAGCTTTTTCCTCTAGTGTTTTATTGTAATAATAGTAGCTGCGGAAACACACATATATACATGGATACTGATAAGCTAATAAAACAAAATCCTCAAATGAAGTGTGAGTTTTGTAATAAAGGGAAAATCCATCAATATCCCTATGCATTAATACATGCTAATGGTGATTTACAACCCATAAACGTAAAATTAAATGATGGACAAACGTGGAAAGATAGGCTAGATGGAATCAGAATGTTTGATACACGTAGGTTCACGACTGCAACTTGGTACAACAATAAAAGTAAGAAATCACTGGGTGAACTTGGTACCAAAATGACTACTCTACCTTTACCCAGTTCTATAAAAAATCGAAGATTTTTAGGTGGGACACACCTAGCGGATGGAGATGTACACTATCCAGCAATTCGATCATTTGTGAATTTGGAAAATAGTACTCTAAATAAAAGAATGGAGAATCCTAATTTCTCATATCTACAATTTGCAGCTTTACTTGGCTTGGAAGAAATAAAAGTTAACAACTTTAAAGATAACTTTGAAGCTAGTAGTGAGAATGAAACAATAAAGAAAATGATGGAACGCGCCTCCAATGAATCAGAAAGAGAAATGGTGTTAAAACTTGCTGGATTAAGCATGTCAGATTTAAATTCAGTAGAAGAAAAAATTGTTTCTAAAGTCAAGTCCCTGTTTGGTCAGGATGTGCCAAAAGGTCAGATAATAAAAGATAGATCTATGCACGAGTTGGTTTTCTCTTGGTATGAGAACGAAGGTAAAAATTTGGATCATAAAATTAAAGAGGCAGAAGAAAAACAAAATTATATACAACAAACTGAATATATTAATGCAAAGTCTCAATTGAATAGCTATGGTTTAGACAATGTAATGTTATTAGAAAGGTTTCCCGTTATTTCAATGGCAATCGGTTATACAAGAAAGTCTTTTGATCGAAATAAATCTGTTTTAAATCCCTTTAAACAAAAGATAAAAGGGAAAGATAAGACTGTTATTCCTGTACTAAAAAATGAGAACGAGGCAATTTTATTTAGATTGGATCCTACTAGAGTATTAGCGTGGTTACAGGTAAATGATTTCATTGATAACAAACTTTTTGTGCCAAAGTCAAAGGCAGAATCACATAGTTATTTGTATAGTCAATTCATATTTTCCGAGGTTAGGGAAGAAGACATTTCAAGACTTTCGCCAAAGGATTACTTGAATAATAAAAAAACACTAGCTTCAATAATGGTTTTCCGTCTTCTTCATACCTACCTCCATGTGTTTTTGCAGTCAGGAAAAACATTGATAGGCCTTGATGTAGACAGCTTATCAGAATATTTGTTTCCATCTGCATTATCAGGAGCAATATACGTGTCTAAGCTTCAGGGTGGAGGGATGGGTGCGCTAATCGCTGTATTCGATAACGATTTATCTAAATGGCTAAAGTGTTCGTATGATAAGGCACATACTTGTTTATTTGATCCCGTTTGCAGGGAGCACCATGGGGCATGTCATGCATGTCAATACTTAAAATTTTCGTGTCGTCACTTTAATCATGGATTGAGTCGGAATTTACTCACTGGCGGAATTATAAAGGACTACAATGAAATAATTGAGGTTGCAGGTTACTTTTCTAAAGAGGTTGATGACATTTTAAGCCGTTGGGGGAAGTTGATTGAAAATACAGGAGTTAGTAATATTACTTAAACGGAGACAATCGGAGATTAGTGTTATTGAATGGGCAGGCATGTTTCGCTATCTAGGAGCTCGGTATCAATCAGAAGGGTTTATGTTGAAAGACTGGTTGGATTTATACTCTAACAAATTAGATGTACAAGTTGCTCAAAGTCTCTTTAGATTACTTGAGGAGTCTAACTTGTTAATGAGGAAAGGGGATAAATTTTTTATCCTCGATGACAACCTCTTGCAAAGAATATTAGAGTCGGTGGAGATTTTATTAAAAGTGGATTTTACAGTTGTTCAAGGTAAAGAAGACAAGTTACTCTGGACTCTACCTAATGGAAGAAGTGTTCCAAAGAACATTTCCTCTTCGTTTAATCATTTAAACTCGTGGATACGTAATTTAATATTGTCGGGGAAGGAGCGCATCATCTTCTTCTCCCCTTATTTTTCTGAGGATGGAATTAACCATTTCCTAATTAGCCTAGAGGCATTAGTTAAGAATAGGGATAGTATTAGGATTGATTGGATTACAAGTGACTTATCAATAACAACCAATAAAAAGGCATTTAAATTTGTAAATAAAAGATTTAATAAAGAAAATATGAGGTTTTTTGAAGCAAGAAAAATTAGAAATGAACGGTTATGGTTCCATGCAAAATTGCTTTTAGTTGACGAGACTAAGGGATATATGGGTTCGGCAAATTTTAGCAAAGGAGGACTGGACGAGCAATTTGAGTTGGGAACACCATTGGGGAAGACACATACATCTTCACTAACAAAGTTGATTGATTTTTGGATAGAAGAAGAAAATTTAGTTGAAGTTACCTTATCATAAATTCACTTCTGCACACGGTCTTTATGCTCTGTCTATTTAATCAAACTATATTAATAGATTTCATCCCCTAGTAGGAACGTCATTCTCAGTGTCAATAAATTTGATAAGGTAAGACGGAGTGAACCTTTGAAGCATAGATGGAGAGAAAGAAGATCCCTTTGAGGATGAACCCTTTCTTTTGACTCGCCGATCAATTGCATTTAGTACGCATGTGTGCCAGCACTCCATCTGCATTTTATCCAGATGAATAGTCAATACTCTGAATGCTTAATTCGGATCGAGTCTATCTCTTTCTCATCCAAGAAAGTATATGGGGTAAACCACGGGGAAGTGTTGAGGAGGAAGTCAAAGTCACTATTATCTCAATAATCACAATCAGAAACAAGCTAGAAAATCCTCTAGATATTTTTGGTGTTTGAATCAACTGGATTTTTGTTTGGAAGAGATTCATAA
Source organism: Brevibacillus nigriterrae (assembly GCF_049846925.1). NCBI lineage: Bacteria > Bacillati > Bacillota > Bacilli > Caryophanales > Paenibacillaceae > Brevibacillus > Brevibacillus nigriterrae. The sequence continues at coordinate 29,700 of NZ_JBNCMT010000007.1, forward strand.
AAATATCATAAGAAGAGGTCTTATATGGAGAATAATGATAATGAAAAGTTGAAAAGTGAAGCATTGTTATATCATATGTCGAAAAACTACTCACAAGAACTAGAAATATGGCGTACTTTATATAGATCAGACCCAACTAACCCTTATATAATGCACAATGTCGCACTAGCTCTTATGAATAATAATCAATTGGGAGATTCTCTAGTTCTTTTTAACTATATTATTGAAAATTACCCAAATCTCTCTCGTGCCCATAACAATAGAGCGGTTTTATTAATTCGGATGGGTGCAGATCTTAAGGAGTTAATACCAGCTTTTACAGTTTCATTGATACTATCTGAAAGTACTAATGATTTTTGGAGACACTTTATAAACATTTGTAATACAATTGCTTATGGGTTGGATAGGGATACAAGTTTTATTCTAAAAGAATTTGAAAAAACCGTTTACGTTATTTTAAATGATAGATTTAGCAAATCGTATTTGGATAGAAACCAACAGTCAGTCAGAGAGATTATAGAGGCGTATCAATATTTGGGTGAATATAGAGAAGCTTTTGCATCACGCCGTTGGACAAAAGCTGAGATCTCTTTAAATAAAGCAAAGATAAAGTTTGATAATTTGAGCCTTAGTAATATGTCAACAGGGATTGAAACAATCATCAAGCAATATTTGAAAATTTGTCGTGGTGTTTTTGAGGTCTTGGAAGAAATACCAACTAAGCGGCTATCAATTCAACAAGCTCTAATCAGATATTTAGGGCTAATAGAAGAAGTAAAACAGCTAGAAAACGATTGTCAAGACTCTGCTCACCTAAGATTAATTAATATCTTGTTGTGGTTTTTAATAGGAATTACAAATATGCTAGGTTACTTATTAAACCCAATAATTGAGTATAATTCCGATAATACACCTAAAAATGCCATAGAATATTTAACTTCTAAGTCACTTGGTGATTTAGGTCGAGATTTAATAATATTCCTCGATAACCTTGATAAAATATGTGTTCAGTTTTCCTTTAAATTAGATGAATACGCAAGTACAGAAAGAATAAATTCATACCGCGATAATTTGTGGATAAAGATAGCACTTTTGTGCAAAAGCTTAATACTAAATTTTGAAGAGGTTGATATTGCATTATCTAAAACATTGTTAGGATGGGATAATGACCAAATTGGTGATGCAAATGTAGAGATGCAAAGATTTAAATCCTTAGTTGAAAGACAACTTTATAAGGACATTTATGTAGGTGGTAACCCACAGGAAAGTATTGGAAGGGGGTTATTGCAAGCATTTTTATCAGAAAGGAGTTATCGTGAAGTAGAAGTTCGAGGAGGACAAATAGATTTACTCGCATTTACTAAAAACGGAAGGATACTTTATGAAACAAAAATATGGCGCGGTGCTAAATATCATGAGCAAGGATTCAGAGAAATTGAAGAATATCTATTAGGAGAAGGCGATGATAGTAAACTGTTAGAAATTTTCTATGTTGTATTTGATCCAACTAAATCAGTGCAAGCAAAAAGATATCAGGGTGGTTTTTTCACAGAAAGGAAGATATTGGGATATAAAATAAAGGTGATTATTATTCAAATTACTCTTCCAACCCCAAGTAAAACTAGAAATTGATTCTCATATACTTGGAATTAGTATATAAAAGTAGTATACAACTTTATTATAAGATCATTAATAAATTTGGAAACAGCATAACAAGCTTTAGTATATAACTAATAATTCTTTTAAGGGAAATTTGTATTTAAAATCAATGATTATTAGAGTGGAAGTATACAACTTTTTTATGCTCGAACACCGAGCAAATAAAGTTTTAGACTAGAAAATAAGTATTAGACTGAAAAACAAAGTTGTAGACTGTACGACCTTGGTCAAACTACGGGTATGGTACTTGAGAAGAGTCATCACTGATCTGCAACGAAGAGTAAGTCTTCAAAAACGAGCTACCTGTATGGGTAGCTCGTTTTGTATATAAAGGGGTGTTACATATGGATAAAGTAAGCTTAAGTATTGGATACTCCGAAGACAATCAGACTGAAACTGTTGAGATTTATATTAATGGTCGAAAGTTAATAGATATTTTGAAAGAGTACGAAGCACCTTTTGCCGAAGACATTGCAGGAGAGTATGAAGGATTGAGACCAGATGAGGTGTTTTTACCATCCAAACACTTTTTAGGGGTGTCATTAGATCTGCTTGGTGATCATGAAAAGATTGCAGTCCTGGATTGTGTTTGTGGTTGCCCTGGATGCTGGCCATTCCTTGTTAAGATCACAATTGAAGATGACCGAGTAATTTGGAGTGATTTTGAACAGCCACATAGAGGACCAGAATCAGCAGGTGGACATTGGAAATATGATGAATTAGGACCCTTTGTCTTTGATCGAAAGCAATACGAGTCGGAGTTAGTAAGGAAGTGAATTTAATAATGGAAAATCAAGTTAAGCCATGGGAGCTTTGGATAAACAGATGGGATGCTGCATTAAAAGCTTGTCGTAATCTAGGTGGTGGATCAGAAGGAGTACTTGTTAAACCTCCGGCAACTTTGGAGCAGATAGAGGATGCTGAAAATAAATTAGGAGTAAAACTTCCACCATCCTTTCGAACAGCTATGTTAGAGTTCTCTGCTGGAGTAGAGTTTTCTTGGAGACTACCTGACGACGAAGATGTAAGCATTCCTTTACCACAGGATTTTAGGGGAATATTTGGCAGTGATTGCAGTTGGAATTTATTTGAACTAGTTGAGATTGATGATAATCGTAAAAGTTGGGTACAAAATGTATTCCCTGATCCAACAGATCCGTATGATTGCGTCTGGCATAATAAGTTAGCGTTTAAAGATATCTCGAATGGTGATTTCCTTGCATTTGATTTGGAAAATGGGCCAGATTACTCTGTTGTTTATTTATCGCACGATGATGGTGAAGGTCATGGTTACAGGTTAGGGAACAATTTTATTGATTTTATGAACAGATGGACGAGAATAGGATGTCCTGGTTCAGAAGATTGGCAGATGATTCCCTTTGTTACATCATCAAATAGTGGAATTGAACCAGATGGAGAAAAAGCAAAGAAATGGCGTGAGTGGTTTGGGCTATTAATCGATTAGTAATCAATGATAGGAAATAGACATCTAAAGATGCAGGGTGGATTATAGGGATACAGGCACTAGTCATGATTAATACCTGTATCCCTTTTTTATCACCAAATGCCCAAAGGGGAAAGTTGTCGGTATGACGATTACCCGTTATTTTTCAACTTTATGGCTTTTGTTGCAACAAAGCTGCTCGTATAGCGATCCAATAGCTTTTTACCTCCGAAAGTATCTTCATAAAACCCGGTAATAACAAAACCGGCATCAATTTGCCCTTGTATCTGCTGCTCCAACGTGTGACCGTATTCAAGTGCTATGCCATTCTTTACAATCTCTTCTTCTGTTGAATAATCGAGTTCTGAATACGGAATGGAATGTTTCACTTGAAGTGTTCCTTTCTCTTCAAGCTCCCAATCGAATAAATAAAATACGGGATTCATAAAACCGCTGATTAATATACCTCCCGGCTTCAATACACGAAACGCTTCCTGCCAGACTGGCTGAATTTCAGGTACATACAGATTAGAAACCGGATGTACAATCAGATCAAAGCTATCTGGAGCAAACATACTCAAATCCGTCATTGTGCCGAGAACTGTTCGGATAGGCAAGTCATCACGCTCAGCAACAAAGGCGTCCTGTTTTAACTGCAATTCCGAAAAGTCCAACACGGTTACCTCTGCGCCTGCTGCAGCTAGTATAGGTCCTTGCTGACCGCCGCCTGAAGCAAGGCAAAGCACTTTTTTCCCACGAAGTTCAGGAAACCATTCTTTCGGAACAGGTTTTACTGAAGTTACAACAATACTCCAATCGCCTGCCTTTGCTCTTTGAACCTCTTCGCTGCTTACAGGCACGGTCCAACGATTCTGTTGCTTTACTTTTTCTTCCCAAATGTGTTTGTTGTAATTGGTACTCTGCATTTGCTGAAGTCTCCTTTTGTCGCAATTTTATCCTGCTATTTCATTGCAAGCACAATAGAAATTTACTAATGTCTCTTTCTCTTACGTGACCTTGGCCACCGATAAGGTTCAACGTGTCTTATCATGGCGTGGAATAGCAGGCTCCACTGTTGTTCTTTCAAAGAACAAATCGGTTGATTACGTTCTATTCTCAGTTTTTTCACCAATTTTGTAATTTGCGGAGGTGTAAATACCTCACCAATGGCTTCGAAAAACGGTAAATTTGGATAATGGAGCGCATAGGAAGCAAGGGCATTAAATTTTCCCCGATGGTGAATAGGAATCTCTGGATGTTTCTTTCTAAAGACAGTGACAACGCTTGAAGCAACACTCGGCGGCGGTGAAAAGTTGTTTGGTAGTACCGTTCGAACAAGCGTGATATCGTACCACATTCTCCATGCTAGAATATGTGGATTGGTAATAGGGATAGTTGTAAAACGTTTGGCAGCTCCTTTCTCAATTATAAATACGGCTCGTTGCAATAACAGGGATGGGTCTCCTAGAAACTTTTCGAATATGGGGGTGGTAATAGAATATGGTATATTAGCCACCACACAAAATGGATTTTGAGGAAGATCAAACTGAAGAACATCCATTTGCTTAACTCTGATATTTTTTTCTTCTTTTATTCTACTTTTTAGTTTCTGTACACTTACAGGATCATTCTCGATTGCGATGACAGTTCCTGCTTTCTCAGCTAATGGAAAGGTGATTGCTCCAGTTCCTGCACCAATGTCTATCACAGTATCGCTTCGATTTACCTTTGCCAGATTGACCAGTTCATTAATCAAGTATTTGTTTATTAACAAGTGCCTTCCAGGAAAATTGGATACCCCTTTACGATATCTTGATCCATTTTTTTGCATAACAAAAACACCTCATTCATTCGGAGTAGAAAATGAAAAAGGCACAGCACAAATAAACCCCAATTACCCATAAAAATCGAAAAACGGATGAAGGGTTATAAGTGTTCTGTACCTTTCATTAACGAATACGAATGTATGAGATGCAATACATAAGTGATGTCTCACCTCTAGCTTTTTACACATACAAGACTTTTTAATAGTAGCACATGGAATCTTTGACGGTCAAAATGACTTTAATTATTATACAGTCCCAGCGCATGTTGGGCTCCAAGTAATGTTTCGATGATACGGACAGATAAGCACAGTGCTGTTTTAGTTCTTCCAAAGACCAGCAAAACAAAAAAAGGAGCAAATGATTTGCTCCTTTTTTTATTCATCCAAAAGCAGTTTTCAATTTTTGGTTATATTTGCCATATGGGGAGGGATTAAAGAGTAAATCTAGAATAAACGTTTAAAAAATGATAATCATTGGAGTGTGAGCGGCTATGATTCATGACATAAATGAATTTGTCCAATACTTCGACAGTGTACGAAAACGCACAATGAACTATGTGGGGGTTACGCCAAGTTCCATTCTGGAATGGAGACCAGCAGAAAATAAGTTTTCAACAGGAGAGTTACTTAGACATTTAGGCTCTGCTCAGCTCATGTTTTTAAATATTATCGAACACGGAGAGTGGACCTACCTGGGGCATGATAGCAGGCATGGAGAAAGTATAGAGGAAATTACTCAGTACTTAAAGGAATGTCACAACACATTTAGAGAAGGCTTAGGTAAACTGAGGAACGAGCAATTAGCCCAAAAAGTTCCTACTTTACATGGTCATGAAGTGAGTGCATGGAGAATCATGATGGCTTGTATCGAACATGAAATTCATCACCGGGGACAATTATCTACGTACTTGCAAAACAACAATATCGAACCACCGCAAATTTTTGGACTAAAAATTGAGCAAGTTAACAAAAAATAGTCATCTTGACTCTGACCTAACAGGAGCCCTTAGAATCAAAACCGAGGTGAAGGTACCATGCTTTATACGGTAAAGGAAATTGCGGAGCTAGCAAAAGTAACTGTAAAAACGATGCACCACTATCATCAGATTGGGCTTTTGTTGCCATGTAGCATCAGTGATGCAGGGTATCGGATGTATGGTGAAAAAGAGCTGGAGCGGCTGCAAGAAATCTTGTTTTACCGTGAACTGGACTTTTCCCTCAAACAAATTAAAGAGCTACTGGATGGTGAGCCTGAACGGGTATCGATCTTGACTGATCAAAGGCAACTTCTGCTCTCTCGTATGCGTAGAATAGAGGTTTTGATTCAGACGATTGATGAATCGATTCAGTCCGCCAAGGAAGGAGTAATCATGGATAAAAACAAAATGTTTGCCGGGTTTGAAAGTGAGCAGGAGTGGAAGGATGCATTGTCCGAGCAAAGCAGGTATTTGAAAGAGAAGTACGACTATGACTTGCTGGAGGAAACACCAGTAGATGTTGATTCCATGAACGAAGCGGCGCAGGAAGCCAAACGTTTTATGGGTGGGATGGCCCATGCACTGAAAGAAGGGATCAAATACGATGATCAAACGGTGCAGGATCTATTGGAGCAACACATTTCTTTCTTGAATAACCATGTCCATGAGACAACAGCAACTGGATTTGCTGCGCAAGCACGATTCTTTTTACAGGATGAATTTCATCGAAATATGCTTGAAGCTGAGCAGACGGGGCTATCCTACTATCTATGTGTGGCCGCAGAAGAGTTTGCAAATAAGCCGAATTAGAAATAAAATAGAATATTTTTCGGGGTTAATCAAAGTATCATCCATGTATCTGGATGGTACTTTTTTTGTAACAGTTGTGTTAGTTCAAGTCGAGAAGCTAAAATCTTTATGGAATCCTTATTCTATCAATTATGTGTCTCCGTTAAAAAAAGGAGAATTGATCCATTCATAAAGAGGGGACGATTTTTATGTCTGCCATTGTCTTGTTCCTGCTTGCAGGTCTAGCTGAAATTGGTGGGGGGTATTTGGTTTGGCTGTGGCTCAGAGAGTCTAAGCCGTTGTGGTATGGAATTGTGGGGAGTATCGTTCTCATTGCGTATGGTATCATACCGGCTCTACAAAATTTCCCGACATTTGGAAGGGTATATGCCGCTTATGGTGGTGTGTTTGTTGCACTTGCTGTTTTGTGGGGGTGGTGGATCGATAAAGAAACGCCTGACTTGTACGACTGGATTGGTGCGGCTGTTTGTCTTATCGGCGTGTCCATTATCCTTTGGGGACCCCGTCAGTAAGGATAGTTACACTTGATTTCGTTCATTCAGAGTGTAAATAGTAACTGCCCCTCATTGCGAGGAGCAGTTTTCTTTGGGTCCCCGCCAGAGCTTGTGTAGGGTGGGTTTTCTTACATCTTATTTAATAAACGGAACAGCTTCAAAGCTAGCTGGATTTGCAGCAACTCTTCGGAATTTTTCAATTCGCTGTTTAACATTTCTTTGATCTTATCGATTCGGTAAATGAAGGTGTTTCGATGAATAAACATGGCTTTGGCTGCTTCACTCACATTTCGATTATGGATAAAGTAATTTTCTAAGGTGTTCATAAAGCTTGTTCCATAGGAAAGATCGTGCTGGTAGATGCTGCCCAGGCATTTCTGAAAAAAGTCTTCCATCTCGGATGGTTTGATATTAGAATCCAAAAAGTGATAGACCGAGTAATCTTCAAAATGAGAGACTTCGCGTTTGTCATCAAAGCGGTGCATCAACCGCATGGCTTCGTGCGCTTCGGAAAAGCTTTTGTGAAGCGAAGCAATCATTTTGTACTGTCTGCCGATTCCGATGAGGAACGTGGTTTTCTTTATTTTTTTGGTAAGTTCCTCGTGAAGTTCGTTCGCAAAGGCCTTTGCCTCGCTTACGGCAATCGAAGGCTTATTTTCATTTTTTCCAACCAAAACGATGATTCGGTTATTTCGATAAAAGCAGGTAATTTCGCCGTCTGCCTTACCTGCTAAATCGTGAACAAGGTCCATGCATTTTTTTGCTGTATGATCGAGTTCATATTTCCTGACGACCATATCCTCGTAGCTTTGAGGTTCTACGGGCTGAATATTGATCACAATACAATAATACGTATAGTCAGATTTCAATCCGTGCAAGTCACAAAGGTTTTGAATGGTATCCATCGATGTGATTTTTCCGGTAAGCAAATCGTCAAAGAAGTCCTGCCTGATCTTTAATTTGACTTCCTCAATTTCCCTCGCCTTGATCCGTTCCAGTGCCATGATCGTTGCTGCCTGCTCCAAGGCAATGTAGTCGAATTCAACCAGTTCACGAATCGTTTGCCAAACAACGATATACCCATACACGTAGTTGGCTACGGCTACAGGCATGATGCGGCATTTGATTTCCTTGTCTTCTCCATAATAGATGCGTTTGATTGATTTCTTGATTTCGCTAATGTTTTTTGGGATCGTTTCGGAAAACTCGATAGGGAAGACCGGTCGATTTTTAACAAGCTGAAAACAAGACTTGAGTGGCGGATGGTTGCCTTCCCGGTCTGTGTAATAGAGTAGATTCCAGTCTCGATCCAAAATAATGACAGGATTATTGATCGTTTTGGACAACTCCGACGAGATTTGATCGATTCCGCCACCTTCAAGGGCAATGCGAAAGAGAACGTTATGCATGTCCAACGATCGGCGGTTCAACGAGTCGTATTCAGCAGTGGCTTTCTCATTAATAATCGTAATGATCCTGGATAATGAATAGCCAAAGGGCAATTCCAGCAGGGGCAAGCCATACTTGTTCGCATGATCAATCATGTTTTGTGGAATTTTATCGAAGTAGCGCTTCATTTTGATGCATAGACCGGCACAATTAATCTCGGAAAGTTCCTTGATAATTTTGTTCTGGAGCTCTTCATTTCCTTTGAAAATATAGCCGGTGGATAAAAGCAATTCATTCGAAGTCAACCAATCGAAGGAATCGGGATTCTCCATAATATTTACGATGGAAATTTCGTTGTTGATCCCTTGATGACCCGCAATGATTTTTATTCCTTCTAAGGATTTTATGTGAAGTAAATCTTTTACAGTTAACAACCTTCCCACTCCTTTACCCTCTTCGTTGTGCAAGCTGCATAACGGATGTAGGCTTTTTTTAGTTTTGCGATACAATGACCATTTCATGTACTCGAACTACAATGTTCGTGTCATCGATACATTGGATCATAACTTGTGCATTGTTTCACAATAATGCCAATTTAAAGAAAGGAAGGTTGTAAGCCTTTTCACTGTCAATCTATTATACAGCCTAGCATGAGTGATCCTTTATATCAAATGCAAAACAATTGACAAACAAGTCATAACATTTGTAAGGAGAATTTTATATGGGAACTATAACTTTATGGAAAAAAGGAGATTTTGCTGCTTCCTTCGGTTTGTTCGTTAATGTTTTGACAGACTTTTTGGTTATGATCGCTCTGTTACTTGGTGTAGTTGGAATGCCAAAAGAGTTTGTTTTTGAACAAATTGTTCCTGGCTTTGGATTTGCTGTACTTCTATCTGGCCTTGCTTTTGCTTATTTTGCCTATCAATTAGCCAAGAAAACAGGTAGAAAAGATGTTACCGCACTACCATCAGGTTCTAGTTCACCTGGTATTTTTCTAATCGTATTTATTATTATGCTTCCTTTATATCAACAAACACAGGATGCTGCTTTCACAACAACAGTCGGTGTGCTTTGGTGCTTATTTGAGGCTTTCATGCTATTAATAGGTGCATTCTTTGGTGAAACTCTTAGAAAGTGGGTCCCTAGAACTGTATTGCTAGCAGCCTTGGCAGGTTTGTCATTTGTATTCTTGGGTATGAACCCAATGCTACAATCTTTTGAAATGCCTATCGTGGCATTTGTTGCAATTATCATTATCTTCATGAACTGGTTAAGTAAACATCCAATATTTAAGAAAATACCTACGGGTTTATTGTTGATAGTAATTGGAACTGCAATTGCTTGGATATTTGGATATCAAAACCCTGCTGCGGTTACTGAAGCTCTAAAATCATTTGGCTTTAATCCTCCTATGTTGCATTTAAATGGACTTTTCGACCATATTGATGCTGCTTTACCATATTTATTGAGCGCTGTACCTCTAGGGTTATCAAACTACATTTTTAATCTGGAAAACGTTGAAGCTGCTGCTGTTTGTGGGGATGAATACAAAACGAGAGACGTTATGCTTACAAACGGTGTTTGTTCTGCAATAGGTGGACTTTGTGGTAACCCATTCCCAGTAACAGTCTATGTAGGTCATGCTGGTTGGAAAGAAGTTGGCGCAGGTATAGGCTATTCGATTGCTAGCTCTGTTGCCATATTCTTATTCTCGATTTTAAGCCTTATGGGTCTGTTGCTAGCTGTTGTCCCAATTGCTGCTATTGTTCCGATGCTCGTGTTTATTGCGATTGTAACTGGGCATCAAGCTGTCAAAGAAAGTCCGAAATTTGAAGTTCCGGCAATCTTTGTATGTTTCTTCCCGTGGGTTGCTAACTGGGCACTTGTTGCAGTTAATAATGCAATTTCAGCTGCTGGTAAGTCGGTGGGGACTGGTGCCGATCAAGTTTCTTCACTTGCCCTGCACAATTCCGGACTTTTCTACGATGGCTTGGTTGCTCTAGGTAATGGTGCTCCTATTACAAGTGTTATTTGGGGTTGTATAGCTGTATTTACAATTCGTAACACGCCTATTGGAGGCATAATAGCTGCAGTTATAGCATCAGCTTTATCTTTTGTTGGTGTGATTCATACAAGCACTATCGGAATTGCACAAGAAACTGCTATGCCTTTCGTTTTGGGATATCTACTAATTGCAGGATTTTTAGCGATTAAACTCTATATAAATAAGAAAGATAATATTGGTCCTGTTACAGAGTAAATTGACAGTTTTATTCGTTCTAACTAACCCTGATATAGGTGGGATTTTGATTATGGATTACATGAAATTAGCGGCTGAAGCAACAATTAAGGGTATGGACAACAAAGTAGGAGGGCCTTTCGGAGCAACAATTGTACGCGGCGATGAAATCATTGCTGTGGTAAGCAACACGATGATGAGAGATACAGACCCTTCGGCACATGCCGAAATGGTGGCAATTCGTGAAGCATGCAAAACACTCGGTACCATGGATTTATCTGATTGTGTAATTTATGCAACATGCGAACCGTGCCCGATGTGCGTTTCTGCAATCATTTGGGCTGGGATTAAAGAAGTGCACTACTGCAATACTGCAGAAGATGCGGATAAACATGGGTTCTCTGACATGCATCTGCGCAACTATTTGACAGGTAAAGATAAAAGTGTCCTTAACATGATTAAAGTTGAGAAAAGAGAAGATTGTGATCACTTGTTTGAGCATTTTCACAAGCTGAATAATAAGTAAAACCAATCCAAAAAGTAAGCCTTAGTCCGGAAATCTCTCGGGCTAAGGTTTATTTATTTCATCTGCTATTTGTGTATTTTGTATGAAGGGAATCATTAACAGATAACAGCTATTATTCCTTTTTTACACAGACATTGTGCATGATGCACAAGCGAGAGGGAAATAATTTAGTTCCGTTATACAATGACCATTTCCTGCACCCAAACTACAATAGCTGTGTCAGGCTTTACTTGAAGCAAAACTTGTGCAATGTTTCACAAGGTTTTCCATTAGTACCGGGAGGTTTGAAAGCCTTATCACTGTCAATCGATCAAACCTTGCGTGTATGGCCTTTTTCCTATCAAACAGGTGACATAATAACTACAAGTCAAACCTGACAAAAATAGAATCACCATCGATTCCAATAAATATTTAGGAGGCATCGACATTGGCTGAGAACAGTTTAGTCCTACAATTTTTAGAAGCCGCCGGTAAAGGCGATTTGGAAGCATTAAAGCAATGTATCGAACAAGGCGTTGATATTAACGCAAGAAACAAGCAAAAAAGAACAGCAATACTGATCGCAGCAATGAACGAGCAGTACGAAGCAGTAGAGTACCTGATCAGTGCAGGTGCAGACATTGATTTGCAAGACCAAACTTGCTTCAACCCGTTTCTGTGGGGATGTATCAACGGAAAGCTGGAGCTTGTCAAAATCATGATCAAGGCAAATGCAAATGTAGAGCTGTTGAGTCGTTTTGGCGGCGTCGGACTTACGCCGGCAAGCGAAAAAGGCCATGTTGAAGTTGTTCGTGAGCTTTTGACCACGACAGATATTAACGTGAACCATACGAATTTCGTTGGTTGGACACCGTTGATCGAAGCGATCATCCTCAATGACGGCGGAGAAAGACAACAAACGATTATCAAATTACTGATTGAGCATGGAGCCAACGTGCACATGACAGATGAGTATGGCGTTACACCACTAGAGCTTGCCAGAAGAAAAGGCTACACCGAAATTGAACAAATCTTGTTGCAAGCAGGAGCCAACTAAGAGGTGACTGTTGTCAATCAGGCAAGATCTGGTGATGCAGGTTTTATACAAAGAATTGAAGATGCAACGTTCTACGGATTTGTTCACAGCACATTTGACAGAACCATCAACATTCATTGCTTGTCCAACGCCGAATTATACACCGTTGCTTGTCGCCAAATCGATAATGGACCCAATACGTTGGTGACTGATGTGATAAGTTTCAGCGGTATGGATATAGCAGCAGGCGACATTGTCTATGTTGAAAACGATCGACTGTGCATCGAGAACAAAATGGCGATCACGATTGAACATGCAAAAAAGTGGCAGAGCATCGTACCCGCCTATCCTGCTGATATAGCTGTTCTGAGAAAAAACCTGGCTTTTGCAAAGGAATACATCGAACTTCATGGAGCACATGGTGGGATGAAGCGGCCTTTGCAAACCAAAAACTTGTTTGAAGAAGAAACATCCAAAATGCTGGAAGAACGATCGAGATTGCTTCTGCTCGAATTATCGAATGATCGAATGATCGAGGCGATACGGCATGCCGTTGGACTCATTGGTCTTGGTCCGGGCTTGACTCCATCCGGTGATGATTTTCTGGTTGGGTTATTAACCACTCTGACGATGCCAAATTACCCGGTCAAGATTGAAAGCACATTTGGTGAAGCAATCGTGCAAAGTGCACAACAATTGACAAATGAAATCAGCTTCATGGCGATAAAAAAGGCGTCAACCGGAGAGGTGAGAGAGTCGATTATTGCTTTGCTACATGCTCTAACATGCGGCAGTCAGGAAGAATCGATTCTCTCTTTAGCCACTGTGTTGAACATCGGATCTTCGTCCGGAACAGATATCGCACTGGGGATTGTCTCAGGTTTGGAAATCAGTGCAAAAGATGGAGGTAGAATATGTCTACAAAAGTTGTCATAAAGCGAAGCACGTATTTTGATTCCGTATCCCTCATGTCCTTATCTACCAAAGCAAACCAGATTGAAGGCGTGGAACAAGCAGTTATTGCGATGGGAACAGAAATGAATAAAGAGGTACTTCGAAACATCGGGTTGCTTACACCTGAGCTGGAAGAAGCCAAAACAAGTGATTTGATGATCGTTGTAAAGACAGCATCAGAAGAACTTTCCGAAAGCGCTTATGCAAGTATCGAGGAATTGTTTACGAAAAAGAATACGGCAAAGGGAACGAGTGAGATTAAGTATCCAACGATCGATTCCGCTGCACAAAGCATTCCAGAAGCGAATCTGGCTGTAATCTCAGTAAATGGAGCGTATGCCGCAAGAGAAGCAAGAAAAGCTCTCGAAAACGACCTGCATGTCATGCTGTTTAGCGATAATGTCAGCGTAGAAGAAGAGATCGCATTGAAGACACTCGCCCATGAAAAAGGGCTGTTGATGATGGGCCCTGACTGCGGAACAGCGATTATCGGCAATGTGGCGTTGTGCTTCGGTAATGCAGTACGCAAAGGAAACATCGGAATTGTAGGTGCTTCTGGAACAGGAAGCCAAGAGGTTAGTGTCCGCATCCACGATTTTGGCGGCGGTATCACACAATTGATCGGTACGGGTGGTCGTGACTTGAGCGAACAAGTCGGCGGTATCATGATGCTGGATGGGATGAAAGCGCTCAACGAAGATGAAGCAACCAAGGTCATTGTGCTTGTATCCAAACCACCTGCAAAAAGTGTGGAGGAAAAAGTACTTGCTGAAATTAAAAACTGCTCCAAACCAGTAGTTGTTTGCTTCATTGGCGGATCAGAAGAAGCCGTTGTCAAAGCAGGCGGCCATTTTGCCAAAACGACAAAAGAAGCAGCGTTGAAAGCGGTTGTGTTGGCGGGTGCCGATGAAAGCAAGATTAACAAACGTGCACTGAATCTTCCGCTAATTGAGGAAATTAAGGCGAAATTAACGCCAGAGCAAAAATATATTCGCGGGCTCTTCTGCGGCGGTACACTTTGCGATGAAGCGATGTATCTGGCAATGGATATGTACGATGACGTATACAGCAATATTCCGAAAACCCCGGAATTCAGGCTGAAAGATATTAATGTGAGCCAGGCTCATACATTTATTGACTTCGGTGATGATGAATTCACAAACGGGAAACCTCATCCGATGATCGATCCTTCCTCCCGTATCGCCCGTTTCATGCAGGAAGCGAAAGATCCAGAAGTTGGCGTAATCGTCATGGACTTTATCCTAGGCTTCGGCTCTCATGAAGACCCTGTTGGCGTTATGCTGCCAGCGATTATCGAAGCAAAACAATTGGCAGAAAAAGAAGGAAGACACTTGGAAATCCTGGGCTATGTGCTCGGCACAGATCTGGACAACCCTAAGCTGGAAGATCAAGTCAACAAACTGATGTCTGCAGGAGTAACCATCTCTAGCAGCAGCACTAATGCAGGACTTCTTGCCAGAGGTTTCGTGGAGAAAGGGGTATAACAATGAGCAAAATTAATCAACTGTTTAATAGTGATTTACATGTAATCAACGTGGGTCTTGAGATGTTCAAAGATGATATCGAGAAGCAAAAAGCTGGCGTATCTAACTTGGAATGGAAGCCACCAGGCGGAGGAAAGCCGGAATTGATCGCAGCACTCGATAAGCTGGAAAACCCAGAGCTAGTTGCAAAAATTGAAGCGGCCAACAAACTGGCTGTTGAGCGAATCATCAATTCACAACCGGTACTCATTGGTTTCGACCAGGCAATTAATGTCGTTCCGGGTATGACCAAGACAACGATTCTGCATGCGGGTCCTCCGATTACTTGGGAGCGCATGAATGGTGCGATGAAAGGTGCCGTTACAGGTGCTCTGGTATTTGAAGGCTTAGCCAAAGATATCGAGGAAGCCGAAAAAGTTGCAGCTTCCGGTCAAATCACCTTCTCCCCCTGCCACGAACACAATTGTGTAGGCTCCATGGCTGGTGTCACATCGGCGTCCATGTTCATGCACATCGTGGAGAACAAAACTTACGGCAACATCGCTTATACCAACTTGAGTGAGCAAATGTCCAAAATCTTGCGAATGGGTGCCAATGATGAGAGTGTTATCAAACGTCTCAATTGGATGAGAGATGTATTAGGTCCAATGTTGCGAGATACGATGAAATTTTCGGATGGAATTGATTTGCGCTTAATGCTTGCACAGGCTCTCCATATGGGTGATGAGTGCCATAACAGAAACAACGCTGGTACAAGCCTGTTGATTCAAGCATTAACTCCACTGATTTTGGAAACGAATTTCAGCACCAAAGAAAAGCGTGAAGTGTTCGAGTTTGTAGCAAGCAGCGACTATTTCTCCGGTCCGACATGGATGGCTCTCAGCAAATGTGCGCTTGATGCGGCTCATGGAATTGAGAATAGCACCATCGTTACAACAATGGCTCGTAATGGTGTGGAATTCGGTATCCGTGTCAGTGGCATGCCGGGCAACACATGGTTTACTGGCCCTGCTCAAAAGGTAATCGGCCCAATGTTTGCGGGATACAAACCAGAAGACTCTGGTCTTGATATCGGCGATAGTGCGATTACTGAAACTTATGGAATTGGCGGCTTTGCCATGGCGACAGCGCCAGCGATTGTTGCTTTGGTAGGGGGAACGGTTGAGGAAGCAATCGGCTTCTCAACAAAAATGAAGGAAATTACAACGGCTGAAAATCCAAACGTTACGATTCCTCTATTAAACTTCCAAGGAATTGCATCAGGTATCGATACACGAAAAGTAGTGCAAACGGGTATCTTGCCTGTAATCAATACAGCGATTGCCCATAAAGAGCCAGGTATCGGAATGATTGGTGCGGGTATTACCTATCCGCCAGTGGATTGCTTCGAGAAGGCGTTGCTCGCTTTAAGTGAAAACATCAAGTAGTTTCTCCGCCAGCATCTGAACACCGTTCGTATCATGACAAAGTTTAGGGGTGAATTAAGATGAATGATTCATTGCGCGGATTACTGTGGAGAAAAGGTGACTGGGCAGCGTATTTCGGCTTACTCGCTAATAATCTAACCAATCTATTAACAATGATGGCGTTATTAATTTTTGTGGTGGGTATTCCGAAAGAAATGGTTTATGGAGAAGTTGCTCCAGCTTTCGGCCTCGGAATCTTTCTAGCAAGTATTGCCTATGGTTTTTTTGCCTATCAGCTTGCTAAGAAAACAGGGAGAACGGACGTAACGGCTTTGCCTTCAGGTCCTAGTGCACCTTCCATCTTTACGGTTACTTTTTTGGTAATTTTGCCGGTATATTTGCAAACGAAGGACGCTTATTTTGCCTTATCCATTGCACTTGTCTGGTGCTTCCTAGAAGCGATGATTCTATTAATCGGTTCATTTTTGGGTGATACGATCCGAAAAATGATTCCAAGAACGGTTCTGTTATCGTGTCTCGCTGGTCTTGGCTTGTTGTTACTTGCCATGAACCCGATGTTGCAAGCTTTTGAAACACCGATGGTTGCTTTTGCAGTGCTGA
Source organism: Brevibacillus nigriterrae (assembly GCF_049846925.1). Classification (NCBI taxonomy): domain Bacteria; kingdom Bacillati; phylum Bacillota; class Bacilli; order Caryophanales; family Paenibacillaceae; genus Brevibacillus; species Brevibacillus nigriterrae. The sequence continues at coordinate 46,567 of NZ_JBNCMT010000007.1, forward strand.
TCATCATTTTTATCAACTGGTTTGGTAAATCACCAATATTTGCCAAGATCCCAACAGGCTTTCTCTTATTAGCTACAGGTACAGCTTTAGCTTGGGCATTTGGCTTAATGAATCCTGAAGCGATTGCGGCATCGATGTCATCTTTTGGCTTCAATCCGCCATCCTTACACATTGATAACTTCCTCCAAGGCTTACCTCATGCCCTTCCTTATTTGGCATCAGCGGTACCACTTGGATTAGCCAACTATGTGTTTGACCTGGAGAATATCGAGAGTGCGCATGCTGCTGGTGATGAATACACAACACGACATGTTATGTTGGTAAATGGTATAGCATCTACCATTGGCGCCATGTTCGGTAATCCATATCCGGTTACGGTTTATGTTGGACACCCAGGCTGGAAGTCAATTGGCGCTGGAATTGGTTACACAGTAGCAACAGGTTTCTCGATGTTGATCATTTCGCTATTTGGAATAGGAGCCTTCTTGTTAGCGATTATTCCAGTAGCTGCAATTGCACCGATTCTTGTGTATATCGGTATAGTCACTGCTAACCAGGTTGTACGGGAAACTCCAAAAATCGAAGTGCCGGTTATCTTCGTTTGTTTGTTCCCTTGGGTAGCAAACTGGGCTTTAACACTTGCCAATAACGTATTATCCGCTGCGGGAACTACAGGAAAAGCGGTTGGTGCGGCTGCTATGGCTGCGAAGGGTGTTTATTACAACGGTCTGATTCACTTGGGTAATGGTGCGCCGATTGCCAGTCTGTTGTGGGGATGTATAGCGATTTTTGCGATCATCAACAAGCCTTTACGTGGCGCGATTGCTGCGGTGGTAGGAGCAGTGTTGTCAATTCTCGGCTTCATTCATGCACCAACCGTTGGATTTGCTCAAGGTTCGTCCATGCAGTTTTTCTACGCATATCTCATGATCGCTGCTATTTTTGTCGGTAAACATTTGATGGATCAAAAGAAACCACAAGTTCAAGCAGCAGAATGATTGAAAAGTTTAAGTCGTACGGATATGCCGAAGATATCTTGCCAAAGACACCTGAGAAGCGAGATTGGAGCACGTTTTCCTACGTAACCGTGTGGATGGGCGCAGTTCACAATCTCATGGCGTACATGACAGTAGCTGGATTCTTCGTTCTAGGGTTAACCGTTCCACAAGTACTGTGGGCCGTGGTGATTGCAGCCAGTATTGTTTCGGCAAGCTTTGTTCTGAATGGCTATGCGGGATCCAAGTATGGAATCGGTTACTCCATGTTGCTTCGCAGTTCATTCGGTGTGAAAGGCTCGATCATTCCAGCACTGTGCCGTGGATTGATTGCCGGGGTTATATTCTTTGGTACGAGAACAACAGTTGATGCTTACTCCATCAGTATCATCATCAAGAATATATACCCTGGCTATCTAGATTTGTACCCTGAATTCAACTTCTTGGGGTTAGATTTTCCGACAATGATATCTTATCTGATCCTGTGGGTTACTTCGGTAGGATTCTTCTTGGGCGGAATGAAAATCCTCGGCATCTTTAGCAAATGGTCTTCACCAATCATTTATGTGTGTATTTTCGGTGCAGCGATATGGGTCATCCATGCAGCAGGTGGATTCGGACCGATCCTTCGCTATGTACCTGCCAAGCCGATGGACAGCCCCATTGTCTTTATCGCTTGTGTCAGTGCACTAGTCTCCAACTGGGCCGGCCCGATCGTCAATATTTCGGACCTTACACAGCGTGCCAAATCAATCAAGGCTCCATTGATCGGTTTGCCGCTAGGGATGATTGCTTCCTATCTCCTGTTTGGCTTTACGAGTGTCGGGCTACTGGTTGGAACACACATTGCTTTTGGGTTAACGAATTTTAATGTTGTAGATGCAATTGACCAGATGGGTAATCCCCTTATTGTCATTATCATGCTGCTGGCACTGAATATCGGGTCAACCAGCTATGTCGTATTTGGAAATTTACTTCCTTCCGGGCTGCAAATGACAGCTTTAATGCCAAAGGTTTTTAATGTAAAATCGGCTGCTGTCGTGACGGCCATTCTCGGAACGGTAATCTTGCCTTGGAAGCTCGTCAGTGACACAGCGGCATTGTATCTGTTATACAGCTTTATCGGCGCTTTGTATGGGCCAATTGCCGGGATCATGTTAGCCAGTTTCTATGTAGAACGGAAACGACTGTTGGATCTATCTGTCATTTATGTAAAGCCAGGCGACAACGGGGATTACAAAAGTGGATATAACGTGGTTGCGTTTGCGGTGCTGATCGTAAGTTTTGTAATCACGATTTCGGGAGCTTTCTTGCCTTACGTACCGCTGTTAGTCGCAATTACCAAGTCTGCATTTATTAGCGGGATGCTGATAGCAGGTGTATTGTACACATTGTTCTATAAATGGAACAAATATATTGAAAAAGAATCATAAATACCAAGGAGGTTACCAGTGGGAAAACTAGCTGTTGTTGCGATCGGTGGCAACTCATTGGTTAAGGATAATGGTCGTGACTCAATTCAGGATCAATATGAAGCAGTATGTGAAATTGCAACCAATATTGCCGATATGGTACAAGAAGGTTGTGAGGTTATAGTTACTCACGGGAACGGTCCACAGGTTGGTTTCGCCCTTCGCAGGTGTGAAATTGCCAATGAAGTATCCGGGATGGCGACGATGCCTCTTGTTAATTGCGTAGCGGATACCCAGGGTGGTATTGGATACCAAATTCAGCAGGCACTAACCAATGAATTTGTCAAAAGAGGAATCAGTAAAAAAGTAGCGACCATCATCACGCAGGTGGAAGTAAGCATCGATGATCCAAACTTCCAAAATCCGACCAAGCCGGTTGGCTCCTTCTTTACACTTGAGCAAGCAGAAGAGATGAAGAAAGAGCACCCTGACTGGATCATGGTTGAAGATTCTGGCCGTGGATACCGTCGAGTAGTCCCTTCACCAAAACCAGTTGACATTATTGAAAAAGATGCGATCAAGTCTTTGGTTGAAGCGGGTTATGTCGTGATTGCTGTTGGTGGCGGCGGAGTTCCGGTAGTTAAGACAGGTGATCAAACCTATGAAGGAATTGATGCCGTCATTGATAAGGACTTTGCTACAAGCTTGTTGGCTGAGCAAGTGAATGCTGAGACGCTGATTATTACGACTGGTGTTCCGAGGGTTTGTATCAACTTTGGCAAACCGGATCAAAAGGCGCTTGAAGAAATTACAATAGAAGAAACCAAACAATATGTACGAGAAAATCACTTCCCGGCAGGGAGCATGCTGCCTAAAATCGAAGCAAGTCTGAACTTTTTGGAGAAGAACGGTACCAGAGTAATCATTACCAATCCTGAAAGTTTGAAAGATGCGATCGGCGCAAAAGCTGGTACGCATATCGTGAAGTAAGTTTTCTGGTGACCATCAATCTACCCACCTTCGGGCCGCAAACTTGGGGTGGGTTTTTCCATTGGGGGTAAAAAATGAATATACAGAGACTTCAGCAAACCTTGCAAACAATCAACGAATTCGGGGCGACGAATTACGGGATCACCAGACTGGCTTATACCCAAACTTACAAAGATGCACTGAATTATTTTATCGATCTTTGTGAAGAAGAGAAGCTGTCTGTTCGAGTAGATTCATGCGGTAATGTAATCGCTCGAAGAGAAGGTGAAGATCCAAACCTGCCCGTGGTTGCCTGCGGTTCTCATATGGATACGGTTATCCAGGGGGGCGGGTATGATGGAACGTTGGGGGTCGTCGCTGCTCTGGAAGTGATTAGAAGTCTAAACGAAGAAAACATTACTACGAAACACCCAATCGAGCTTATTGTCTTTGCTTGTGAGGAATCTACCAGGTTTGGCGTATCGACAATCGGAAGTAAGGCAATGACCGGATTACTGGATAAAAATGCACTGTCCAAATTAAAGGACAGAAATGGAGTCTCCATACAAGAAGCTTTTGAGGAAGTATCTCTAGACTTCCAGAAAATTGACTCAGTGGTGAGAAATCCGGAAGAATTCAAAGTGTTTCTGGAACTTCATATAGAGCAGGGGCCAGTGTTAGAGGCGGAAAAGATACAGGTAGGGATTGTGACGGGAATAGCGGCGCCAACCCGATTGCGTGTTCAGATTAAAGGAAAAGCATCTCATTCAGGAACAACTCCGATGAATAGCAGACAGGATGCGCTGGCTGCTGCTGCCGAAATTATCCTTGCAGTAGAAGAAGCGGCAATCGCAGAAACTCATCTCGGTACGGTAGGGACAGTAGGAGCGTGCAACGTACTGCCGGGTGCGATGAATGTGATTCCCGATTCAGTTACCATGCTGATCGAGGTTCGAGGGACATCTGTTGAATCAAAGGATTTTGTGATTACTCAGCTATACCATTTGTTTTCTACTTTGGAACAAAAACGTGGTGTCACCATTACCCCTGAATTGCTAAATAATGAAAAACCGGTACTGCTTCAACAAGAAGTGGTTCAGAGTATAACCAAGACGTGCGAACAATTAAGAATATCCTATATCGAGATGGGAAGCGGCGCTGGTCATGACTCGATGAACATGGCGTTGCTTTGCCCGACCGGATTGATATTTATCCCCTGCAAGGATGGATTAAGCCATCATCCAGATGAATTCACATCCAGCAGTGAAATGGAAACAGGGGTGCGACTTCTCAAGCAGGAGATATTGCATTGGGCAATTGAATGCTAGGAGTAGAAAGAGAGAGACCTCGTACTTGTACAGTACCAGGTCTCTTTTTGTTTGGGGCACCGCCCGACGCTTCCCTTAACGGCTATGGTGCTTCTTGTTGTTGCTGTGGCTATGACTATGGGGATGATCGTGATCATGGTTGTGATCGTGTTCGTGTTCGCCATGAGGCATATGATGCTTCTGACAAGCCAATTCTGTGTGGTTGACAGTAGAGTTCTCGATTTGAATGGTCACATGGGTGATCTGGAATTTTTGCTCTAGCAACTGAATGGCCTCATTTAGAATGTCGTAGCTGGATTTGTCATCTTCCACAAGCAAATGGCAGCTAAGTGAATGGAATCCGGAAGTCAGCGTCCAGATATGCAAGTCATGAACATCGGTAACACCTGATATTTCATTTAGTGCTTTCTTTACTAGGACGGTATTGATCGAAGAAGGAACGCCTTCCATCAGAATATTGACGGATTCCTTTGTTACTCTCCATGCGCTAATGATGATGAGCAGTCCGACAACGATTGAGATAATGGGGTCTGCGATATACCACCCGAATTTCCACATCAAAAGTCCAGCCACAATAGCTCCAACCGATCCTAACATATCCCCGAGAACGTGAAGGAACGCACTGCGTAAATTGAGATTGTTTTTATAATCGCCCCGCATGAGTACAAAAGCAGCGGCAATATTCGCCAACAGTCCAATGACGGCAATACCGACCATAGGCAAGCTTGCTACCTCAGGGGGAGCCAAGAGACGCTCATACGCCTCCCAAAAGATATAAATTGACACGAGAATCAAAGTGACGCCGTTAAAGAGAGCGGCCAGAATTTCAAAGCGATAAAAGCCAAATGTTTTGGTGGGAGAAGAAGGCCGACTGGCAAAATGCATGGCAATCAAACTGAATAAGAGAGCGGACGAATCACTTAGCATATGCCCGGCATCTGAGAGCAGAGCAAGGCTGTTGGTCATGATTCCGCCAATGACTTCAACGACAAGAAAGGTTGTGATGATACCGAGTGATAACAGCAACGACTTTTTATTTGCGTTATGACCATGATGGTGATCATGACCGTGACCATGATCGTGTGAATGGCCGTGATTATGGTGAAGTCCCATAGGCAGTACCTCCGAGTTCAGTAATAATATTTCCATTTATAGAACCAATTATATACAATTCATTCAAATATTCAAGTGAACATTTGAATGAAAATGTGACAAGAAACAACTCTAACTTTTAAGAAAATTTAAAGTAAAAAGATAATTATCTGTCTTTTTCAGTAGAATTGGGTAGGTTGGCGGTTAGTATAACAACAAAACGGCCGTGACCGTTTTCCCCTCTCATCCCCTCTCACCCCCTCTCATCGGGGGACTGAAACGTCGGGGGACTGAAACGTGTTGACCGCAAGCGGTCGCATCAGCTTTTATGACAAGGTGCCTCAGCGTAACATCTGGCATTTACTTCGGTAAAAACGTCGAGACGTTTTTCACAGAAAAAACAAAAAAATATAAAAAAGGGGGATTCTGGTTGATCAGTTTTCATCAAGTGAATAAGCACTACGGAAACTTCCACGTATTGAAAAACATTGATCTACATATCAACCAGGGCGAAGTGGTCGTGGTCATTGGGCCGTCTGGATCGGGAAAAAGCACGCTTGTTCGCTGCATCAATCGTTTGGAAGCGATTACAAGTGGTGAGTTGATGGTCGACAACGTGAAGGTGAACGACAAGAATACCGATATCAATAAACTTCGTCGTGATATTGGCATGGTTTTTCAGCATTTCAATCTCTATCCACATAAAACGGTGCTCCAGAACATTACATTGGCTCCTGTGAAAGTATTGGGTGTTTCCGAGAAGGAAGCGAAAGAGACAGGGATGTACTATCTGGAGAAGGTGGGGATACCCGATAAAGCGGATAAATTCCCATCGCAATTATCGGGTGGACAGCAACAACGGGTAGCTATTGCACGAGGCTTGGCGATGAAACCAAACATCATGCTGTTCGATGAACCGACATCGGCGCTTGATCCGGAAACCATCGGTGAAGTTCTCGATGTTATGAAGAAACTCGCCAGAGAAGGGATGACAATGGTCGTCGTCACACATGAGATGGGATTTGCTCGTGAAGTGGCAGATCGCATCGTGTTCATGGACCAAGGCCAAATTCTGGAGGATTCGTCTCCTGAACAGTTTTTCGCAAGTCCTCGCGAAGAGCGGGCTCGCATCTTTTTAAGCCGGATTTTGAATCACTAATTTTACAAATAAACAGAAAGAAAAGGGGAATCTCACAATGAAAAAAACGTGGAGTAAAGTTGTCAGCTTTGGATTGGTAGCACTTTTGAGTGCAGTTACACTGGTAGGCTGTGGCGGTGGCCAAACTTCTGGAGGCGATCAAGCAGCAAAACCGGGAGCATCTGCGAGTGCAGGCACGCTCGGTAAAATCAAGGAAAGAGGCAAGTTCGTCGTCGGTGTAAAGTATGACCTGAACCTCTTTGGCTTGAAAGATCCGGCAACCGGAAATGTAGAAGGCTTCGATATCGACATTGCGAAGGCAATTGCGAAAAAAGCACTTGGTGACGAAACAAAAATTGAACTGAAGGAAGTAACGTCCAAAACCCGTATTCCGATGCTGAAAAACGGAGAAATTGATGCGATTATCGCAACGATGACGGTTACAGAAGAGCGCAAAAAAGAAGTAGACTTCTCTGATATTTATTTCACTGCTGGTCAAGCGCTTCTGGTAAAACAAGACAGCCCGATCAATACTATTGCTGATCTGAAAGGCAAAAAAGTAGTGACTGCGAAAGGCTCAACTTCAGCAAAAAATATTCGCGAAAAAGCTCCTGATGCAGAAGTTCTTGAATTTGAAAACTATGCAGAAGCATTTACTGCCCTCAAAGCAGGCCAAGGCGATGCATTGACAACAGATAACGCTCTCTTGTTCGGTATGGCAAAACAAGATCCTAACTTCCGTGTAACCACAGAAACGTTCACTGAAGAGCCATATGGCATTGCGATGACAAAAGGCGATACAGAATTCGTAACGTTTGTTAACGACACGTTGAAAGAACTGAAAGCAAACGGCGAATATGACAAGATCTATGAAAAATGGATCGGTGAAAAACCAAAGAAATAATGTTTCGTAACAAGATACAAGATGAGCGGTCTCCCTACCGCTCATCCACTTATTTCTCACACCAAAGGGGGATTAGCAACCGAGATGCTTGATTTCTCCATTCTGATTGATAATTGGGATATGTATATGGAGGGCTTTCTCAATACAGTCCAGTCCAGTTTACTGGCGCTTGTTGGAAGCTTCCTGCTGGGTACGCTGATTGCCATATTCCGTATTGCCCCATTGCGGATATTGAATTGGTTCGGCACTTCCTATGTTGAATTTATCCGAAATATTCCGTTAATCCTGGTCGTCTTTATCTTCTTCGTTGGACTCCCGGCTCTAGGCATCGTTTTAGAACCGTTTGTTGCAGGAACGTTGGGACTTACCGTATATACGGCTGCTTTTATTGCTGAGACGATTCGGGCGGGTATTCTTGCCGTCCCTAAAGGGCAAACAGAAGCAGCACGTTCCAGCGGGCTTACCTATGTGCAAACGATGCGCTACATCATCCTGCCACAAGCGATTAAAATCGTGGTGCCACCGATGGGAAACCAGTTTATCAACCTGGTTAAAAACTCTTCTGTACTGGGGGTAATTGCCGGGCTGGACTTGATGTACTTCGGTGATCTGATTTCAGCCGAAACCTTCGTCACCTTTGATGTGTATATTTTTGTGGGTATTTTCTACTTGATTCTGACCCTTCCGCTAAGTCTTTTCGTCGGCTATTTGGAACGACGCTTAGCGAATGGACGATAATAGGAGGGTGTAACTATGGATTTTATCGGCGCATACTCTCCGGCACATATTACCTTTTTGCTTAAAGGCTTCCTCGTCACATTGGAAGTGGCTTTTATCTCGATCGTACTGAGTTTTGCCATCGGGATTATCGTAGGAACCCTGCGATATGGACGGATTCCGGTTGTTTCTCAGAGTCTGGCAGTCGTAGTGGAGTTGATCCGTAACCTGCCATTGCTGTTGATTATTTTCTTTACGTATTTTGCGCTGCCTGAAGTTGGGCTCAAGCTGGATAAATTCTACGCTGCGATACTGGCGCTGGTTATTTTTGAATCGGCCATGCTTTCCGAGATTGTCCGCAGCGGATTGAATTCAGTCGACAAAGGTCAGATCGAAGCGGCACGTTCGTCCGGTCTTACTTATATGCAAACCTTGTGGCACATCGTATTGCCACAGGCTCTGCGCCGGATGGTTCCTCCGATCGTGAGCCAATTCATCTCGTTACTCAAGGATACATCATTGGCTGTCGTAATCGCCTTGCCGGAGCTGATGAACCATGCGCAAATCATCAACGGTCGAAATGTCAATTACGTCATCCCGGTCTTCCTGTTGATTGCAGTAATGTATTTCGTCGTGAACTACGCTCTATCCTTACTATCAAAGCGTTTAGAGAACAAACACGTATAATCTTCTTGTTTTGCAGATCCCCTTTTCCTTGTAAAATACGAATGGGGGATTTTTTGACTTGAAAGAAAGGGGTAACTATGCGGGAGCGCTTATTTGTCTTGATTATCATCATGCTGGCAACCGCTTTTTTCGGGGAGATGAAGGTAAATCCATTTGGGGGTTCCTTTCGTTTTTCACTGGGGATTGCCGCTTTCTTTTTCGGATTGCTCTGGTTCCATTCCGTTCCAGTGTTACTTACCGGCTTCTTGACCGGCACTTTCATTTTGGGGTTTCGGCTCGGGCTTGATGTATTGGTTGATCACGCTGTGTGGACCGAGAGCTTGCAAACCCATTTGCCTTCTGCCTTCTACTATTTCAGCTTTTCTCTCCTGATCCATCTCAGCAGGGCCCGTGACTATCTGGAATACCCCTTGCGAGTTGGGTTTATTGGTGCGACCGTCGATTTTGCTTCGAATGTGGTAGAATTGTTGGTAAGGCAGTTATTTGGCGACATATCAGCGATTACAGCAGAAAGCATGTTTATCCTCCTCTTCTTCGGTGCGCTACGCAGCTTTTTTACGGTCGGTCTTTACAACAGTTTTTCAATCCGTCAGGTACGGGCCGTTGGCGAAGTACGTCAGCAGGAACTGGAGAAGCTGCGAATGATTAATACCGGACTTTATGAAGAAGCATTCTACTTGCGAAAATCAATGACCCATCTGGAGGAAATTACGAAAGAGAGCTATGACCTTTATACACGTCTGCTCGTGTCAGAAAATACTGAATCGTCTACCGCGCTACATATCGCAGAAAACGTACATGAAGTAAAAAAGGATTCACAGCGTATGTTAGCAATGCTATCCAAAATCATCCATCAGGAGGAGCTGCCGGCACGTCTTTCTATCTCCGAGCTGTGTGGTCATGTGATTAGGGTCAATCATAAGTATGCCGACATGCTCCAAAAGCAAATTACTTTTAGCTTTACCTGTGATGTGAATTTATCCACCAGTCAAATCTATGCTCTCTTGTCGGTGTTGAACAATCTGGTTGCCAATGCTGTGGAGGCGATTCCGGGATCGGGGAACATTGTGCTTGCCGTTGGCCTGGAGCAAAAGGATATTGTGTTCCATGTGTTTGATGACGGGCCGGGAATTGAACAGGACGACAGAGAGTGGGTCTTTGAACCAGGCTTCACAACTAAATACGATGAACAAGGCAATTCATCGACAGGAATTGGACTCACACATGCCAAAGGGATTGTTCAAAGCTTGCAAGGGCAGCTTCAAATCAAGAATGATGGCAACAATATGACCCATTTTGAAGTCAGAATACCGACTGATCAACTGTTGAGAAAGGAGGCTGTACTTTGATTCGCTTTTTTCTGATTGAAGACGATGCCGTAGTGCGCAGAATGCTGGAGCGGCTCATCTATGAGAGCGGACTGGGTGAGATTGTCGGGCAGGCAAACGACGGGGCTCATGTATCCATTGATCAATTATTTGGTGTGGATGTGGTCTTGATTGACCTTCTGATGCCAGAGCTGGATGGTATTCAAACGATCAAAAAAATCCGGGAAGCAGGGTTCAATGGTCGATTTATCATGGTCTCCCAAGTGGAGAACAAAGAGATGATCGGGGAGGCCTACTCGCAGGGGATCGATACGTTCATCCAAAAGCCAATTAACCGGCTAGAGGTGCTTTCGGTCTTGAAACGTGTGGCAGACCACCTTTCTCTGGAAGCCTCGCTCCAGTCCATTCGCAAATCGCTTCAAGTGCTGGATGTAAAAGCAAAGGATTACGAAGAATCGGGCAGTAAACATACAAATGCGTATGGCCCCAGTGCCTATGAGCAGAACAACCTGGAACAGAAGATTCGTCAGTTGCTTTTGCAATTAGGAATTGCGGGTGAGGCGGGCGCTCCTGATCTGTTACTGATCATGCAATGGCTGGCACAAGAAGAGCGCAGGGGCGATCTCCTGCGAGACCTGCAGCTAAAGGAACTGTACACGCAAATTTTAAACAAGCCGTCGAGATCGATGGACGAGCAGACACTGGGAAAAGAAGTGCGGGCCATGGAGCAGCGGATTCGCAGAATGGTATTGCAGGCGTTTACCCACTTGTCCTCCCTTGGGTTAACGGATTATGCTAACCCTACATTTGAGCACTTTGCTCCCCGATTGTTTGACTTTCAGGAAATCCGTGTACGCATGCAGGAGCTGGAAGCGGGCGAAAAGACGACCAAATGCCGTATCAGTGTACGGAAGTTTTTATCCGCATTTTTATTTGAGGCAAAAGCGCTGGGTATTTGACGGCACGCAGACATAAAAAAGCAAAACCCTTAATCTCTTGGCAGATTAAGGGTTTTTGGCATCTATAAGAGATCCATCCAGATTTTCACCGCAGTAAAGGAAATGATGACGACCAAGCCGTAACGTAGGGCCTGCACGTTAATTCTGGCACTTGTCCGTGCTCCAAACGGTGCACCGAGAAGGCTGCCTACAATCGTGAATAAGGTTGGCATAAGAGGGATATGCCCTGCTGTGAGCTTTCCCAATACACCACCAATGGCTGATAAGAATACGATAGCAAGAGAAGAGGCAATCGTGACTCGAGTCGGAATCTTCAGGACCGTTAACATGATGGGTATCAGGATAAATGCTCCACCAGCTCCCACGATCCCAGAGACGATCCCCACGCCAAAAGCGATCGATGTGGCGAGCAGTTTGTTGAAGGAAAGCGGCTGGTCAGCATCTTCTTTTCCTCTGTTTTTGACAAGCATCAGGATGACAGCAAGCACGGCGAGGATACCGTAGATAAAGTTGATTATCTCTCCCGTCAGATACTTGGAAGAGAAAGCGCCAATCAAACTTCCAACAAGAATGCTGACACCCATGTGCTGCACAAGTGTTTGATTAATGAGCGATGACGAGTTATTCCCGGACGCTTTTCGAATGGCAATCACTCCGGCGAGCGATGCAAAAAATACTTGAAACATGCTGATGGATGATACCTCTTGTGCGCTAAAGTGAGCAATACCGAGCACACTAGGAATAAAAAGCAAAAGCGGATAATTAATGATGGCCCCGCCAATGCCAAGTAATCCGGAGAAAAAGGAACCGATAAATCCAAGTATGATCATCATAATGAGTAAGGGAAAGTCCATCTGCCCCTCCTTGTGTGTCCCTGTACATATAGGTTAGGGAGATTGAGAAGACTATTTGCAAAATAAATAAGAATAGGTATAATTAAAACCAAGTAATTACATCGGAAAAGGTGATTATTATGTTTCCGTTTCTTAAATCCTTTTTTGAACCCAAATGCCCGACATGTCGGGAGACCTTACAAGCAAGTGTCAGCAGTCTTTGCTGTGAAAAAATATGCCCCAACGGTCATTATAAAGAAGAGACTTATCACCATTTAGGAGTAAGTGTTGTTTTTGAGGATAAGTGAGCACGAATGCTGTGCTCACTTTTTTAGTTTGGGTAATTTTTATTATACATCTCAAACGAGGCAAAAGCCGTATCTTTTGCGTTTTTGTAAGTGTAGGGCAAGATCTGCTAATTTTACATTGACAATGATTATCAATATCAAATATGATAAAAATACAAATGAGAATCATTTTCACTTACTGGAGTAGAGAGGGAGAGAGACCAGATGCCGAAATTAATTATGATTGTCGCCAGTATGACAGGAAATACACAAGAGATGTCTACTTTCATTGCCGAGGGGATCAATGAAGAGGGACTGGAATTAGAAGTAAAGGAAGTTTTCGATGCCAATGCCAGTGAGCTGGAGGCGTATGACGGGATTTTGCTCGGAGCGTATACGTGGGGCGATGGCGAATTGCCAGATGAGTTCCTGGATTTTTATGATGATATGGACAAATTGAATCTTGCTGGGAAAAAAGCAGCCGTATTCGGTTCCTGCGATTCGTCGTATGAGAAGTATGGAGCGGCTGTAGATACGTTGATTGAGAAGTTAACAGAAATGGGAGCAGAGGTTGTACAAGAGGGACTAAAAGTAGAACTGGCACCTTCCAGCAATGAAGCAGAGATCTGCAAGAACTTTGGGAAAACGTTTGCCAAACACGTAACTGCTTAAGAGTAACTTTTTCGAAGCGAAGGAGGAAGAGAATTGACTGTACACAATGAGTTTATCTCAGTGAAGACCATTACTGATCAGCATCTTGAGGAGTTCATGAGATGTCCGTATCAGTTCTATCAGAAGCAGTTTCGTGGAAAACCGGCTACTTCCTTGAAGTGGGAAGAGATGGTTCAGTATGTGGTCAATCTGGTTGTACAGGATTTCTACAAACTTCCTCCAACATTTCGTTCTGCCTATAAGGTTCTGGAATTGATTCAACAGCATTGGGTGAAAAAGGTGGAGCTGTTTGATTCCAAGATTCATTATTACCTTGTTCTTGCCAAGATTACGGACCATTTAACTCAGCAGTTGGTAGAGGAAAGCAGCAAAGAGATTCCTGCGATTCTGTTCGAAAAGTTGAGAGTTTCTGTGGAAGAGCTTCAAATCGAGCTAGCTATGACATTCCATGCTGTTGAGTGGTTTGAAGATTCGTATGTAGTGAAGAGGTACATTATTGAAGAAGATGAAAATATTTTATCTTCGTATCGACATATGACCACCGTGTTTTGCAATCATGCATTTCACTCGCTGCCAGAAAGAATAGAGATTGTCTCGCTTCTATCTGGCAAAGTCCATCGCTATTATCCGACGAAGAATGACGTACCGTTGGCGCTAGATTATCTGCAACTGACAAGGAATCTGCTGCAGGAAAAGAAGAGCTATGCGGAATGCAGTTGTGCCATGCATAAAAGATGTAACGGTAAAGCGAAATGGAAGAAAAAAGAGATTCAGTTCACCATGTAAAGGGAGTAGCAGGTGTAGGGGACAGCTTATGGAAATACACTCTGATTAATTGTCAGGGTGTATTTTTTTATTTTTGATTGACGTAATTCGACAGTCATGTATAATAGTGTCAGTTTTCTCCCACATGGGTTTCTATTCCAACTATGATGAACAACTTCGCCCAGCAGATAGAGAAGCATTTTACAAAAGGAGTTGGTACTTTTGCGGGATCATTCGATCATTCGATTTGAACAGGTAACCAAACAGTACGATGATGACCCTCCAGTACTGGATCACGTCAGCTTCGAGATTGAGCACGGGAAATTCTACACATTGCTCGGCCCCTCTGGTTGTGGTAAAACGACCATTCTTCGACTCATCGCAGGCTTCACACAGCCCTCGCAAGGCAACATATTCTTCAATGGAAAAGTGATCAACAATGTTCCTGCCAATGAGCGACAAGTGAATACCGTTTTTCAGGACTATGCGTTGTTCCCGCATCTCAACGTGTTTGAGAATGTGGCATTTGGTCTTCGCATCAAGAAATTGAAGGAAGCCGATATTACTGCCAAAGTAAAGGAAGCGCTTCGCTTTGTAAATTTGGAAGGTTATGAAAAAAGAGAAATTCGTGAGATGTCTGGTGGACAGCGGCAGCGGGTTGCCATTGCTCGTGCGATCGTAAATGAACCGGAAGTAATCCTGTTGGATGAACCACTATCTGCGCTCGACCTCAAGCTTCGTACAGAGATGCAGTATGAGCTTCGTGAGCTGCAACGCCGCCTCGGCATCACCTTTATTTTTGTTACACACGATCAGGAAGAAGCACTTGCTATGTCGGATGAGATTTTCGTTCTAAATGAAGGGAAAATTCAGCAAAGAGGGACCCCAACTGACATCTATGATGAGCCAATTAACCGATTTGTTGCTGATTTTATCGGTGAATCCAACATTATTCCTGGCAAGATGATCAAGGATTACCTTGTTGAATTTGCAGGGGAAACATTTGAGTGTGTGGACAAGGCGTTCAATCCTGATGAAACAGTAGAAATTGTGATTCGCCCTGAAGACCTGGAAATTACCAAACACGATCAGGGAAAACTGCGTGTGCGAGTCGATTCACAGCTTTTCCGGGGAGTTCACTATGAGATTTGCTGCTATGACAAGGCAGGCAACGAATGGCTGGTTCATTCCACCAGAAAAGTAACTGTGGGTGACGAAATTGGGCTTGATTTTGATCCAGAAGCGATCCACGTCATGAGGTTGGGTGAAACGGAGGAAGAGTTTGATAAACGCCTCGAAGGGTATCATGAGGTAGACCATGCAAAATAACACACGCAACCTGTATCTCATCCCGTATGTTGGCTGGATTATTTTATTTGTCGTCGCACCGATTTTGTTGATTTTGTACTACTCTTTCTTTGATATAGAAGGGCAGTTCACGGTCAGTAATTATCAGAAGTTTTTCACGCCTGTTTACATAAAAATGGCACTAAGCTCGTTTTGGTACGCTTTTCTGATTACCTTGTTTTCATTGCTTATTGCTTATCCAACTGCGTATTTACTTACGAAAACAAAACACAAGCAACTGTGGCTGTTGCTGATTATTTTGCCTACCTGGATCAATTTGCTGCTGAAAGCATATGCCTTCCTCGGGATCTTCGGCACGTTTGGTGCGGCCAATGCGCTGTTAGAACTGGTGGGAATCGGTACACAACAGATTTTATTTACTGATTTCAGTTTTATTTTTGTTTCCGTTTACATTTTCATTCCATTTATGGTACTTCCGATTTTCAACGCATTGGAGAAGCTGAATCCATCCCTGGTTGCGGCTGCGCATGACTTGGGTGCCTCTTCATGGACGACGTTTCGCCGTGTCATTTTTCCGCTTACCATTGATGGGGTGAAATCGGGCTGCCAAGCAGTGTTTATTCCGGCCTTATCACTCTTTATGATTACTCGTCTGGTTACAGGTAATCGCGTTATTACACTGGGTACTGCGATTGAACAACATTTTCTGGTTACACAGGATTGGGGAATGGGGTCAACGATTGCGGTGTTCTTAATCATTCTGATGGCCGCCATGATGATCATTACAGGAAAACGGAAGTGAGGGGTGCAGAGTGGAAAATAATATAAAATTCTCGAAAATCTATTTGCTTGTTGTATTTATCATTCTGTATGCCCCCATCTTCTACTTGATGTACTACTCTTTTAATAGCGGGGGTTCGATGAGTGGCTTTGAAGAGTTCACCTTCCAATGGTATCAGGAGGTGTTCGAGGACACTCGTCTGTTGATCATCGTGTTAAATACCCTTGTAATCGCTTTACTCTCATCTGCCATTTCTACCATTCTGGGGGTTCTCGGAGCGATTGCCATCCGGTATGTCCAAAGCAGAAAGATGCAAAACACGTTGCTGACACTCAACAACGTACTGATCGTTAGTCCAGACGTTATTATCGGGGCGTCATTCCTGATCCTGTTTACGATTGCGGGGATCAAACTCGGGTTTACATCTGTATTGCTTTCGCATATCGCATTTTGTATTCCGATTGTCGTATTGATGGTGTTGCCCAAATTGCAGGAGATGAGTCCAACCCTCATCGACGCAGCCCTTGACCTGGGAGCGAGCCGTTGGGATGTATTGACGAAGGTGGTCCTCCCTTATATCACACCGGGGATTTTTGCTGGATTTTTCATGGCTTTGACGTATTCACTGGATGATTTTGCAGTCACTTTCTTCGTGACGGGAAATGGCTTCTCGACACTATCAGTAGAAATCTACTCGCTGGCACGGCAAGGAATTTCATTAAAAATCAATGCCTTATCCACACTGATCTTCTTATTTACGATCGTGCTGGTCATCGGTTATTACTTCATTAACCAGCGTAATAGCCGGGCGAACGGATCGGGGGCAAGAGGATGAAACAGCTTGTCAGGATGTTCTCTATCATTTTCATAGCAGCGTTTGCCCTCATGTATCTCACCTCCTACTTGAATGAGTCAGAAGGATACTCTGGTGAAAACACGCTGACTGTCTACAACTGGGGCGACTATATTGACCCTGAGCTAATCGAGCAGTTCGAAGAAGAAACAGGGATCAAGGTGATTTACCAGACTTTCGATTCGAATGAAGCGATGATTACGAAGATTAAACAAGGGGGAACCACCTTTGACGTGGCAGTCCCTTCGGAGTACACCATCAGCAAGATGAAGGAAGAGAATTTGTTGCTTCCGCTGGATCATGCGAAGCTTCCTAATCTGGTAAATATCAACCCTCGCTTCATGGATCTTTCATTTGACCCGAAAAATGAATATTCGATTCCGTATTTCTGGGGAACCGTGGGTATTATTTACAACCCTGAGATGCTGGATGGCAAAGAAATCACGAGTTGGAACGACCTGTGGAGTGAGGATTTGCGCAATCAAATCCTGTTATTGGACGGTGCTCGGGAAGTAATGGGAATGGGGCTCAACAGCCTGCATTACTCTCTCAATGACACCGATGAACAACACCTCCAGGAAGCTTTACGTAAACTGCAGACACTTACGCCAAATGTAAAAGCAATCGTTGGTGATGAGATCAAGATGCTCTTAGCCAATGAAGAAGCGGCCATCGGCGTGGTCTGGTCAGGTGATGCATCCGAAATCATGGGGGATAATGAAAAGCTTGATTATGTTGTACCAGAAGAAGGTTCAAACTTATGGTTTGACAACATGGTGATTCCGAATACGGCCAAAAACATTGAGGGTGCTCATCAGTTCATCAACTTTATGCTAGAGCCAGAGCATGCGGCACAAAACGCAGAATACGTAGGCTATTCGACTCCGAACGAAAAGGCGATGGAGATCCTGCCGGAAGAGCTTTCCGGGGACAAGCGGTTCTATCCTGATCCGGAGGTAACGGAAAAGCTGGAAGTGTACGATAATCTGGGAAAAAAAATGCTTGCTCACTACAACGAGCTGTTCCTGGAGTTCAAAATGCATAGTAAATAAGGGTAACTTGCGCGAAAAAAAGTGACTTCTTGAGGAAGAAGTCACTTTTTTGTGTCTGAACGGATTATTTTCGCAACAATCTCATACTGTTCAGGATGACAAGGAGTGCGGCACCCGTGTCACTCAAAACTGCGATCCACAAGGTTAGCCAGTTAGGGACGATCAGAAGCAATGCGATGGCTTTCACAATGAGTGAGAACCAGATATTTTGCTTGATGATCGAGAGAGCTCGCTGGCTGAGTGAAATTACATGCGGAAGTTTTTCCAGATTATCAGCCATGAGGACGACATCGGCTGTTTCCATGGCGGTATCCGTACCCGCACCACCCATCGCAATTCCAATGTGTGCGGTGGCTAAAGCAGGAGCATCATTGATTCCGTCTCCAATCATCGCAACAGTTCCGGTTTTTTTGATCGATTCGATTTCCGCCAGCTTTTGCTCAGGCAAAAGGTTTGCATGTACTTGCCCAATGCCCAACTGGTTGGCTACATGGGAAGCAGACCCATAATTATCGCCTGTAAGCATAACGGGCGTGATTCCAAATTGCTGTAGCGTTGCCAGTGCAGCCTGACTGGTTGAGCGTATGGTGTCGGACACCGCAATCATCCCGAGGATGGACTGATTGTTTCCTGCCAGCACGATCGTTTTCCCCTGTGTCTGCCATTCGGTTAATTTATCCGAATGGAAAGAGAGGTCAAGACCAATCTCGTCAAACAATCGTTCATTTCCAACGAAATAGATAGTTCCATCTATCGTTGCCTGTGCTCCTTTTCCCACAATGGCTTGATGATCTGACGAGTGCAAAGAAGGGATATGATGTTTATTGCAGTATGTGACGATTGCTTGGGCGATGGGATGTTTGGACCGTTCTTCGATTGATTTGGCAATGGCAAGCAGTGTCGATTCATCACCCTGAAGGGAAACGACTTCAGCAACACTTGGGTTGCCTTCCGTCAGCGTTCCGGTTTTATCGAATGCAATATGCGTGATTCGACCTGCCACTTCGAGAGCGGCTCCACCCTTGATCAAAATGCCGTTTTTGGCAGCACTACCGATAGCCGATACGACGGCAACCGGCGTGGAAATAACCAGTGCGCACGGGCATGCGATAACCAATAGCTCTAATCCCCGGTACACCCAGTCAAACCAGTTTCCTGTAAACAGTGGAGGGACGATCATGATCCCGAAAGCAATGGCAAAGACAATCGGGGTATAGATTTTCGCAAATCGGTCAACGAATTGTTCTGTAGGTGCTTTCTTCTCTTGCGCCTCTTCAACCAGGTGAATAATCCGTGCAAGGGTCGTATCTCCAACCCACTTGGTCACCCGCATTTCGAGCGCACCGCTCAGATTAATCGTTCCTGCGAACAGATCATCATTCGTTTTCTTGGCGACAGGGAGTGACTCTCCTGTAATGGGAGCCTGATTTACTTCGGAGCTTCCTTGGATGATCGTGCCATCCAACGGAATTCGCTCACCGGGTTGAATCAATACAATTTCACCGACCCGTACTTCATGAAGCGGCTTTTTCATAAGCTGGCTACCAATCAGCACAGTCGCTTCATCAGGTGTTAAACTCATCAAGGACTGTATGGATTTGCGTGTCTTGGCGATGGAGATAGTTTGCAAGGCATTTCCGAGGCCAAATAGAAAGACAACCGTTGCACCCTCTAACCATTCGCCCAAAAAGGCTGCTCCGATGGCTGCAGCCGACATGAGAACATTCATATCGAGTGCACCGCTTTTGAGGACATGAAAGGCATTCTTCACCAAACGATAGCCTGCAATAAACATGGCAGCAGCATAGAATAGAACAGGAGTGGATTCATCCCATAAAAGCGAAATGAGAAAGCCAGCGCAAAGCAAGATACCGGATGCGATGGTATTGCGAACACCTACATCGGAAAGCCAACCAGTTTTTTCCTGGCTTTGCACAGTAGGTATACCCAGATTGGTCTGGATGGACTTTGCCTTATAACCGGCTTCTTCTACTACTTTGATCACTTGACTGGCATCACCTTCGAAGGCAAGCTTCATTTTGCCAGTGCTGAAGTTTACACTTGCCTGTACTCCTAGTGATTTGGACACATGCTTCTCCAGGCCGCTTGCACATGACCCACAATCCATTCCTTCGATCTCGTACACTTGAAAAGGTTGACCTTCTGCGATAGAGTCATCCTTGTCAGAAGCTGGTTGGTGGTTATCGTTGCAACATGAGTCAGCGCAGTCACTTTCCTTTGCAGGAATGAACGTAACAGGGATGGAAGTATATCCAGGATGGTTGGTTGTTTTGGTACTGGAGGCATTGTCTTGGCAGCAGGAATCGCTACAATGGGACTGATCATTGCTCATCGTGAGTTCACATCCCTCAGAGTCTGTTATAGTAGTATCTTATCAGTTGAAAACAATATATTCAAATATTCTTTTGAATGTTATAATAATATTCAAAGATGGGTGATGATTGTATGAAAGAACATGAACAAAATGACGTTTGTGAAATTCAGTGTTATGACGAAGACAAAGTTAACCGATTAAAACCACAGGTAAACCACTCATTGGGTGTGGCTAAAATCTTCAAGGCACTGGCTGATGATACTAGAGCTAAAATTGTCTATGCGTTGGCTTTGGAACACGAGCTTTGTGTGTGTGATGTAGCCAATATCATCGGCAGCACAATTGCGGCGACATCTCATCACCTGCGCTTGCTTAAGAACATGGGATTAGCCAGTTCACGCAAGGAAGGGAAGCTGGTCTTTTACTCTTTGGATGACGAACACGTCAAAAGTCTGATTCTTGCCGGTGTACAACACGCAAAAGAATGTAAATAACCTCGTTTCTTTCCTGTAAAAGGGGAAGAGGCGAGGTTTCTTATTTTTTATTGTGCCTTTTCGTGAAGCAACGTATGAGGGAAGGATTCGTCAAACAGAGAAGGGACCACGGCAGTTTTTTCGAAAGTAGGATTGGAAAGGGGAATAAGGGTATGAAAAATCTAATGATTGCATCCATTATCGCCTCACTATTGCTGGGAGCATGCAGTAGTACTGATAACCGCTTGTCAGAAGCTCCCAAAGCATCATCACCCAAGCAGCGAGATATTCCCAAAGGCTGTCCCGATGGCATTATCGATTGGGCCCATCTGGTAAAGTGGAATGACATCAATTATGTAAAAAATTTTGAGTCTGATATATCGGGATTGATCAAAGGGGAAAAAATCGGGGAGGTAGAATTCACAATGAATGATGTGGCTTGCTCGGATTATCAAATGATCAACGGAGATGCAACGATTGCCCCGATCGGGACACTGTTGTATCGGGTGCAAGGCTATGAGCAGGATTACCGGATTTTTGTGGGGAACGACCTGTATGAAGCAAAGGAAAAACCGAATGTGAAAACCCTCGGTGACTTGTATGACATCGAAGGGAAAGTGAAGAAAATCAGTTTTGAGAGCACGGAAGATGGCTCACTCTTATATGATTTCACGCCGGAGGCAACAAGCGAGTTTGTCCTGGAGTTCCTGAAACTTGAATATAAAGGCTTCAATGAAGTATATAAGTTCATGCAGCACGATGAGCAAAAGGTTTTCCTGCGGTTTACTTTGCAAGATGGCTCCAGTTTCCGTGAGTCATACTGGTATGCTGATGGAGTGATTGCAAGTGGGTTAGCCAATGATCAATTGAAGGAAATCCTTTTGAGTCAGATGAAAAAGTAATCATGTGACAGAAGGTGCCAGGTATACATCAATCACTCATCATGAAGCGAAGAAGTAGCTACTACCGGGGCACTTGTGAACTTCCCGTACTTCACACCTTTCAAGCTGATGAGGCGATCACTGAAAACACGCAAGTCTTTGGCTCTGCCTTTTACAACAATCAGTTCGAGACAGTTGTGGTGATCCAGATGGAAGTGTGTTGTTGCCAGGATCATATCGTGCATGTCATGTTGGATGGCAGTCAACTCATGCATCACTTCACCGTGATGATGATCGTAAAAGAGCAGGATGCTGCCTGCAACGATTTGGTCATCCGTCTCCCATGCTTGCTGGACCAATGCGTTACGAATCAAGTCACGGACGGCTTCCGAGCGATTTTCGTACCCTTTGCTTTTGATCAGTTCATCAAAATCCTGCAAAAGTTTATCATCCATTGATACACCAAAGCGTTTCAACGTAGAATCCGACATTTGTATCCCTCCCATATTTTCTGTATGAAACTCGTCGTTGAACAGACGAGTTTTTTTGTTGAATTTTAACTGTACCACAAGGGCTTTCGAGAGCAAAGAATGGAAAATGGGCGCATCATTCCGAGCGAAAAACTGAACAACAGGTTTGTCCCAAGAATAGTCTACAACAGCTAAAAAACACAAGTGAAATAGAAGCGAATCTTGACTAAAGTAGTCAACATAGTCGAGGTTGTGTTTGTTTGGAGACTGATCCAGGGGTGAGCGTGTTGAATTTGATAGATAAACTGGAAACGCATTTTGGGAATTTGCAGAATCCTACAGAAGCGGATATTACGAAGGCATTGCGGGAGCTAAAAGTGAGCACCGAGGAAATTAGTCCATTTATTACGGAGCCTACCAACCTTCCCTATGGCAGAAACTTTATTTATCAGGACAGAAATGTGGAAATTGTGATCATAAACCTGCCAAGTGCTTGCTGTTCGATGCCGCATGACCATGGAAATTCAGATGCCTATGAACGTATTATCGATGGTGAATTGACTCACTCCGTGTTTCACACAATGGATGGAGGAAAAATTCAACTTTCGTCTGAAAAGGTGTATACAAAAGATGAAATTTGCCAGGTTCCCAAAGGGCACATTCATTCAATAAAAAATAATAGCCTGTATCGAACGGTTATTCTGAACGTCTACTCACCGCCAATAACTAAGCAAAAGTTGTATCCTTTTGCATCGGATCGTATAGCCTGTAGTAAGGAGGCGACTCAAGGTGAAACAGAATGACTTCAATGATTTGTTTGATGAATGGGCAATTTCATACGATCAGACTGTCTATGACACGAATGGAGAATATCAAGAAGTATTCGAAGGCTATGATCGTATAGTAGATGAAGTAGTTTCACACATTCCACCACAGAGCAAGACGGTCTTGGAAATTGGTGTCGGAACCGGAAACGTAACTGAGCGCCTGCTTGCACGAGGGTATCAGGTGATTGGAGTGGAGCCTTCTCAAGGCATGAGGGAAGCAGTACAAAAGAAACAGTTGGCATTTGATTTGCGGGATGGACATTTTCTTGATCTGCCTTTACAGCCAAATGAGAAAGTCGATTCGATTGTCAGTTCTTTTGCCTTTCATCATTTGACGTTAACGGAAAAAGCGGAGGCTATTCGCTTAATGAGCCATGTTCTGACGGATCAAGGGACAATCGTCTTTGCAGATACATGTTACAGAGATGAGGAGAGCAAACGAGAGATTCATGGGCGTGTCAGAAAACAGGAAAGATGGAACCTGCTGCATGATTTACAGACAGAGTTTTATGAGCAAATTGCGGATCTGGATGCGATTTGCAACAAAGAGAACTTCACCGTTGAATGGAAACAGCTCAATCGCTTCGTTTGGTTGTTTGTGGCAAAAAAATAAATGTTGAGTTGACAGGTCGGAATAATCGGGTATAAAATAAAAATCAACAAATCCATATATTTCGTGCCGATGCAACGACGTAAGGCACCTCTTGTTCGTTTCCTTAAACAAGGGGTGTCTGTTATTTTTTCCACATAGAATGGAGGGATTTTATGTCCATCAAATCAGTTCAAATACCAGCAGGAAAAGAAATACTAACCGGCTCTCTACATATCCCAACCAATCGTCCCAAAGCGCCACTTATCATTATTTGTCACGGATTCATCGGTTCTCGAATCGGAGTCGACCGCCTTTTCGTATATGCGGGCAATATTCTGGCATCACAAGGCTATGCCGTATTGCGGTTTGATTATGGAGGCTGCGGGGAAAGTTCAGGAACGTATGGTGAGCTGAGGTTTGAAGAGCTGATTCAACAAACGAAGAGTGTCATCAGCTTTGCAGAGAAGCTGGAGGAGATTGATCCCGAACAGATTACGCTGATTGGCCATAGCTTGGGTGGTGCGGTAGCTACTCATACGGCTGCCACTGATAAGAGAGTCAGTGATCTCATTTTGTGGGCACCAGTCGCTTATCCATTCCATGATATCGTGGCCATCGTGGGAAGCGATCTGTATTTCGAAGCGAAGGAAAAGCTGTACGCAGACTACCACGGGTATTTGCTATCTGTACGCTTTTTTGATTCAATGGCTGACTATTTTCCGTTAAAGGATACCCAACAATTCGATGGTGATGTCATGATCATCCACGGCTCAAGCGATGCAGAAATACCAGCCAAGTACTGCTTTTATTATGAGAAGGCGTTTCGTTACCGCCCGGTTGGCAACTGCAACAAAGAATTGATTATTGGTGCAGACCATACTTTTACCAAAGCGTGCCACAAGGAAAAACTGCTGCAGAGCACTATGAATTGGCTCGCCCGCAAGCAATGGGAAAGAGAGTCAAGGACGTATCTTTCCGTGTAATTTGATAATCCCACACTTTTCCCATACTTTTGCTTCCCTTCTCTCATACTTTTACGTCAAGCTCTCCCTACAATGAAGCTATATGGATCAGACAGACCACGACAGACATCAAGGTTATCGATCCAAATCATGTAAGGGAGAGTGAAAGATGATGAAAAAATTACTGGCAGTATCCGTAATGACAGCTAGTTTATTGATGAGTGGTCTTGGTGTGGTAGGTGCCGAGGAATCTCCAACATCAATCGAAAAAACAGAGCAGGTCAAAGAAAAAGGACCGAAGTTCAAGGAAACTCCTGAATATCAGGCCATCAAAGCATTAAACGAACAGCGCAAGCAGTTGAATGAGCAGCTAAAAGCGCTTGGAGAAGCGAATAAAGCGTTGTGGGATACATTAAAAGGCGACATTTCACCCGAGGTTCGTGAACAGGTGAAAGCAGTCATGAAAGAAGTAAAGCCGTTGAAGGAAGCGAACAAGCAACTGGCTGCAGAGTTGAAAGAAGCGAAAGCCAACAAGGACGAAGAAAAAGTCGCTGAATTGAAAGCAGAAATTGAGGCAAATCGCCAGGCAATCGATGAGAAGCTGGAGCCGGTTCGCGAGCAGCTTGCATTGATCAAAGAATTCCGTGCGACTTATAAAGAGCCGTTGAATGAGATCAAGCCAATTCGCCAGGAGAAGAAGGCTGATCGTGAGAAAGTAAAATCATTGCAAACCGAAATCAAGGATACATCGCAAGAAGCCAAAGAGGCATTCAAGAACGGGGATCAAGCTGAAGTTGAAAGCCAATTGGAGCATGTGACTGCTTTACTCCAGGAGATAATTGAGCTGAAGGAAGAAATTCTTGATGCGAAATCGGACATTAACGACATTTTAAAAGGTCTGGAATAAAAGAAAAGGCTCTCTCGTTGCGAGAAAAATTGCAACAGGAGAGCCTTTCGCGTGGAAAAATCTCTTCATCCCAACGGTAAATGAAAAATTCGTAGTACAATAAGATGACATCAATTGTACGGAGGAAAACCTGATGAAATCTTATCGTATTGCGATAGTAGATGATGACATGAACATCCGTCAGATTGTAGAAGCGTACCTGAAAAAAGAAGGATACGAGACTATTGGCTTGGAGTCTGCCGAAGATGCGTTGCAATTATGGGAAAGCAATCCTCCCGATTTGTGGGTGCTGGACATTATGCTGCCAGGGATGAATGGTTATGAATTCTGTCGACGAGTGCGAGCAAAAGCTGAAACACCGATCATTATGATTTCGGCACGTGATGAAGAGGTAGATAAAATTCTTGGACTGGAATTGGGCAGTGACGATTATTTGACGAAGCCGTTCAGTCCGAGGGAATTGGTGGCTCGGGTGAACCGAGCCTTGCGCAGGTGGGGGCAAATGAGAAATCAACTGACAGGTAGTGCTTCCGAGCATTCATCAGTCGATTCTGTTTCCGAGGCTGTTTCTGATGAGGAAGATATGACGGCAATGGAACCAGGCTCGTTGTCTCTTGATAAGGGGAGCAGACAGGTCATTTGGCAAGGTACACAGGTCGATGTAACGCTCAAGGAATTCGAATTGCTTCGCCTGTTTGCGGATCATCCGAATCGGGCTTTTGGCAGGGAAGAATTGTTGGTTGCCGTCTGGGGGCATGATTATTTTGGAAGTGATCGAGCCGTGGATGACTTAGTCAGGCGTGTCCGCAAAAAGTTTGATCAAATCCCACTGGAAACCGTGTGGGGTTACGGCTACCGTCTCCGGGTAAAAGAGGGAAGCAAATGAAGCTTTTTCATCGAATATCCATTGCATTCGGCCTTTTGCTTCTCGTTATTACTGGAGTGACTGCTGTCTTTATCCATTCCCTGTTATTAGATAATCTCATTGAACAGCAACAGAAGGATTTGCGAAAAAAAGGGGAGGTCTGGGTTCAGCGGATCAAGAAGGCAGAGCGAAAAATAGGGCCCCAAGACTATGAGCAGCTCGATAGTCTGCTCGCATCCAACAATAAAGTAGAGATACTGTTGACAGGCAAGCGCAAAAAAATCTATTACTCCACCATTTCTCCCGACCATATCGATGAGTGGGTGAAGGGGCTTGTTATCAGTAAGCGTGAAGGAAAGAAGGGTATTCTAAATATTGGGCCAGATGATTACATTGTGGTATCTGTCCCGTTTGAATCAGAGGAAATTGAGAAATTGTGGCTGGCAAGTCCGATCCGGGGATTAAAGGAAATACGAGTAGAGCTGATCAAAAAGATCCTGATGATTATGGTGTTCGGCTCCGTGTTTGCCTATGGAATCAGTATTCTGATCGCACGCAGCTTGGTCAATCCTTTAAGCAAGCTGCAAAGCGAACTGAAAAAAGTTCAGAATCGACAATTTTCAGATGTACAGTTGGTTCCTGCGACAGGCGAAATTGGCGAAGTGACCCAGAGCGTATACTACCTGGCGCAGGAGCTGGATCATTTCCAGCAAGTACAGAAGCAGTTTTTTCAAAATGCTTCTCATGAACTCAAGACCCCGCTGATGTCGATTCAAGGGTATGCGGAAGGAATTCGAGACGGTGTCTTTACCGATGAGTCTGCAAAGCAAGGGTTGGACGTGATTGTGAATGAAACTTCCAGACTGAAAGGGATTGTCACGGAGATGATTCTTCTTGCCAAGCTGGAAAGCGAAGAGGGACTTTTCCATCCTGCCGAGGTTTCCTTACTCACATTGGTAAATCAAGCAGTCGAACGGCTACACCCCATTCTGGTGAAGAAAAACATAACGATCGAGATGGAAGCGGGCAGCACTTCACCAGTGGTCAACGTAGATCATGATAAGTTTTTGCAAGCGTTGATCAATATTGTTGGGAATGGAGTGCGTCATGCCAAAGAGTCGATTCAAATCCACATCTTCACAGAGCAGAATCATGTGGTTGTGGAAGTGAACGATGACGGGGAAGGAATTTCTCCTGAAGTCCTCCCGACCTTATTTCACCGATTCGTCAAAGGAAAGGATGGCGAGACCGGACTGGGTCTTGCCATTTCCAGAACCATTATTGAAAAAAGCAGTGGCACCATTCAAGCGAATAATGTGAAAGGTGGCGGTGCCTGTTTTCGGATTCAGCTGCCACTTGCAAAAGCCTCTAAATAATCGTTAATAAAAAACAACCCCTTCATACCTAGAAGGGGTTGTTCGCGTCTAATCGTTATTTTTCCAACTCAGGAGTCGGTTGTACAAATACGTGTTTTGCATCTGTCATCTTATGTTTTACTTTGAAGTTGTAATAGATCAAGCAAACGATGGAGAACGGAATCGCACAATAAAGGGCAACTCGTTGGTTTTCATCAAACGCCAAGCTGATCAAAACTGACAGATTGAGAATCAGTGCAATCAGTGGAAGCACAGGGTAGAGAGGTGTTTTGAATTTCAAATCTTCCAGTTTGCCACCGCTAGCCAAGTATTTCTTGCGGAAAGCGAGTTGTGATGCCGTAATGGAGATCCAACCAACCTGAGCACCGAGACCCGCCAAGGAAAGCAGCCACATATACACTGTGTCTTCTGCAAAGATACCGGAAAGCAAGGACAACAAGGAAATTCCGAAAGTAAGAAGCAAGGCATTCATTGGAACGCCATTTTTGCTCAATTTGCTCAGAGCAGGGCTTGCCATTTCTGTTTTAGAAAGAGACCAAAGCATACGTGTAGCAGCGTATAAGCCGGAGTTACCTACAGATAAAAGGGCTGTAAGGATAACGAAGTTCATGATGTCAGCAGCATAAGGGATACCGATCTTGTCAAATACCATAACGAAAGGACTTTCTACTACGCCTGCTTCTTTATAAGGAATGAGGGCGGACAATACACCAATGGCAAGTACGAAAAAGATCAAGGTGCGGAATACTGTCATTTTGATTGATTGAGGAATGGTTTTTTCAGGGTCTTCACTTTCACCGGCTGCAATACCGATTAGTTCTGAACCTTGGAATGCAAAGTTAACAGCAATCATAGTAAGGATGAGTCCAACAAAGCCATTTGGTAAAAGTTCGGCATTAGCAAAGTTCGTAAACATTGGAGCAGCATGTCCATCTTTGAAGTCAATAATGCCGAACATAGCAGCCCCACCAAGGATAATAAATAGAACGATTGCACTTACTTTAATGCTGGAGAACCAGAATTCGGTTTCTCCGAAGGCACGAGCAGACAAGGCGTTTAACAAGAAGAGGAACGCTCCAAAAATTGCACACCAGATCCAGATGGGTGAATCAGGGAACCATCTTTGCATCAGAAGTGCGGAAGATAGCAGCTCTAGAGCAACTGTTACAGCCCAGCCAAGCCAATATAACCAACCAACGGTAAAGCCAAGTGCAGGGCTGACGAACTTGGTTGTGTACGTTTGGAAAGAACCAGATACCGGCATGGCTACAGAAAGTTCTCCGAGGCACAGCATGGTCAAATACATAATGAAACCACCGACGATATATGAAATGATGGCACCAATCGGTCCTGCCTGGCTAATCGTATAACCGGAACCTAAGAAAAGTCCTGTACCGATAATGCCACCTAATGAAATCATGAATAAATGCCTGCTTTTTAGTGTGCGTTTTAGTTCATTGTCGTGATGAGCCATTGAAACACCTCTCCTTTGTTGTATATAACACTCTTCTGACCATTAAAGCGATTTCATTCACTTGAATACGAAAATTGTCGAGAATTTTTCATATAAAATACATGAATGCGCTTTCAGGTGTTCAATAGATGCAACTATCATACCAATCTAAAATTTCAAACTACTAGCGCTTGCTCAGAATTGAAAATCCGTTAGTGCAAAATTATTTTGCGCAAGTTTATGCAAAAAATGTTTTCTCTGCAAAGTGTTTTTGCGTTTTCTTTTTAAAAATTTTTTGATCGAAAATAACTAATTTGAAGACTTTAGCTGAAGTTTTTTTAATCTGTATTGAAGGCTTTGACGGCTGATTCCCAGTTGTAATGCGGATCTGGAAATATTTCCTTGGTTGGAACTGACCAGTTTTTGAATATAGGCTTTCTCGAATTCTTCCAGAGCTTCCTTGAGGGGTTTGGCACGATTGCTATATTCATCAATTAATTGCTGTTCAATTGCCAGTCGTTCGACAGGGAGAGACTGTGTCTTGCGACGAATGTGATGAATGGGTAGATGAGCGTAGCTGATTTTGGTTTCATCGATGATCAGGTTCATCGCACCTTCAATAAAGTGCTGCAGCTCCCGGACGTTTCCAGGCCAATCGTATTGCAGGAAGAATTGACTCACTTCATCACTGATATCGGTCACTTCCATTTGGAACAATTGATTGTATTTCTCGATAAAGTGACTGACAAGCAAAGAAATGTCTTCTTTGCGTTCACGAAGAGGCGGGATCATAAGCGTGACGACACCGAGGCGATAAAACAAGTCTTTGCGCATGTGATTATTGGCAATTGCTTCAATCGGATCTTCATTGATTGCAGCAATAATGCGGACATTGATTTTGCGATCCTTGGTATCACCAATACGACGAATTGATTTTTCCTGTAGGGCCCTGAGCAGCTTTGCTTGCAATGACAGGCTGAGTGAATTCACTTCATCCAGAAATAGCGTGCCGCCTTCTGCTTGCTCGAACAGACCTGGACGTTCGATTGCCCCGGTGAATGCACCGCGAGATGTCCCAAACAATAGGCCTTCAATCAAACTGTCAGGCAGCGCTGCACAGTTCTGAGAAATGAACGGTGCTTTTGCTCTCGTGCTTGCGTTGTGGATGCTTTGAACAAACAGCTCCTTGCCAGTGCCAGTTTCACCTACCACTAGAACGGAGGAAGAGGTACGGGCCGCACGTTTTGCCTGCTCAATCAATTCGCGGATGAGGATGCTTTTTCCGATGATGCTGTCGAAGGTGTAGCGTGTGCTGCCTTTCTCTTTATCCAACAGGTTTTCACGAATGAGGCGTTCCATCTTTGTCACGTCATTGGCTATTTCAATTGCACCGATGATCTTATTGTCTTCGATTATCGGAAAGGTATTATTAATGGTTGTAATTTCTTTACCTTTGTCATTAAAATAGGTCTGTCTCACGTGACGGATGCTTTCGCCCTGCGTAAGCGACTGCAAGAGAGTGCTTTCCTGACCGTCGGGAAATTGGAATACATCAGAGAGTTTTCTGCCCAGTACGTCTTGTTTGTCCATGGATTCCAGTTCAGCCATTTTTCGATTATAGACAACTGACTTACCTTTTGCGTCAATGACATGAACCCCTTCATTGATCTCATCCAGGATGTGTTCATATACGATTTTGAACTGTTCGGGACTTGATTGTTCTTCTGGGCACATACAATTCGCCACCTTAAACACATGACTTAAAAGCGAAATTATTGTAACAAAAGATTCACAATAACGCAAAAAAATTTTGCTATTTCTAGTATTTGTAATTAAAAGAGCAAAGAAATTTTGCGTAATTTATGCCAAAAATATTT
The DNA here is from genome assembly GCF_049846925.1 of Brevibacillus nigriterrae. Taxonomy (NCBI): domain Bacteria; kingdom Bacillati; phylum Bacillota; class Bacilli; order Caryophanales; family Paenibacillaceae; genus Brevibacillus; species Brevibacillus nigriterrae. The sequence continues at coordinate 77,665 of NZ_JBNCMT010000007.1, forward strand.
GCATCAAAAAACGGAAACGCTATAAAATCAATGTTTTTCTCAGTTGGCATCATTATTGAAAGTAGAATATGTCAGACAAACTCTAAGGAGGCTTCCCATGAGCAAAACCAAATCAGTCATTGATCAAACAGAAAAATTTGGTGCGAGAAACTATCATCCACTGCCTATCGTTATTTCCAAGGCAGAAGGTGTTTGGGTAGAGGATCCAGAGGGCAACCGTTATCTCGATATGTTAAGTGCATATTCTGCTCTAAACCAAGGGCATCGTCATCCGAAAATTATTCAAGCATTGAAAGATCAAGCAGATAAGGTTACACTTACTTCGCGTGCATTTTACAATGATCAACTTGGCGCGTTTTACGAAAAACTGTCTGCGCTGACAGGTAAAGAAATGATCTTGCCAATGAATACAGGTGCAGAAGCGGTTGAAACTGCAGTAAAAGCAGTAAGACGCTGGGCATACGACGTGAAAAAGGTTCCTGAGAATCAAGCAGAAATTATCGTTTGCGAAGGGAATTTCCATGGACGTACGGTAACGATTACCTCCTTCTCTTCTGCAGATGAATACAAACGTGGTTTTGGACCGTTCACACCGGGCTTCAAGTTCATTCCATATGGCGATCTGGAAGCATTAAAGAAAGCGATTACACCAAATGCGGCTGCATTCCTTGTTGAACCAATTCAAGGAGAAGCAGGTATTGTTATTCCGACTGAAGGATTCCTCAAAGCAGCACAAGAGGTATGTAAAGAAAACAATGTACTGCTTGTTTGTGACGAGATCCAGACAGGTTTCGGACGTACAGGTAAACTTTTTGCTAGCGAGTGGGAAGATGTATCCCCTGACATGTATATCATGGGTAAAGCCCTTGGAGGCGGAGTGTTCCCGATCTCTGCAGTAGCAGCAAACCGTAATGTGCTTGGCGTATTCGAACCAGGCTCCCACGGTTCTACTTTTGGCGGAAATCCGCTAGGCTGTGCAGTCGCTGTTGCGGCTTTGGAAGTAATCGAAGAAGAGGGTTTGGTTGCTCGTTCCTTGGAGCTTGGCAACTACTTCATCGAGAAGCTTCGTGAAATTAACAATCCAATCATTCACGAAATTCGTGGTAGAGGCTTGTTCATCGGTATCGAATTGACTACCGCTGCACGCCCATACTGCGAACAGTTGAAGGAGTTGGGTCTTCTCTGCAAAGAAACGCATGAAACAACCATTCGCTTTGCACCACCGCTTGTTATTTCTCGTGAAGATTTGGATTGGGCGATTGAGCGTATCACGCAAGTCTTACAGGGAGCATCCACGTTAACAAAATAAAAGAAGGTGCCAAGAAATGAGCCAAGCAACAAAAGAGGAAACAAGTAATCAGCAAGCAACAGGTACAACAGAAAAACTCAGTGTACTGGATCGAACAAAAGAGGTAATCAAAACCGCTTTGGATAGCCTGGGATTTGGCGACTCCATGTTCGATTTGTTGAAAGAACCACTTCGTCTACTTACTGTACGCATCCCTGTACGTATGGACGATGGAACCGTAAAAGTATTCACGGGTTACCGTGCTCAACATAACGATGCAGTGGGCCCTACCAAGGGCGGCATTCGCTTCCATCCAGATGTAACGGAAGAAGAAGTAAAAGCGTTATCTATGTGGATGAGTATTAAATGTGGAATCACCAACCTGCCGTATGGCGGGGGAAAAGGTGGCATCCAGTGTGATCCTCGTCAAATGTCTTTCGGGGAGTTGGAGCGCCTCAGCCGTGGATATGTACGTGCGGTTAGCCAAATCGTAGGACCAACAAAGGATATCCCGGCACCAGACGTATTTACAAACGCACAAATTATGGCGTGGATGATGGATGAATACAGCCGTATTCGCGAATTCGATGCACCTGGTTTCATCACAGGTAAACCGCTTGTTTTGGGTGGATCCATAGGTCGTGAATCGTCTACTGCCAAAGGGGTTACGATTGTTATGCGTGAGGCTGCCAAAGTGGCGGGACTCACGGTTGAAGGTTCAAAAGTAGTTATTCAAGGTTTCGGAAATGCAGGAAGCTTCCTTGCGAAGTTCTTGCACGATGCAGGTGCAAAAGTTATCGGGATTTCTGATGCACACGGAGCTTTGTATGATACAAATGGACTCGACATCGATGCACTCTTGGACAAACGTGATTCTTTCGGATCCGTTACGCATTTGTTCCCGAATCGCATCTCCAATGCAGAATTGCTTGTGCAAGAATGTGATATTCTCGTGCCAGCAGCGATCGAGAACCAAATTACTGAGCACAATGCTCATGATATCAAGGCGAAAATTCTCGTAGAAGCAGCGAATGGACCGACAACACTGAAAGCTACTGAGATCCTGACTGAGCGTGGCGTATTGATTGTTCCTGACGTGCTTGCAAGTGCAGGTGGCGTAGTTGTTTCTTACTTTGAGTGGGTACAAAACAATCAAGGCTTCTACTGGTCGCAAGAAGAAGTCGATGAGAAACTAGAGCAAATTTTGACCAGTTCTTTCCACAATGTTTACTCTACTTCCAAAGCGAAGCGTGTAGACATGAGATTGGCAGCGTACATCGTAGGTCTTCGTAGAATGGCGGAAGCAAGCCATTTCAGAGGCTGGGTATAAGTAAATAATACAAAACCCGTAAGATGCAAATCTTACGGGTTTTTTGCTTACCAGTCTGATACAATCCAATAGTGGGAACACCTGACTAGAAAAACAAAGACACATAAACCATAAGAGAACAGGAGAGTCACCGCTTTTGGAAGCATGGAGTGCAGTATTGTTATTTATCATAACCATTACACTTGTGATTTGGCAGCCGAGAGGGTTGGGAATTGGGTGGACAGCTACCGGCGGAGCATTGCTGGCATTGGCAATTGGCGTTGTAGAGCTTGTTGATGTTGTTGCTGTGACACATATTGTCTGGAATGCCACCCTTGCACTTGTCGGAATTATTCTGATCTCGTTGATATTGGATGAGATCGGTTTTTTTGAGTGGTCGGCCTTGCATATGGTCAGACTGGCGAAAGGGAATGGCATACTCTTGTTTGTCTACATGATCCTGCTCGGAGCCGGGGTATCTGCCTTTTTTGCGAATGATGGAGCGGCTCTCATCCTGACGCCCATCGTCCTTGCCCAGTTAAGGGCCCTGCGGTTTGACGACAGTCTGGTTCTGCCGTTTGTGATGGCGAGCGGTTTCATTGCGGACACCACTTCCATCCCGTTTGTGATCAGCAATCTGGTTAACATCGTGTCTGCGGACTACTTCAACATCGGTTTTGTCGAATATGCCGGACGAATGCTTCTGCCGAATTTGTTTTCTTTGGCAGGCAGTTTGGCTGTTTTGTACTGGTACTACCATAAACAAATTCCTGTACGCTATGAATTGTCACAGCTAAAAGAACCGAGAAAGGCACTCAAGGATATGCGATTGTTCCGTTTATCCTGGGTGATTCTGGGGTTGCTATTGGCGGCCTATTTATTGAGCGAAGTCGTTCCTGTACCTGTGTCGTTCATAACCCTTCTGGCTGCTCTAGGATTCCTTTTGGCAGCACAACAAAGTCATGCGATTCATACAAGCAAGATCGTTCGGGAAGCCCCATGGTCGATTGTGGTGTTTTCCATTGGCATGTATGTCGTTGTTTATGGTCTGAAGAATGCCGGGCTTACCGATCAACTTGGACAAATCATTCAGGCGTTTGCCGACCAAGGGTTGCTAACGGCAGCGATGGGGATGGGTTTTCTTGCAGCGATCTTGTCTTCCGTGATGAATAACCTGCCAAGTGTTATGATCGGTGCTCTTGCCATTGATCACGTGAGTACAACCGGTCTTGCAAAAGAGGCACTCATCTATGCCAATGTCATCGGCTGTGACCTCGGGCCGAAAATAACGCCGATCGGTTCGCTGGCTACTTTGCTCTGGCTTCATGTACTTGCTCGCAAGGGAGTGAAGATTACATGGGGCGGGTATTTCCGTACTGGGATTGTGCTGACGGTTCCTACCTTGTTTATAACCTTAGTGGGCCTCTATCTCACTCTTTTGCTTTTCCCATAATCAATGAAAAAAGGGCAATCCATTCGTCTCAAACAGGCGGTTGGATCGTCCTTTTCATTTTTCAGCAAGTCAGAATTGATTTATAATACGTGTAAGGTCGGAAAGCGAGGGAAATACATGAAAAATATTCCTAACATTCAAAAACTTTATACGATGGAACATTTCTCTTTGCTTTGCTTATTTTTGCTGATTCGAGAGTGGCTCATCCCAATTGACGAGCTCACGGGGTTTTATATCCTTCCGATCCTTTCTTGTGGACTCATCTGTCTGTATTTGATTGAAATTTTGTTCAGGAAAAGAGTGTATGCGACATTTGTTTCCGTTGTCGGGTTCATCATTTCTTTGAATGCGCTATATTTCACGACGCCGCTTTTGCAAATGGAATGGATGTTGAAGCTGATTAAGCTTATTCGCTCTGATTTCTTGCAAGTACTAATACTGGATCACAAGCTGATACAGCCCGTTACGTATTATTTTCTCGTCATCCTAACACTGATTCTCCTGGTTCCTGTCCTGCGCTATTTCCTGGTCACTCGTGGGTTGGGAGTTGTCTTTGTCCTCTTAACAGGCGGTTTTTTGGCGTATCTGGACTCTTATGGATGGTACGAGGCAGAGGGTTCCTTCGTGCGATTTATCTGTATCAGTTTTCTCTTAATGGCTTCACTCGAAATACACCGCTTGGAGAAATTGAGTACAAAGGTTGATCTGACTTGGAGAAAATGGCTTCCGCTTCTTGTCTCACTCGTGGTGATTGGCGCCATGATCGTACCTGCCTATTTTGCCCCCAAATACGGGCCAAGCTGGACTGACCCATACAGCTATTTCCTGGCAGAGTCCGCCTCAGGTCCATCGGAAACCAAACCTCTCCCCAAACAAGTCGGTTACTCCAACCGTGACGACAGTCTCGGTGGGCCGATGTTAGATGATGATACGCTGGTTTTCACCGGAATTACCAATGAGAAATATTACTGGCGAGGCAATACGAGAGAGGTGTATACGGGGGGTGGCTGGTTAAAGAGAGATCAGAAGCTGACTCCTGTTCTCGTTCCCAAGGAATACAATTTTCCTCCGCTTTTCTTTAAAGGAGTGGAAGGAAAAGAGGTTCGAGCTACTCTTCAATTCAATGACAACTACCGGTACCCCCAGATTTTTTATCAGGGGGAGTTAAAGCAGATAACGAGCTACAACCCAGAGACATTGACGCTCATGTACGAGTCGGATGGTGGCCATATTCAGGCACATGATGGCGTGTACGACGTGTTCAGAGGGGATCAGGTGTTCAAGGAACCGGATTACATGTATTTGCGAATGAGTGAATACTCGACGGTTTCAGAAATCCCTGTTCTGGATGAAGCGAAACTGAAGACTGCCAAAGCGAACTATTCGGATGATATCAGAAACAACTACTTGCAGCTTCCCAAGACCGTCCCCTTGCGAGTAAAACAATTGGCCCAAGAGATCACGCAAAGTTCAACCAATAACTATGACAAGGTAAAAGCTGTAGTGAAGTACCTGCACGACAATGACAAATACAAATACGAACGGATTGATGTGCCAGTTGTTCAACCTGGACATGATTTTGTCGATCAGTTTTTGTTTGACGATTTACGTGGATACTGTGATCATTTCTCCACTTCCATGGCGGTAATGCTGCGTTCTGTCGGGATTCCAGCCAGATGGGTAAAAGGGTTCACGTCGGGGAAGGCAGCGGGTCGTGATGCCAATGGCAATTACATTATGGAAATTCGCAACAAGGATACACATTCATGGGTAGAAGTGTACTTTCCCGAGGTGGGTTGGGTTCCGTTTGAGCCAACACCGACCTTTGTTTCACCTGTACAGATCGGATCATTGAGAGCAACATCGCGTGTGCCAATTGCTGAGCAGACAAACGCTCCACAAGACAGGAAGCCAGTAGAGGATAGACAGGAAATGGAGCAGGAAGCCATCGGAGAATCAGGAATACCTTGGGGCTGGATCATCTTCTCGGGGGGTGTGCTTGTTTGGAGCGGTTTCCGAGGGTGGCGCAGACGTACTCGTATTCAGAGATGGATGTTGCAGAGGGAATTGTTGCTTTTTAGCCGACATATGCCTTTCCGACAACAATTCGTGGCATTGCTTGGAATACTTGAACGGGACTATGTTCCACGCACGAAGGATGAGACAGTCAGGGAGTATATCAATCGGTTAGATATTACTTATGACGAAAAGGACGAGATTCGTCAGGTTTCAGATGTGTACGAACGAGCGGTGTATGGAATGCAACAAGTGGAAGAAGAGGTTCGCAGGAATACGCATCGGGTGTTGACTTCTCTTGTTAAAAAATTAAAAAGATGATCAGCTCTTGCTCCTGATGATTTTGTTTTCGCACACGTGCTGCCGTAGGTGCATAGGATAAAGTGAAAATTGACAGTAAGACCGACGAACGATGAGAAAATAAGATTGTTTTTAATTCATACTTGACAAGTCGGAATAGTCGGATTAAACTCATAGCATAGTTTACCATTTTATTTTTTGCCATCAATCTCGACTATAACACTCAAGATTATCAGGATGGAGGGAACATCGTGAAAGTATCAAGCAAAGGAGAGTATGCACTCCGGGCTCTGCTTTACTTGGGCCAGCATGATGGTCAAGTCGTGTCAATTTCAGAGATCGCTGAGAAGACACTCGTCCCCATCAGTTATCTTGAACAAATATTATTGCAAATGAAGATGAATGGTCATGTCAAAAGCCGTAGAGGGGCAAAGGGAGGTTATTTGCTTCGTTCCCATCCTTCTGAAATCAACATCGGAGAAGTGATTCGCAAATTGGAAGGGCCCCTTGCTCCCATGGGTTGTGCGAGTGTTACCGCATATGAACCATGTCAGTTGGAACCATCCTGTCTGCTGAAGCCGTTGTGGACACTTGTACGCGATACTGTTGCACACGTACTTGATCAAACTACATTGGAGGATTTACTAGAGAGAAGAATCACAAATCATTAGGGAGGAACCATGTATGTCGAGTACACATTTTTCATCAGATGACCAATGGGTACAGAGAATTTTACGAGCTCTGGAAGGTTTGGAGTATGGTTCGGTTCAAATTGTGGTGCATGATTCCAAGATCACACAGATCGAACGAATAGAAAAACAGCGCTTTCCATTGGAAAAAACCGCAGCAAACAAGAGTAATCTTTCGCAGAGAAAATAAATAAGAACCCCAGCCGATCGGACGACCGAAGGCTCCTATCTATTGCATCAGGGTGCATAAGAAGGGGTCTTTTCTCTTAAGATGCTATGCAAACAGAATTTTCACAGAAAAAAAGGGGAGAACATACATGAAAAAATTCGGCGTCTGGGTAAAAACGATAGCAATAAGCAGTTTGCTTCTTGGCTTGGCAGGTTGCGGAGGTGGTACATCAACAACAACGCAACCAGCTTCATCCAGCTCATCTGGTGCAACTCCAGGAGCTGTTGAGCTTTTAAACGTGTCCTACGATCCTACTCGAGAATTTTATCAAGAGTTCAATGAGAGCTTTTCCGCCTATTGGAAAGAGAAAAAAGGGCAAACAGTCACTATCAAACAATCACATGGCGGCTCAGGGAAGCAATCACGGTCCGTCATTGACGGGTTGGAAGCCGATATTGTCACGCTTGCCCTGGCTTATGATATTGACGCATTAGGTGAAAAACAGTTGATCCCGCAGGACTGGCAAAAACGCTTGCCTGATAACAGTTCACCCTATACATCCACCATTGTGTTTTTGGTTCGAAAAGGCAATCCAAAGGGCATTAAAGACTGGAATGACCTGGTGAAGCCGGATGTTCAGGTCATTACACCGAATCCGAAAACATCCGGTGGCGCCAGGTGGAACTACCTGGCTGCCTGGGGATATGCGCTGAAGCAGTCCAATGGCGATCAGGAGAAAGCCAAAGCATTTATCGCTGAGTTGTTCAAACACGTACCCGTTCTGGACTCAGGAGCACGTGGAGCGACAACCACATTCGTAGAGCGTGAAATTGGAGATGTTCTCCTTGCATGGGAAAATGAAGCGTTCCTCGCTGTTAATAGCCTCGGTAAAGATAAAGTGGAGATTGTTGTACCACCTGTCAGTATTTTAGCCGAGCCGCCTGTGACAGTGGTTGACAAATACGTAGATAAACACGGAACTCGTGAAGTGTCTGAAGAGTACTTAAAATATCTGTATTCTGAAAAAGGGCAAGAGATCGCAGCCAAACACTTCTACCGCCCAACCTTGAAATCCGTAGTGGAAAAGAATGCTGACCGTTTCCCAAAACTTGAACTGTTTACGATCCAGGATGTAGCAGGAAGCTGGCCAGATGCGCAGAAGGCGCATTTTGCTGACGGCGGCATCTTTGATCAGATCTACAAACCTTAAACTGACTGTTGGAGGATCCCCATGATAAACAGAATCTTAACACGCCATAGTATATTGCCGGGCTTCGGGTTGACTTTGGGCTACTCTCTGTTTTACCTATGCCTGCTTGTACTCATACCACTAGCAGTGTTAATCGGGAAGACTACCACTCTCAGTTGGGAGCAATTCTGGGCGACGATCACGGCTGACCGTGTCGTCGCCTCCTATTGGCTAAGCTTCTATGCGTCTCTGTTAGCCGCCTGTTTGAACGCCGTTTTCGGTTTATTAGTTGCATGGGTACTGGTGCGATATCAGTTTCCCTTTAAGCGGCTGATTGACGGACTGGTTGATCTGCCATTCGCCTTGCCAACGGCTGTTGCCGGGATTGCACTGACTGCCATCTATTCGCCAAATGGCTGGATCGGACAGTATCTCAGTGAATGGGGAATTAAGGTTGCTTTTACCCCGTTAGGTGTGATTTTGGCACTGACGTTTATTGGTCTGCCCTTTGTCGTTCGAACCGTACAGCCTGTTCTTCAAGATTTGGATCAACAGTACGAAGAGGCTGCGGCTGTTTTAGGAGCGAACCGGGTCCAGACCTTTTTCCGGGTCATAGTCCCACATCTGCGTCCTGCTCTGCTGACAGGCTTCACGTTAGCCTTTGCACGAGCGATTGGTGAATATGGGTCAGTTGTCTTCATTTCTGGCAACATGCCGATGAAGACGGAAATCACTCCTTTGTTAATCATGACGAAGCTGGAGCAGTTCGACTATGCGGGTGCAACAGCAATCGCTAGCGTGATGCTGTTTAGCTCGTTTATTCTGTTGTTTTTCATTAACTTTCTCCAGTGGAGAAGTGGCAAGAAGTTTACCATTCATTAAGGGGAGGATCGAATGAGATGACAAAAGGCATTCATAAAAGTTCACGTGGTCAGTCGGTCCTTCGCTGGTTGTTGATCGGGTCGGCATTGATTTTCCTGGGGTTATTTCTGATCGTCCCGTTGATTGCTGTATTTTCCAAAGCGTTGGAAAGTGGCTTTGATGCATACCTGCTTGCGATAAAGGAACCGGAAGCACTGGCCGCAATCAAGCTTACCTTACTGGTTACCGCAATTACCGTTCCGCTTAACGTGATTTTCGGGGTCGCAGCAGCCTGGGCACTCGCCAAGTTTGAGTTTCGAGGCAAGAACCTGCTAATTACCTTGATTGATTTGCCCTTCGCCGTATCGCCAGTCATTTCCGGTTTGATTTTTGTTCTTTTGTTTGGTGCACAAGGGCTATTAGGACCATGGCTTGATGCACACGACATCAAAATCATTTTTGCAGTACCTGGTATAATCCTGGCTACTCTGTTCGTTACCTTCCCATTTGTGGTCCGAGAGCTGATTCCGATTATGCAAGCCACCGGAACGGAAGAAGAAGAGGCAGCACTCGTGTTGGGAGCAAGTGGGTGGCAGACGTTTTTCAAGATCACGTTGCCGAATATCAAATGGGGGCTGTTCTACGGTGTCATTCTCTGTAGTGCTCGGGCAATGGGCGAATTCGGTGCCGTATCGGTTGTATCCGGACATATTCGTGGTTTGACGAATACCATTCCTCTCCATGTAGAAATTCTTTATAACGAATATAACTTTGTTGCTGCTTTCGCAGTTGCATCCCTTCTGGCGATTCTAGCCTTGCTGACTCTGTTCGTGAAGAGCGTGGTGGAGTGGATGACCGAAAAACAGATGAAAGAACTAGAATTTGGGCAAGGAGAGATGAGCATTGAGTATCGAAGTGAAGAATGTCTCCAAAACGTACGGTAATTATCATGCGCTAAAAGAGATTGATTTAACTGTGAACAGCGGAGAATTGGTTGCTCTCCTTGGGCCATCTGGTTCAGGAAAAACAACACTGCTGCGGATTATTGCAGGATTGGAAGAGACGGATACGGGGAGTATCAGCTTTCACGGAGAAGAGACGACTCACACGCCTGTTGGCAAGCGTCAGGTAGGCTTCGTCTTCCAGCATTATGCCTTGTTCAGGCACCTGACCATTTTTGATAATATTGCTTTTGGATTACAGGTAAAGAGTCGCAAGGAACGCCCCTCCAAAAAAGAGATCAAAGAAAAAGTTACTGAGCTGTTGAAATTGATTCAGTTGGAAGGATTGGAGCATCGGTATCCAACACAGCTATCAGGCGGACAGCGACAGCGTGTTGCTCTGGCCCGTGCTCTTGCTGTTGAGCCCAAGGTTCTCCTGCTGGATGAACCGTTTGGAGCACTGGACGCCAAAGTTCGTCAGGAGCTGCGCCGTTGGTTGAGACAGCTCCATGAGAAGCTTCACATTACTACTGTTTTCGTTACGCATGACCAGGAAGAAGCATTGGAAATGGCCGATCGGGTGGTCATTATGAATCAGGCAAAGATTGAGCAGGTTGGCACTCCCGAGGAGGTGTATCACCAGCCGGTCAATCCGTTTGTCTATAGCTTCCTCGGTAGAGCAAACCGTTTCCATGGCGGAAATGAGGCAGTGGGTAATCAGGAAGCGGCAATCGGCTACGTCCGACCGCATGAGATGGAAGTATCCCATGTGTACCAAGGGCCTAATTCTATTCAGTCCGTGATCCAGCACGTTTATCCAATTGGTCCGATTATCCGGCTGGAGTGTAAACGAGTGGATACGGGAGATTTGTTTGAAGTGGAACTGAGCCATGAACGGTACAAGGAACTCGGGATAGCAGCGGGACAGACAGTGTATGTTCAAATCCGGAATGTCCGTGTCTTTCAACCAGTAAACCAAGCAAGCACATCTTCCGTGATAGCGAGTGAATATCCCCGATATTCCGTAAGTGCAAGATGATCATTTTCCAAAACAAAAGGCGGCCGCTTAGGTCGCCTTTTTCCATTTTATTTAATAGTACCTGAGCTGACAACGAGTATATGTGCATCGACAGTTACTTTAGCCTTCGGAAACAAATTGCGCCATTTTTCTTTTGACCAATTTTTTTTGTTCTGATGGCTCCGCACATATTCTCCCAGAAACATAGGATCGACCCGCAGTTTCTGTAGTTTATTAACCAAATTGGCAACTTGCCTTTCATATTCTTTCGCAATTGCCTCTTCAACCATATCGACTTGGTCCTCGTCCTCCAGGTTTTTCTTTCCCGTATATTCGATGATCGAACACTTCATTTTTATGAGGATGTTAATTTTCGGTGACGTTGCACTTCCTGAGGCACGAATATGGTTTTTCGAATCAATGGCATACAGGACTACGTTACTCTCGCCCTTATCTATCGTTTCGTGAATCGTCAGACTTACATCAGTCAAGGTCATATGCTGGAAGAAGGTGAAGAGGATTTTTCCTTCTTCCATGCTAACGGTGTCCACCAGCTTGTCGTCTCGAAAAAGAGCAATATTGACAATGCGAATTTTTTTGTCCTTTTCATCGTATTTGATACACGGCAAAACAGGGTCAATTGTCTCATCTGTGAGTGCAAAGATCAGATCCTGCAAGGTTGTAAAAGGGATAAAGTCCGTATCCCCGCGAGGTCGCAGCAGGTTATTCATAAACGTATTAATTTCCGTCTTATTTTCTTTGGAGCCCTGCATCAGCAGCTTCTCGCAGGAACCATCAACAATCGCAACGAGCAGAGCATCTCCAATCGAGGGATCACGATAGAGAGCTTTAATCACTCGGGCAACCCCGTTTTTGCTGGCAAATTCCTTGCTGATCAACAAAACACGCAGTTGAGTCGTAGTGAGGGTTCGGTCTGACTCTCTGTTTAACTTAGGCAATGCCTCATGATAAATGGGGACGACGACCTGATAGAACTCTGTCACCTGATTTTGGCCGGTATTGGGCCTGGGAACGGTTGCCGTCACTTTGAATTTGTCCTTGCCAGCATAGTCTAAACCAATGATTCCAATGAACCCGAAATCCTCGAGAGTGGGTTTCTCCAGTTCTTGTGAACAACCACTGATGATCATTACGACTAACAATAAAATCAATCTAAGCAGTCCCACGGTACCTCATCCTTCCTCGATGGAACAAGTGAATGAGCAGTAGAAGAGTAGGATACAGAACGACGCAAAGACCAAGATAGAAGTTCCATTCAAAATACAGCCTGTGCTTGATTTCGTGAGGGATTGGCAGCAAGATGAACAGCGAGGAAACAATGGCACAAGCAACAAGGATTCCTCTGTTTTCTCTATTTACAATGGTCTCAATTCCCTTTTGAGCCGCCCAAAGATAAGAACACGCAGTTGTAAGAATCAGAAAGACCCATAGGGAAACACCAAAATTCTCAATTCGCTCGATAAAAGAGAGTTCAACTGCTTTAAACAGGTTCAGTACGGGGAAACGCAGATTGTCCATTTGCCACCGGGTAAAGTAAATGGCGCTAGTGAAGCAGACTGTCACGTAGAAAGCGGCAGTAATCCAGATTCCGATGGAGGCATGCTTATATACCTTCTTTTGATTGACCACATAAGGAAAGTAAACCAGGAGCAATTCATATCCCATCATAGCAGCATATCCTGTTTTAAAGGATGAGAAAAAATCATGCAGCGTAAGGTCGAAAAGGGGAAACAAATGAATTGGATGTCCTTTTGCCATCGCCCATTGTAAATAATAGATCATCCATCCAGTCATCAAAAAACCAATGATGCAAAAGCGGGCAATGGTTTTAATCCCTCCTAGGGCGATATACACCATTGCAATATATAGAACAATCATGGGTCCCAAAATGGTTCGATACGGAAGAGTCACGATTTGGATGAGACGGAGATAGCCTTCCGTAACAGTGGCAACTTGAATCATAAAATAGACAATCACAAAAAGTGAGATGCCTTTACCTAACCATTTACCAAGAAGTTTTTCATTGATGACAAAGAGTGTGTCATCTGGATAACATCTTCCCAACCAATAAATGGAAAGAAGAGTAAGCTGGGCTATCACGGCAAATATAGCAGGGAGTATCCATTGATTATAGCCTGCAGCACTTAAATCATGTGGCAGCGAGAGTAATCCCACCCCGACCATGGAATTCTGAACAAGAAAAATGACGTGTATCGGCTGCAGCTTTTTGATTTTCCCTCGATCCATACCTTCACTCTTCTTTCGGAGGAACTTTCAGCTCCTTCTTTGCCCGAGAGATCCCGCTTCTGCTAATCAAGAAGGATATAGGGGCTCTTATGATCGAATTGGCTAGATCAGTGAACTTTCGGGGAATCGGCCCCATATACGGACTTCCCAGAGAAGTCACTTCGGACAGGTGGGCAAGCATCCAGGCTAATGAGATGGTTTGACCGTACATACCAAATATCCCTGCCATGATGATGAAGATGTATCGCATAAATCGAGATGAGTTGGCCATCTGCAAATTGGTCGGCAAGAAAGAGAGAAGGGCAGAAACAGATATAACGACAATCAGGATATTACTGGCCAATCCTGCCTCAACCACAGCGGTGCCAATCACAATACCGCCCACAATACCCAACGTCTGACCGATTTTACTGGGCATCCTTGCTCCTGCTTCCCGCAAGATTTCTATGACCAATTCCATTAACAGAACTTCAATCAGCGGGGGGAACGGAACCTTGCTCCGTGATTCCGACAGCAATATAAGTAAAGCGGGAGGCAACATCTCGGGATGATAGGTCAAGACGGATACATAAGTGGACGTAAGAAAAATGGTCACAAAAAAACCAAAAAAACGGATACAGCGAAGCAATGTAGCTGTCGGCCAACGATTGTAAATGTCTTCGATACTTAAAAACATTTCCAAAAAGGTTGAGGGAGTGATAATTGCCTCGGGTGAACCGTTCATGATCACAACGACACGTCCGTCAAGTAAATGCTTTGTAGTGTTATCTGGCCGGGAGGTAATGAAATATTGCGGAAAGGGAGAATAGGGTTTATCCTCGATGACCTGAGCAATAGATGGTAAGCCGGTAAACCCGTCATATTCAACATTTTGCAAACGGTGAATAACCCGTTGGACATTTTCGGGATTAGCGATATTCTCCATATAAAGAACGCCAATATTATTCCTGGCTTCTGTACCGATCAGGAAGAGTTTTGATTTCAGATTAATGGAGCGAATTCTTCTTCGCACAAGAGAGATATTTGTTTCCAGTGACTCCGTAAAAGAGTCTTGCGGTCCAAGTACTGTTGTCTCGTTCTCCGGCGTGGAGATACTACGCTCCGGGGTACTGTTCGTGTCAATCGCAAGAATCAGGCCCTGTTCGTGAAAAAATAGAATGGTAAAACCAGAGGCGATGTGATGAAGCAGCTTGGGTAATTCATTCGAATCCATTATGATCGCCGTTTTCAGCAAATCTTCGGGGTGTTGATCCAGATACAGATTCAACGGTTCCAGAACCATTCGGTGAAGAGTAGAAGAATTGACAAGAGTTTTGATATTGATTAATGTGACAAGCTCTTTGTTCGGTAAATGAAAGTCGATATATTGCACATCATCGATCCGGTGAAGATTCTCTTGTACCGTTTCTAGAGTAATGGTTCCCTTTGACTCAGGATAGGTTACATCGTTTGTATCCTGCCCTTTGGAGTGTTTAAGGGTGCTTTGTTTCCAAAAATCCAAGAAATTCACGTGGGAATCTCTCCTATACCAAAAAGAAGTATGCTTATTATTACCAATTGATATAGGTACATACATAAACATAGGACATGGACAACGACGATGAAATAATAAAGACCATCGACTGAGGATCGATGATCTCCGTTAAAGTTCCTTTATTTCGAAAGGCAATTGATCACGTAGTATTCATTGGCCCCAGTTTCATGAAACCCGCATGATTGGTAGAGGGCAAGAGCATTTTTATTTTCTGCAGCGACATCCAAAGCAATCTCTTGAATCTGTTTTTGTAGCAATCGATCGATTGTCTGATTCAGGATTTGTCTACCATACCCCCTGCCTCGAAGGTCGGGAGCAACACTAAACCCGTAGATAAAAGCTTTGTTGTTTTCTACAAGTACATTAATCTTTCCGATTGGCTGATTATCTAAAATGGCAATAAGAGTGGTAGTGTCCGATTTTTTACCAAAATTATACAGGACATACTCTCTTGCATCCTTTTCTTCTAAATTGAATCCGGAAACGTCCAAAGCAACGAGTGTATCCACGTCTTCCAGACTTGCTGTAACCAGAGAAATATCATCTCGGTATGCCACATTCCTTGACCCTTCCTTCCAATCCATCCAATACTCGGAGAACGAATAAGTAGCTCCTATTGATTGACAAAATGCTTTTCCTGCTTGGGATCGGTTGTGACTAATAAAGAGCACTTTAGGAATTTGTCTGTTGGTGCACTCTTCAAGGGCTTCCTTCACTAATACGGTGAAAATGCCTTTTCGTCGAAAGTCAGGGTGGACCATACCGCAACATTCAGCCTCGGTGGAACGGAAGATATAAATACCGAGAAATCCGACCAATTGGTCATCATGGTAGAAAAGAAAGTCATTTGTCTCGTTGGTAGAGCGGCTTCGAAGCATATCACGGTTCAATTTCAATTGAATGTTTTCATAGGTGTCGCATTGATCTGCAAGCTGAAAGATCTCAGCTAATTCTAGTTCAGATAAACCTTGTCTGGGGAATAGTCCGTTTTTGGTCATGTGGTGTATTCCTTTCCAAATTCTTCAATATATTTCATGGTTATTATACAAAAATTCTAGCAAATTACACAAATATCTGATTTCGAAAAATTGTACATTTGTTTAAAAATAGTAATTTCCGGGAAATGGCTTCCTGGCATTGTCGAGAAATGTTCACAATTATATAGCCCGGAAGAGTCATTTGCCTTTGTTGAAAAGTTGGTATGGTTGTATACGGGGAGGTGTATAATGCCAATCGTTTTACTGTTGCTCATCCTTTTGTGCATTCCACAGGGAAGTGCGTATGCAAGCAGCTTACAAGAAAAGATAAATCAGGCGCCACCTAATGCAACCATTCCATTAGAAGATGAGGTTTATACGGGTCCCATTGTGATCAATAAACCATTGAAGCTAGTTGGCAAAGGAATAGATAGATCGGTAATTCAAGGAGTTGGGACTGAGAACGTAGTAACTGTCACAGCGAATGGAGTAGTCATCAAGAACTTGACTATAACGGGAGATGCATCGAGTCTAGTGCAAAAACGAGGAAACGGGATTCAACTCGATCACAGTAGCGGCAACATAATACAGGGACTCAAAATCATGCACGTACAGGACGGGATCTATTTTGATCAGTCTTTTGACAATGTAATAGAAGAAAATGTAGTAACCGGGTCACGTTATGGATTTCATCTGATGTCTGCAGGGCGAAGCCGATTCCAAAAAAATGAGGTGAACCAGAGCGTGACCGGAGCAATGGTCATGGAGACGAATCAGGCGGTTTTTGAGCAGAATCGCTTTCTCAAGCAACGTGATACCAAGGGTTTCGGTATGTTGCTGTTTCAGTGTCAGGAATGCAAGGTGATCGATAACGTCATCTCCGACAACACACATGGAATTGGCATCGATTCGATAGAAGCCAGCAAGATTTCTGAGAATAACATCAGCTCCAACTCCATTGGTATCGATATTTTTGGGCCGATTGAGAATTCGGTAATCATCCGTAATTCATTCATCGGAAATGTCCAGCAAGCCGTTGTAGAGGATGGCATCCGCTCACAGGTCTTTCAAGAACAGGGAGTGGGCAACTATTGGGATGATTATGTTGGCTTTGACGTAACAGGGGATCAGATCGGGGAGACCGGTTATAGCAGTCAAGGACTCCTTTTTCACTGGATTGAAAAAGCACCAGCCCTGCAAATCATGTTTGCCAGCCCTGCCCAATCTTTCCTGGATACCGTGGCTCAATCAGATGATACGGTCATCGATGCCTATCCCTTGATAAAGCCGCCAACCATCAAACAGCAAGACCTGCGAGAAACTGGGGCTGGCTTCATGTTTCCCGTGTTTATTTTCATTTGCTCCGTACTGGTAGCTGGAAGTATTTCTTTCATCTATAAGAGTGCTACTTATTCGAGACCATAGGAGGGAAAAGATAGATGAGAAAAAGAGAGATTACCATTTGGGCAACAGTTATGGCGGCCTGCTTTTTTCTGCTTGCTGGATGTGGAGGGCAAGCAAAACCGCAGCCACAAGCAGTTAATGAAGCCGTAGATACATGTGAAGAATGCCATATGGCAGTAATGAATAATGGCTATGCTGCGCAGATTGCTATGGCAGATGGGCAGGTCAAGAAATTTGATGATATCGGCTGTGAGACCAAATATGAGGCCGCACATAAAGATCAGCTTGCAGGAGCAGGCATCTATGTACAGGACCGCAATACAAATGAGTGGATTGAAAAAGAGAAGGCAACCTTTGTCGTCCTGGCAGAAGAAGCAACGCCGATGGGATACGGTGTTCACTCCTTCAAGACAAAAGAAGCAGCAGAGGCCTTTGTCAAGGAGCATGGAAAAGGGCAAATTCTCGATGCAGCAGGGTTATCTTCACATGATTGGCATCAGGACAAATGAAAGATTTTATTTTCTATGAACTAAACCTTGCCAGGAAAAATAGATGGATTGCCGGGTTTTCCGCCTTGTTTGCTGTTCTCTCCGGACTACTTCTCTATGTCTCCGTGTACACTTACGGTGGCGGCGGACACGAGGGCTTTAGCCGGGAAATTTCCTCGCTCTTAAATCTGTCTATCTACATTATCCCGATACTTTCCCTGCTGTTAGGCTCTGTTTCTGTAGCCGGAGATCATACAGACGGAATGTTCACGTTGCTCAGATCTATTCCGTTGTCTGTCAGAACCTATCTATGGGGCAAGTTCCTCGGACTCTCACTGTCCCTTTCCATTGCCATATTTCTGGGTTATGGAGTTGGAGGACTATTGTTTTCTCTCTTTATCGGAGAGGCAGATTTATCTCTGTTTCTTTTATTTTTGCTGGTCAATTTGGCGCTCGCTTACATTTACATGGCGATTGGCTGTTTGCTCGGCAGCATCGTTTCCAGTAGAATTCAGGCCATTTTCAGCAGTCTGGTGATATGGTTTTTCTCTGTCTTGGTTTACGGGATGCTGATGGTAGTCATCCTGCCTTTTCTACCTTTTACGATGATGAAAAGCTTTGCCATTGCGATGATCGCTCTGAATCCGGCCGATTTACTGCGTGTTATTTTCGTTATGGCGATCGGAGATGGTGGAGTCTACGGGCCATTGTTCTATACCTTGTCATCGGTGATGAAGAATGGTTTTTCTCTTCTAGCTGTGTTCGCAGGGATTTTGCTGGTTTGGGTCGGGATTCCACTGGTCATTGGCAGACGATATCTGGAAAGGAGAGAGGGACGTGGCTAAGATTTGGGAAGGGATTGGCATCTCCAAAACGTATCAGAATCATACTGCCCTGGAGCCGCTTACGATTTACTTTACCGCAGGCGAATGTGCGTCCTTGTGCGGAGGCAATGGTGCTGGCAAAAGTACCTTGCTTCAGTTAATCGCAGGCGTACTGACTCCCTCAAGTGGCTCCATCCATCTGGCAACTGGAACAAAAATCAGTTACATGCCGGACAGACTGGAGTTTCCAAGCAAAATCACAGCGTATGAGTTCCTGTTGTTTATCGCAAAAATGAAACAGTGCACGAAGCAAGAAGTACTCAGCAAACTGGCGAAAGTAGGATTGGATACTGCAGCAGAGAAGCAAGTTGCTACTTTTTCAAAGGGAATGCAACAAAGACTGCTGTTAGCCCAGGCGATGCTTGGCGATCCTGATATTCTCTTACTGGATGAACCGGGTAATGGACTTGACCCGTATTGGATTGATTTGTGGAAAAAGATTTTGCATGAGTATAAGGAGATGGGCAAAACCGTAATTTTCTCATCTCATGTTTTGCACGATGTCGTTGATGTTGCTGACCGTGTCCTCCTGTTTAATCAGGGAAAAATGATAGATGATTCACCTGTTGTTGCGTGGAAGGAAGCGGGGCGCAACTGGAATGAACTGTTTTTGGAGAAGCTGGCTGAAGGGTAAGTAAAGTCGCAAGAAAAAAAGCGACTTTTTTCTTTGATTTTTGACAAAACTACTGTAATTTATGAAAAAAAATGTTACCTTTATAGTAACAATTACCATATCAATCAGTAATAGTTCATGGAAGCAATGAGCTGTCACCTGTAAACTGGGCACTTGGGTGATAGGGAGCTAGTAGTGCAACCGGCCAGTTCATAACAACTGGTCTTTTCTTGTTAGCCAGTATGCTATTTTTGATGATTATTTGGTTTGATTCTTCTCGTAACGGAATGGTGAAAACTATGAAAATAATGATCGCAGTCGATGGCCTGGAGTTTGTACACAAATACCATGATTTTATTGAACGTTATTTCCCATGCGTTACCAAAGACCTTCATATTGTTCATGTAATCCCCAATTACTCCGCATTGGTTCAGACATACCCGGAAATTAAGCAGGAGCTTTACCGTCAAGCAGAGGAACTTGTGAAAAAAGTCACAGACTACCTTGCGGAGATGGATGCACAAATATGCTCACAAATCATCGAAGGTCCTGTCACACAAACCATCCTGGACTATGCTACCCAACATGAAATGGATGCGATCCTCCTCGGCTGCCGTAGTCTATCAAACTACTCTTCTCTCTCGCTGGGCAGTGTCAGTTTGGGGATTGCGAATCAATCCCAGATTCCAGTAATTATTGTGAAGTAGGGGGAGTCTACATGATGATTAAGAAGATGTGCTGCTTCTGTTTTAAGACATCCATTTCCAGTATTGATGGAGATAGTCACTGGGACTGCCCCCATTGTGGCAAGGATATTACGGATCTCCCTTCTGTACCAGAGGAAGAATCATTTAGTGAAGAGTATGTCAAAACGATCCTGCAATATAAGGAAAAATCATATCAGGTAGACATCACCATTGAGCAAGCGCAATCAAATGTACTTCGGGCCGAAGCAGAAATCAAACGACTAAATTATCAAACCCAACTCATCCTTCAGGCTGCGGGGGAGGGAATATTTGGTCTTGACCCGAATGGGAATGTTACGTTTATCAATTCGGCTGCCCTGCAGATTCTTGGATTCGAACAAGATGAGTTGTTAGGACAAAATGTATACACAAAAATATGCCAATGCCACTTGATTGGTACCCCCAGTAAAATGGAGCAATGTCCGCTCTACCAGGCATCCCAGAGAAACATTCCGCAAACCCGTGGACAAGATGTCTTCTGGCGAAAAGACCGTACTACAATTCCGGTAGAATACGTAGTTACACCGATCCTTGAAAACGATTCCGTGATTGGAGCAGTATGTGTATTCAAAGATATTTCTGATCGCCTGCGGGTCGAAAAACAGATTCTTGAGGTGAAGGAACAACTGGAGTCCTTCATAAGTAATACGACAGATGCCATTCAAGTGCTCGATATGGAAGGAAAAGTTCTGTTAGTCAATACTGCCTATGAGTCTATTTTTGGCTGGAAGCGTGAGGAACTCAAGGGGATGCATACCCCTATTATCCCGCAACATTTGGATTATGAGTTCGAGGAAATACGGACGAAAGTAATTGCGGGTGAAAGACTGACAGATGTTGAAACGGTTCGACTGAACAAAGATGGCAGTTTGATTGATGTGAGTGTTACCATCTCTCCCATACGTGACAGTTTTGGAGCGGTTGTCGGGATTGCCAGTGTTATTCGGGACATTCGCGAGCGTAAGAGGATGGAAAAGGAATTACGTGAAAGCGGGCGGTTGCTGCAAGGTGTCGCTGAAGCATCAATTAATCTGTTGACGATGACAGAAGATTTTACAGAAACGATACAAAGAGTTCTCTCCATTCTGGGTTATAATGCAAGCGTTGACAGGGTTTATGTGTTTGAAAATCATCTGGAACCCTCATCTGGTGATATACTGGTTAGTCAGCGCTTCGAGTGGGTTAGAGATTCGATACAGCCACAAATGGGTAATTCCTCCCTGCAAAATATTTCTTATCACAAAATGGGCATCTCACGCTGGTATGAACAACTGTCAGCGGGACGCCCGATTGTTGGATTGGTTAAGGAATTGCCTGGTAATGAAAAAGATTTGCTCATATCACAAAACATCCTCTCCATTCTGGTAGTGCCAATTTTTGTCCGAGGCCAATTCTGGGGATTTATCGGCTTTGATGATTGTAAAAAAGAGCGGATTTGGAGCAAAAATGAAGAAGCTGGTCTAATTGCCGCTGCTGCCAGCATTGGAGGTGCCATTAATCGCAATAGACAGGAAGCGATGCTCAAACAGGACATCGAAGAAAGAATCAAAGTAGAGCAGGAGCTTGCGGCAGCAAACCAAAGCCTGCAGGAACTCTCGTCCATCGATGGGCTGACGGGAATCCCGAATCGGAGATACTTTGATGAGAATTATCAAAAAGAGTGGTATCGTTCCATTCGAAATCAGGCCCCACTGTCAGTCATACTAATCGATATCGACTATTTCAAGGAATACAATGACACCTATGGACACCAAAAAGGTGATGAGTGCCTCAAACAGGTAGCTAATATCATCGATAAAACCTTGCGCAGACCTGGTGACTTTGCTGCTCGATACGGTGGAGAAGAATTCATAGTAGTGCTGCCAGATACTGATTTGCGAGGTGCTGCGAAGATTGCCATCATGATTTGCAGTTTAATAGAAGCGGCAGCTATTCCTCATAGCCAATCACAGATCAGTTCATTCGTAACGATCAGTGGTGGAGTAGCCAGTGTAATTCCCGATCAAGAAACTTCACTCAAAAGTTTGATCGCAATCGCTGATAAACGGTTATATGAAGCAAAACAAAATGGACGTAATCAGATTGTGAGCACATAGGAAGTCAAACAAACTAGTAGATAAATGGGGGTTCGTGATGAGAATTGGCATTACCGGAAAAATAGCAATTATCGTTTTATCAATTGTTCTGGTAAGTATTGGGCTTGTCTCGGTGGTAAGCTACTTTACCAGTTACGAGCAAGTACGAAAAGCTGCAGGTATTGAATTGTACGGCTGCGCAAATATTACTACTGGTATTTTGACGCCTTCTGATATCGAAAAGCTTGCTAGTGGCGACAATTCTGTTCGTGAAAAGGTTGAAGGTGAGATTAGCTGGACCATCTCCAAGAAACCAATTTTCAAAAACCAGTATATCCTTTCGCTCGACGGCAAGGTTTTGGCTGCGGACAAGTCCTCACAAGAGCAAGGGATCAAGGCAGGAGACGCATATTTCATCGATCAGGCTGCCATAGATATGGTCAAAAGTATGAAACACCCGGAATTCTCTGAAGTGTATACATTCAATGGAGTAGAACGCTTTACAGGATATGCGCCAATTTACAAGGACCATGATGAAAGCAAAGAGATTATTGCACTGAATGCGATTGATTTTGATGCTAACATTCTGAATGATCGGACTTGGGAAATGATCAAGAATACAGTTATCATTGGCAGCATTCTGCCATTTGTGGCTGCTATTGTTACTTTCCTGATTGTACGAGCAACCATTAGCCCGATTAAACGAGTAATTTCCCAAGTCAATCTTGTTGCGAATGGTGATTTTACCGTTAGTACACTTGATGTGAAGAGCAAGGATGAGATTGGTGAATTGGCTGCCAACTTCAATAAGATGGTAACCAATTTACGAACGCTGGTTACCGAAGTAAAAGATACCTCGTCGCACCTTAATGAGAGCAGCCAGGCATTGCGTTCAGGTGCTAATCAGACAGGGGAATCTGCCGAACAAATTGCTTCTGCCATTCATCAGGTAGCAAGTGGTACCACACAGCAAGCAGATCAGGCAGGTACGGTCCTCGGACTGGTAGAGAATGCGAAGAAAGAGGTAACTAACGGAGACGAGCGAGCACAGATAACCGTTGAGATTGCAGTAAGTTCTTCCGAGGAAGCACGTCGTGGGGAAGAAGCGATCAATAAAGCCATTCATCATCTGAGTGCGGTAACGAATACGGTTCGCTTTGCTACGGACTCCATTCAGAAGTTGGGTAAACGTTCCGATGAAATTGGCGGTATTATTACCGTAATCACCAATATTTCCAATCAAACGAACTTGCTCGCATTGAATGCTGCCATTGAAGCGGCAAGAGCAGGAGAGCAAGGAAAAGGATTTGCCGTTGTAGCCGATGAGGTGCGAAAACTGGCAGAGCAATCTTCGCAGGCTGCACAGCAGATTACTGAATTGATTAAGGATATCCAGGCAGAGACATCTGTAACCGTTCGGACGATGGAAAGCAATCTGGAAGCAGTTGAGCAGCAAGTGGGGATTATCAAGCAAGGTGGAGACGCACTTTCCACAATCGTTCAACAAGTTGAAAGAACAGAAATCAGCGTGAAGGAAATGCAACAAGTATTTGATCAGGTTGCATCAATGATGGAAGGAATTGTTGGTGCTACTGAGATGATCGCATCGATTATTCAGGAGACGGCGGCATCTTCACAGGAAGTATCTGCATCAGCACACGAACAATCTGTAGCCGTTGACCGTATGGTAGGAAATTCGGAATCACTTGCACTCATGGCAAATCGCCTGCAAGAAGAAGTCAGCAAGTTTAAGGTTCAGTAAACGGTGGCAATCATGTGGAGGGGTAGGTTATGAGTGTTAATCCGTTACACAATTCATTTGGCAAGCAATCAGCATCTGTTCGGACACAGCGAGTAAAAGATCTGCAAAAGATTCTTTTTGAAGGTAAATTAATCTATGGCCAGACAGAAATTGTGAAGAAGCAAGTGCTGGAGATGCTTGAGAATGCGGCGGGTTATCTGTTTGATCTTCGTCAGTTGGAAACCATAGACAGTACGGGATTCGGAGTATTGATCAACATTGGCAAAAAACTGAAACAACAAAATCAAGATATGGTGATTATCGTTGAAGATGGATTCGTGAAAGAGTTGCTCTATATTGCCAAATTCAATCTGATCTTTCCCATTGCAGGCAGTGATGAGGAAGCATATGAAATGCTGCAACAAGATCACCCAACCTTGCTCGGTCTGGATGAATATTAAATGAATGGCGGAGAAGTTAGCCTTCTACAGGGCTGACTTTTTCGTTTTCATGTGCAAAACCGTAACAGGATGGTATATAGGAAACTCATGGCAGTACATGTTATGATAGGCCTACATACAAGTCATAATGTTTGGTTAGGAGGGTTCAACAGTTGAAACGGTTGATGACGTTTTTAGTTATTATTATCTTGGCAGGACTCGCTATATATAACAATGTGCAATCAAAAGGGTCGGCAGACCAGCTGCCCAAAGTTGGCTTCACAGCGCCCGAATTTACACTGAAAGGGATGGATCAACAAGCTGCATATAAAGTTGAGGGGAAACGGGAAAAGCCGTTACTGCTTAACTTTTGGGCTTCCTGGTGCGGACCATGCAAGCAGGAGGCACCTGATTTAGTGAGGCTTTACGAAAAGTATAAAGATCAAATTGATTTTTACGCAGTGAATATTACAGCCAATGACCAACCAGAACAGGCAGCAGAGTTTGTAAAAAAATACGGCTTACCATTTCCCATTTTAATGGATGAAACAGGCGAAGTTTCGACCCGATACGAGGTAGTCTCCATTCCCACAACGTATTTCATTGACAAAAATGGGATTATCCGTCAAAAGGTAATCGGTCTCGTCAAGCCAGAAGTGTTTGAAGAGTATCTCGAAGAGCTTCAATAAAGCACTGACAACTAAACGGGCAGGATCGTTTTGTGATACGAATCACCCAATACTTCCTTGTTTTTACGATATAGTGAACAAAGAATACACTTTACTGATCGGTGCCTTATTGGAGGTTGGGATTGTGAAATCGGCCATTAAAAATATGGAGCTTTGCTTCCTGATGAAACGGCTCATGCTAAAGGATAGCGTAACGTTTATACACTCATATCGTGTCAGTGAAATTGCGCTGTCATTTGTTCATGAGCTGGGCTTTTCAGAAAGCGAAAGGAAGACCATTCATGTGGGCGGGTTATTGCATGATATTGGCAAGCTAAAGATTGAAGAGGGGATCCTGAATAAAAAAGAACGGTTAACCGAACAGGAATTCCGGACGATACAAAAACACCCCGTCTATGGAGAAGCGATATTGAAGAAGTACGTCTTTACGGATGAAATCTTGATGGCAAAACATCACCACGAACGATGGGATGGTCGTGGGTATCCTGATGGCTTGCAGGGTGAAGAAATTCCTACCTTTGCCAGAGTGTTGGCATTAGCCGATTCGTTGGAGGCGATGACCGGAATCCGACCGTATCGGCGCTCACTAAACTGGGATGAAGCATATGAAGAAATTGCTCAAGGACAGGGCACCCAGTTTGATCCGGAATTGACAGAGCAATTCTTGGGTTGGATGAAAAAGACCAACGTATCTGTGAAAGAAGATGTGGAGCAGCTCTATCGACAGATTGTTCAGGCTATATGATTGGACGGAGATGCGATGATGACTGTTGAAGCCATACAGAAATACAAACAGCGACAAGTGGTTCTCAATTTTTATGAGGACGAAGCTTTAGCCAATCGAGAGGGCTTCCCCTTTGACTATATCGTGGTAACAGAAAGCAGTGTACAGTTTTTCCGGGGAGATCAGTGTCGATATGCCATCGATCGGGAGGTGTATCCTGCCTTTCACGTGTTGCCAGATTTTAAAAACTATTTTTCTCTTACGAACGATCAATCACGAATTGAAATCTATTTTCCTGAATAAAGGGCGCCGATGTTTTCCGTCGGTGCCTTTTTCTACTATATATTAGGTATTTGCCTATAACCATTTTCTCTTTGAGCGATATGTTAATAAAGAAGAGGTGGGAGGGATAGAGATGAGCGTCATTCATGTGACCGATCAGGATATTCAAGCGATGATTATGGCACAGCGGATTGTTCTGGTTGACTTTTACGCACCGTGGTGTGGACCTTGCAGAATGTTAGGCCCCGTTTTGGATGAAGTCGATCGGGAGCTTTACGGAAGTGCCGCCATTGCCAAAATAAATGTAGACAAAAATGATAAATCCGTCAGGCGTTATGGAATTATGAGTGTACCGACAATGAAAATTTTTAAAGATGGCTATGAAATCATGACACTGGTTGGGTTAAGGACAAAACAGGATATTATCCGTGCCATAGAATCAGTTATGTAAAGGTGGAAGCGGGCGCATCGGCGCTCTATTTTTTTTGTCGTCAATACGATAAACTAAAATTCCCCCCCAAAAAATAAGTTCCAAAAAACTATTTGCCTCCGTAATGCATCTAATTGTTGAAAGGAGGAGAATGGCTGTATGCGGGATCAAATCACCGAAGAATTGCTTTCGCTAAGGGAACGTGCCTACCGTATTGCCTATTCCTATTTACACCATGAACAAGATAGTCTTGATGCCGTCTGTGACGCATTCGAAAAGGCGTTAAAGCATGTTGATACGCTGAAAGAACCGGAGTATTTGCAAACATGGTTCATGCGAATTGTCATTAACCAATGCAAAATGATGAGGCGAAAAGCAAAAGTCCTGCCGCTTTTCCAGGATGTTGCCGAGGTAGAAGTGGAAGATGAGCCTCAGACCGACGACATACTCGATTTGGAGGATGAGCTGAATCAGCTTTCTCCAACCGATCGCAAGTTGATTTTTCTAAAGTTCTATATGGGCTATACACTCGATGAGATTTCTCAAGTGACACAACTCCCCATTGGAACAGTCAAAACCAAAATTTATCGCAACCTTCGTGATTTGCGACATAAGCTGGATCCGACATATGAACCGACGTATCGGAATCACACCGTTCCATTCAAGCGTCCTGTGAACAGAGCCCTCACACCGATGGGTCTAGCTGCTTAATTAAGCACAATTTTTGGGGGGATAACAATGAATTTCGTGCCAGTCGTGGTAGAACAGACGAGTCGTGGAGAGAGATCCTACGATATTTATTCCCGATTGTTAAAAGATCGGATTATTTTTATCGGTTCAGCAATCGATGATCATGTCGCCAATTTGGCTGTCGCTCAGTTGCTCTTTTTGGCGTCAGAGGACCCTGATAAAGACATTCACCTGTATATCAATTCTCCAGGAGGATCAGTGACTGCTGGCCTGGCGATTATGGATACGATGCAATTTATCAAGCCGGATGTTTCGACGATCTGCATCGGGATGGCAGCTTCGATGGGAGCAATGCTTCTTGTTGCCGGAGCCAAAGGCAAGCGGTATGCGCTGCCCAACTCGGAGGTCATGATTCACCAGCCGCATGGAGGAAGCAGAGGGCAGGCATCCGATATCAAAATTCAGGCAGAGCAAATCCTGAAGTACCGGGCCTTGTTAAACGGGATTATTGCCGAGCGGTCAGGCCAACCACTGGAGAAGGTGGAAAGGGATTCGGATCGAGATTACTTCTTGTCGGCTTTCGAAGCCAAAGAGTACGGTTTGATCGATGCAGTGATTGAGAAACTATAGGAATTCCATGTATGATAGGTAGTAAGTAAAGGACTCTCCTCAGAAAAGCGGAGGGTCTTATTTTGTATAACGCAGTGGGGTGAGATCAATCGACCTAAAATTTTTGCAAACATTTATTGTGGCAGCCACAGTGGAGAATTTTCATCAGACAGCAGAAATGTTGTTTATTGCTCAGCCAACAGTAACACAGCATATTCGCACATTAGAAAAAGAATTGGGAATCAAGCTGTTTGAAAGGGTCGGCAAGCGCGTAAAGCTCACGCCTGCGGGGAGAAGGTACTTGCCGCAAGCCAAAGCGTTGATCGAGGAATGGCAAAAGGGCATGGAAGATTTGCAAGCCTGGCGTCAAGGGTATCACGAGTGTCTTCAGTTGGCGGTTTCTCCCATCATTGCCCGAACATCGTTACCTCACCTCATTCATCGGTTCACAAGGAAATACCCAGAGGTAGACGTTTCAATTCGCATTGCGGAGTCGGAGGATATTGGCCCGATGGTTCAAAACGGTAAGGCGGATATTGGCTTGTCCCGCTTGATCCCCGGAGAATTCCAGTTGGACACGTATTTGATTACAGAGGACCCGGTCGTTTTGGCAGTTCCGCTTAATGGCGGTGATATGGAGGGGCCAATACCTGATTGGGAGGAGGAACTGCAGTCCAAACGGCTTCTGACCTACAACCACCCCGGCTATTGGGATGAATTGTTGTTGTCATTGCGTCAACGAGGTTTATCCATTCGTACCATGGTTGTTTCTGAAGTAGACATCACCAAGAAATTCATCGAAGAAGGGCTAGGGGTTTCATTTCTGCCACGCTCATCTGTCAGTCGTGAACTGTTTGAAAATCGCTTCATCGAGATTGCAACACCTGGTCTAATTTTGCCGATTGCCGCATCTTATCTTGTATTACCGAAAATTGCTCCTAGCGAGTCGGCTAAACGAATGGCAGAGATCTTGTCCGAGCTGCATCCACCACTTCCTCTTGTATAATTGATTACGTTTTGTAATCAAAACACGGCGATTATTCTATTTCTGCTTTCGATGCTTGATTGGTATACTCAAGATATCAGAATAGTAAGTGTGGCAAAAAAATTACAATATGTAAACTAAAGATAAAGGGGTCGGGTGGAGATGAAAGAAGCTGTTGTTGCAATTGGCTTGGACGGTATTGTGGTTGCTCAAACGGATTTGAGTCTGGTTGATGGACTGAATGGTCATCTGGTATACCGAAACTATTGGGCTCGTGATTTAGCGATTTCACATACGTTTGAAGAAGTGGCGCACCTTTTATGGTACGGGCATTTGCCAAATGAGCAAGAGCTTGCTTCGCTCAAAGCGTCTTTCGTTACAAACCGGGAATTGCCTGACTATGTGAAAACGGCCATTGATGGAATTCCATCTGATGTTGATATGATGAGTGTCCTTCGTACAGGGGTTTCCCTTTTGGGACGAGGTGAGGCAAGCTGGCCGCCATCGTTGGAGCAAGTGATAGCGGTAACTGCCAAATTCCCAACGATTATCGCCCACAGGCAAGCACGCCTAGATGGAAGAGAGCCGTTAGCGCCTCGTGCTGATCTCGATCACACGGCAAACTACTTATATATGTTGACAGGGGATGAGCCAAATGCTGGACATGTCCGTGCGCTTGATGCATACCTGATTCTTACACAGGAACACGGCATGAATGCTTCCACATTTGCTGCCCGTGTCGTCACATCTACCCAGTCTGATTTGTACTCGGCGCTAACAGCAGCGGTGGGTACGTTAAAAGGGCCACTCCATGGAGGCGCTCCGTCAGAAGTCACCCAAATGATTGAAGAGATCGGAACGAAAGAGAATGCAGAGCCTTGGTTGCGTGATGCTTTGGAAAATGGAAAGCGCATCATGGGATTCGGCCACCGCATTTACAAGACAACTGATCCACGAGCTACTGCATTACGGGTAGTGGCATCAGACCTGTCAAAAGAGGACCCATGGTTTGATCTGGCCAATCATGTCGAACAAGTAGCATTGAAGCTCTTGGAAGAGTACAAACCGGGTCGCAAGCTGAATACCAATGTTGAATTTTTTGCGGCTGCAGTGATGAGAGCGATTGGCTTGTCAGATGAACTGTTTACACCAACCTTTGCTGTAAGTCGGGCTGTCGGATGGTGTGCTCATGTGATGGAGCAGTCCAGCAACAATCGAATTATTCGCCCAGGTTCCATCTATACAGGGAAAATGCCGGAATAAGGGAAGGTTAATCCTTTCCCGGAAATGATAAGAAGCCATCGTGTGAAAACGATGGCTTTTCGTATTTACAAGGTTTTGAGGATTGGTAATTCTATCACTCCACACGTGGTTTCGCCGGGTCACAGGCAGGAAGAGGACGGTGAGTGGATTGCGCAAGCTTATACAGGTAATAACATTCTTCACGTGCCATATGGTCAGGCATCAAGGGAGACAACGTCCCCAACATGCGTTCATCCAGCTCCAGGTTTTCTATCTCATTCAGGAATTCGGTGAACAGGTGCAATTCCAGCTCCACCTCTTTGGTGAACTGGGTGAGAGCAGGAAAATCAGAAAGAGTTGTTCGGAGATATCCCGCCAGCTCTACGGCTTTTAAGTAGAAGTCGTCAAATTGTTTGCTGAATTCACGGCTTTTCTTTTTCCAACGTCTCTCCACCTGATCCAATTTATCAGCAATGGAACCTGCATGTCCGGAAGCATCCGGCAGCCAGACAAGATGATAATGAAGTGGATGACACTCTTCTGGAATTGCACCAACCACTAAAAATCCGAGCACACGCTGATACTCTTCCACCTCGTTCACCATATGGTTAATAAAAGTAGGGGGCAAGTTTATATCGATTTTGCCAAGAAGCAGTTGCTGTAATAAATGAAGCTTGAATTTGCGGAGACCAGCAGCGTAATGAACAGCCTGTGTGGTTAACAGGGCAATTCCAGGTTCCTCCAGGTCCTGACGAGCTTGCTCCAATAACTGGTCAAAGACAATCTTAAATTGCTCGGCCTGCTTGATCTCATCTGCTTCTGTAGGTGAGAGGCTCAATAAGATAAAACGGCTATGATCGCCGAGAATCTGCAACCAAAAACGATGCTCAAACAAGGCAACGGACGCAAAGTCTGTTTTGTACAAGAAATAACCCTCCTTTACACACCACATCAATATGTGTGGATGCCCAGGAGGGTGCCTGTTTTATCTTGTGTCGGGTGAGGTTTCTTACCGACGAATCTGCTCCACCGTTGCCGCAAATTGCTTGATTTCATCCGCAGACAAATTCTTCGCATCATAGCGATGACGCTCATAATAGGCAGTAATTCTGTTGGCAAGCCCCAATTTATCCTGGTCAGCTAATACCAAACGAATTCTTCCCAAGAACTCGGTCGGGGTCTCATCCTGACGAATGCTTATCCCATGGGAAGCCATGTAGTGCAAGAATTCGTTGTATTTCACCCGGACGATGTCATCCTGAGGTGTTCTCCAGCGTTGAAGCCAGGATTGAAGCTGCTCGCGAATGGAGGGACTGGTTGAAGGGGTTGGATCAAGCGAGCGAACCTTATTCTTCGACAGGAGAACCTGCTCTTGTTCGCCAGTTTTGCGATAACGCTGTTTCCATATTGAGTACCCTACGATTAAAATGACAAGAGCAATAGTGATTCCGATGAGATACGGCTCCAGTTGATCGATCAGTGATGGACCTTGATGGACTGTGCCTTCATCTTCGGGTCGATTGGCTGGAGGGCCCAGATACCTGTCTACGATCACTTTTATTTTTTTATTGTCGTTGATCAGACTTGAAAGCCATGCAATGATGGAGGTTAAAATAGGTCCCATCACATAGATGAAGGCAGTTGTTAACGGTCCCTTGATGACTTGCCACATGCCCCAAAGAAGGAATAAAACAAATCCAAACGAGATGAGATAACCGGATACAAACAAAATTTGACTGGAAGCAACCTGAATGAAAAATTGTCGGAACACCTCGGCGGAGAATTGTTCCTGCCCGAACTTGCTTCTGGTCACGTGCTCCCCCCACCGGATGAGAAGGTACCAAACCGTTGAGACTGCCAACAACCAAAAGATTGGTGTGACTTCTACACTGATGAATATGTAGTAGACTAAGGCAGCAATCAACGTCAGGGTAGAGTAAGTATAGCGATTCATGTAGTTCTGATCGCCGAATTGATTGGATACAGCCAGATGAATCCGCCAATAATACGCTGCTGCAAGCAATGCGGCGAGGAAGAGTCCTACGATTTGATAGCTGACAAAGAAAACGATACCGATCAGGGGATATAGCATGACATAATACACCATGCTGCCATTTCCGCCTTGATATAACCAGCAACCAAGTGTTGTGAGGAAAATTCCTGCTAAGGGAGCCCCCAGCAAATACGGGACGGATATCGGCAGATAACCAAACAGGGCAAGGATTGCAACAGCCAGGAAAACCTCCAGTGACAGTATCATCATTGAACGAAGCTGTGTCAATGACTTACTCTTCATGAGCTGATCCCCCCTATAACCGAAACGGCACGTGCCATTTGATAGGATACAGTTTCCTGCGAAGAGTCAAGAATGATCACTTCATGACCAATGCGTACCAGCCTGCCCACAGCCTGCTGCAATTTTTCATCAAGACGGGGAGTAATGAGCAGGATCGTCTCACGAGATGTACTTGATTCCAAACGACGCAAGATGGATAGGGGTGTGGTTGGTACAAAATGATGCAGTCGGGAAAGGTGTGACATGATTTGGACATGGTGCTGCTTGCCGCTTCCTTTGGGATAACGATAAAATTCGTGTCCACGAACCCGCACGCTTAACAACAGCTCATAGGAAATGTTGTTGCGCCTGCATTGGGTTGCCACCGAAGCGATGAGCGAGATGGTGCGTTCGTTGAGCTCATCATTGTAGTTTTGGAGACGAGCTTCAAAGCTGGGAAGAATATGCCCGACCACTTTCCATTCAGCGTGCGCAGTGTATTCGAATTGTCTGGTTTGCAGAGAGAGAGTTTTGGCGCTTGTCTTCCAATCGATGTGCTTGATGCGATCACCTGCCGCATACGGTCTGATTCCACGCATAAAGGTAGGATCTGTTTGCAATCGCTGTTTGGACAGCTTGCTGCCGATTGGCTGTGTAGTTCCCATTGTTAAAAGAGGAACGGGTACTACTTCGGGATACACCAGCAGAGAAAAAGTAACAGGCATCTCAAATTGTGAGACAAACATGGCAAAAGGTCCAGAGCACTCCGTCTGTACTTCCGTCATCCAGACCATCCCCCTTTTCGTAGGGGTAATCGTGATGGTTCTCTCCACCTGAGATTTCCTCGGAATGTTCATCCACAGTTTTACCATGTGACGTTTATTAACAACGGTGAGCTCGTCAGCATCCACAACTAGTACATGCTCCGGCAAAACAAGCTGAAGTGAAGAAAGTGGAAGAGGAAGCCAGGAGTGATTACGAACTGTGATTTGCAAGGGCAATGCAGTGTGTGGCATTACTCTGGTTGAATCTGTGTGCAGGGAAACTTTTACGAGACGATGGATGTTGCGGTTCCACCAGCGATTCAGTCCCATGAGGAAGAAGAAAAATCCACCGAAAAACCATAGAAACCAGCTTCCAGATAACAATGCAAAAAAGAGGAAAAGGGTTCCAATCAATTGCAATGATTGGTGCGTGTTCATCTAACGAGCTCCTTCTTCCACCGGAGTCGGCACGGACTGGAGAATTTCTTGTACGATTTCGCTCTCGGTGACATGAAGCTCTGCTTCCATCGTAAGGACAATTCGGTGAGTGAACAGCGCAGGTACAACCTTTTTGACATCGTCAGGAAGTACAAAGTTGCGTCCTTCTACATACGCATATGCCTGTGAAGCTCGTACCAAAGCCAACATGGCTCTTGGGCTGATCCCGATTTCGATGGACTTATGCTGACGCGATGCTTCTGTTAAATCAAGTATGTAATCTTCAATCGCAGTGCTTACATGGATTCCTTGCACTTCTTTTTGCAAAGCGGCAATTTCTTCGACAGAGAGTACGGACTCAACTGGAGCTACTGTCTCCTCCACCCGGAAGCGGCGCAAGATTTCTCTCGAATCTTCCCGATTTCCGTAGCCCATTGAGATTTTGAACAGGAAGCGGTCCAGTTGCGCCTCTGGCAGTGGATAGGTTCCTTCTGATTCAATTGGATTTTGTGTAGCCATTACGAAGAAAGTAGGAGACAACGGCAAAGTGATCCCTTCGATGGTTGCCTGACGTTCTTCCATACATTCAAGCAGTCCGGACTGGGTGCGTGGGGTAGCACGATTGATCTCATCGGCGAGAAGCACATCAGCAAAAACAGGCCCACGGCGCAATTCGAATTCTCCATTCTTCGGGTTAAAATAATGCATACCGACAACATCAGATGGAAGCAAATCCGAAGTAAACTGAAGGCGGTTGAAGCTGCCACCGATTGTTTTGGCAAGTGTCTTGGCAAGCACAGTTTTACCCATTCCTGGCAGGTCTTCTAGAAGAACATGTCCTTTGGCAAGCAATGCAGTGACAAGCAGTTTTACTTGCTCATCTTTGCCAACAATCACTTGGTTAATTGTTTCCACGAGTGAATTTAATTTTTGCTGGGACATAGAGTCCTCCTTTATCTAGAAAATAAGTAATATTCATTATAAACAAATAATTCCATTTGGGTAAAGAAATTCTTGCCGATTAATTGACTTTTCATTGTTCACGCAAAAACCGAAAAAACGGCAATGTCAGCCCCAATATTCCCAACAGACAGATAATCCCTCCAATGAGGGCAAAAAGCGGGCGAATGCCCCATATTTCTGCGAATACCCCTCCAACAACAACCCCAAGTGGCATTGTGCAACGAATGATAAACAGCCGAACAGAGAGAATTCGTCCCAGCAGGTGTTTCGGTACAGTTATTTGAAACAGGCTTGTACTATGGACATGGAAAAAGGGTGCTGCAAGTCCAGCTACGATTTCAATCAAGATTGCCAGCCATAAATGTTGAACAAGGCCGAGTGCTACAAAAGTCGTTCCTCCGAACAGAAAGGAACCCAACATCAGCCTGCTGGTACGGTTTGTCTTGCGAAACCGGCTGAACAGCAGGGTACCAATAAAGTATCCAAACGGATAACCAGCGATAAACAGTCCGTAACTGAAGGAATCTCCGCCTAACACTGAGACAATATAGGGCAAATGAATCGCCATCGTCACACCAACACCGAATTGAATGGATGCAATAAAAACTCCGAGCCAGAAAAGCTCTCGCTGCCCGAAAAAATACCGATAGCCTAGGATGAATTGACTCCACCAGCTTTCTTTTGACACTTGATCCCTGCTATCTGCCAAGGGAAGCCGGGTAAGCAGCAAGGAACTGATCGTATACGTACTGACGACTGCCACCAATGCAGTAAGAATGCCGCCGGAGGCAACAAGCAAACCTCCAACGGGTGGCCCCAAAAACATCATCAAGCGAGACGTGCCATCCATATAGGCATTAGCTTGTGGAAGCTGTTCCTTTGACACAATCATCGGAAGGGCAGCCAGGCTGGAGGGCATGTACAAAGGCTGAATCATGCCATTGATGCAGGATGCGAGGTACAGCTCCCACGCTGTAACCTGAGAGGTGATCGTTAATAACAGAAGAACCAAAAACAGCAAGGCTCGTGACATCTGGGAGAAGACCAGAATTTTTTTGCGATCCCACCGATCAAGATAAGGTCCAGCCACGATCTGGACGAATAAGGAAGGCAGGAGATAAGAGAGCCAGATGCCACTCATTGCTGCTTCAGACTGGGTAAGATCGTAGATGAGCCAAGTGATTGCCATCGTTCCGACACTGGAGCTAATCGTAGAAACCGTCTCACCCGACCATAACCAGATAAACCCGGGGTTTTGCAGGATGGTATCTTTGCGAATGCCGCTCATAGTACGTTCTCTTGATCGAGGAAGTGAGTCAGCTCATGGCCCATGAGGGAAAGAGAAGAGCGATTCAGCCTGTAACTGTTTCCTTTTCCTTCTACTATATAGGCAGATTTCAGCATGGTGAGATGATGATGGATCGTAGACTTGGCACTGTCTACGAGATCAGTTAGTTCATTCAGCGTACGATCTTTTTCGTATAGCAGTTTGATCAGCCGCAATCGGGTCTCGTCTCCCAAGGCTTTGTAGCGTTGGACCAGAGTGAGCGGAGGGTGGTAAGGATCTTGATGTACATCAAGGCTTTCATCCGAGATGGGATAGTAAAGGATCTTGGTTCCTTCCATTTCCGCCTGGATTGTCCAGGGGCGGTAAATATAATGGGGGATGAGTAAAACTCTGGTGACAGTTGGCTCTGGAAGATAGACGAAACCACCCGTTGCCCAGGTGACGAATTCCTCTGGGGACAGGCTGTTCAGCATCCGTTGTTTTTGATCAAGGTCTCGTTTTAGCATCCCATGAATGATTGCTTCCTGTGCGGAAAGGAACTCGTTGTACCATCCGCTGATCAGATTGATTAAATGGGTACGTAGCAAATTAGCATCCACTTGAGAGACGTATGGAATATAATCAGCAAAAAATTTGTGATCTCGACAATGCTCGGTCATTACTCCGATTGCTTCTGAATCTCCTTCTGAAGCTTTTTGTCGAATTTCTTGGAAGGCTGTGCCAATGTAAGGAAGTGCGTAATATCGGAGCTGTTGTTCGGAAAGAGATTGAATGTATGTGACAAAGGAATGGATGTCTGCAAAATTGCCCTGATGCAAAAACTGTAACAAGGTCTTCCACGTGTTGTGACGTTGACACGTATCTAGTTCGGACCGCAACTCTTCGGACAAACCTGCCAGAATCTCTTCCCAGTACAGCGTTGTTTTACCCAAAGTAGGATGAATATCAGGATAAGTAATGGCAGCAATGCCCAATGCACTTTCGAATAGCAAGGAATGAGTCAATTGAATATGGTATGTAGATCGACCGTGAGTAATGTCCAGGATGTTCATGAAAACCAGCCTCCCCAGATTAGGATATGACATTATTAAGTCTATATTTTTCGAATTAAAAATTCAATGTTATTCGAATATAAACATGTATAAAATATCCATTTGTATATCGAATGGAGATACTAATCAAGCTAATTTGTCATAAAATAGAGTACCAGCAACCAGTGATTGCGCTTAGAATTCGACAATATACAGCTATTGTCATGCGTATACGGCTATCGTAGTATTAAAAATGTCACTGAATTTACAAAAACTTGAAAAGTTAGGAAGGCAATTATGTTCTTGATTGTGAAAGCATTACGTTTTCATTTAATTATTCTTCGCTGGGTTCTTTTTCTGACTACTTTTCTCTTTTTTGTTCGGGCAGTCCCAGACGAATACTCCCTGCTTGTCTTTCTTATAGGACTTAACGTACTGTACACGTTTTTATTTTTTTATCGCATCCCGCGTGTGCTCTGGATCTTGCTCATTCTTTTTGAGATCGGTTTTGATATTCTCCTCGTCGTGGAGACGGGACAATGGGATAGCCCATTCCTGCTATACACGTATACAACGCTCGTATGGTTGGGCACTTATTTGGGAGGGTACTTACTTTTTACAGTCATATTTACCATCCTCGCTTCTGTTTTTTTTATTCCGTACATCTATCCTCATCGCATCTTGCTTCCAGAATTTTCTAACAACCAAGTCCAACTAGTTCTTCATATGACCATGCTGTTCGGTGCATTTTTTATGACTCAGTACTTCTTGACACAAGGGAAAAAAATGTACAGACAGTTGCTGTACCTGCTTTCCTTTCAAAGAAGACTGCCCGGAACCAAGCGCCTGTCAGAAATTAACGAGCTGACAGAAAAGGCAATCAAACGGATCTTGCTGACGAAACAGGTATATGTCTGCTGGCTGCACCATCGAGAGAGTAATACCGATTGGATTCGATCGTATTACACCTTTTCGCTTGTAGAAAGTGGTGTCATTCAAAATAGAAAGCCATGTGTTTCTACGATTATGGACTATCTGGGTCAGCAGCAACAAATTTTTTACTTTCCGCTGATTCGGAAAAATCGCATTATGGGGGCAATTATCATTCCCCTTGAATCAAAAAAATTGATCTGGAGTGTCGCTTTTTTGATTCTTCACATAATCGGCATTTCTATTCTGAATCAGGAGCGGCATATACATATGAGGCAAGAGATGGAAAGTGCCATGCATCAAGAGGTTCGCAAAAAAATGGCTCAGGATATGCATGATGGTCTTGCCCAGCAACTTTTCTTTTTATCAGCACAGATTTTTCATATCAAACAGAATTTACCTTCTACTCTTCCAGAGAAAACGGCTTCTGCCATTGAAAAGATGGAAGCACAAGTAAAAGATTGTCACTTGGAAGTGAGGGGATATATCCATCATCTGCGGAATGACCGAGAGGAAGGACATATTTTTGATGCCATTGAGCAGTTGATTCACCGTGTAACCAAGAACACGAGGATTCAAGTGAATTTCTCTACCAAAGGGCATGTCACACAGGAAAGCCTGGAAATCGAAGAGACGATTTATCGTTTCACAGAGGAGGCTGTGTATAACGTATTGAAACATGCCAGGGCTACTGAGCTCGATGTCAGCCTGGAGGTAACTTCTGTTCAACGGACCATACGGATTAAAGATAACGGGGTTGGCTTTTCCCCAGAAGTCATAGATAGAAAAAAAGAAAGCTATGGAGTAGTAGGAATGAAAGAGCGTATGGAACGTTTCGGTGGAATTCTGTCGATCCGCTCATATCCGAATCAGGGATCTGAAATTATCGCGATTATTCCCAGAGAGGGAGGAAAGAAGTATGCCTAGTGTTCGTTTACTATTAGCAGATGATCACCGAATTGTTAGAGAGGGACTCCGCATGATTCTGGAGAGTTCTGATCGTTTTGAAGTGGTTGAAGAGGCTTCGAATGGAGATGAACTGGTCCAAAAAGCACTCAGTTCACGCCCTGATTTGATTGTATCCGACTTGAAGATGCCTGGAGTATCAGTGATTGACAGTTGTAAAAAACTGAAAGAGCAATTGCCAGAAGTAAAAGTAATGATTTTGACAGCGTTTGATGAAAGTGAAGATATATTCCGTGCGCTTGATTCTGGTATCGACGGCTACATTATGAAAGACACGTTACCAGAGCAAATTGTCAATACGATGGAAATGGTCATGATGGGTTACTCGTGTTTCCAACCAAAACTCAAGAGAACGAAAAAGGAAGAGGCCGATCATCTGGTACTGACCGAGAGAGAACAAGAAATCTTCCAGCTCATTGTACAGAATTTGAGTAATCAGGAGATCGCTCAAAAACTGTTTATTTCAGAAGCTACCGTCAAAACACATGTCAGTAGCATTTTGCGGAAGACCGGTCAGCCGAATCGTTCACAAGCGGTCCTGTACGCTCTGAAGATGGGGTATGTTCAGGTATCGTAATTGGGGAAGGGGATTTTCATGGAACAACAAATTGACCCGTCCAGAAGATTGGCCGATCGGTTTATCTTCTGGTTATCTGTTCTCGTCAGTATTCATCTTGTACTGCTTACGACAAGTGGAATCTTAGGGATAATGAATGTTTCCTATAAATTTATGATCGGCTTGGCTATCAGTACGTTGATCAATTGGACATTTTTTTTCCTCCATCGCACTCACCTGTTTAGTCGTACCTTTTCTACTCATGGTACGGCGTTTATTTGTCTCTTGCTGATTGTCTTTTTGTGTTTTTACAATCCAATCGAATTCTCTGAGATGTGGGTATTGTTTTTGCTTTATCCTGTCATCATCAGCTTTTTTCTAGATAAAAAACTATATTTGCTTTGGAGCACCATTTCGTATGTGTTTTATGCCATGTTCCTTTTCCTGGATCAATACTACATGGAGCATAGCAGCAATTTTGAACAACTAGTCTTTGCCTGGGGATCTTTTGCGTTAGGAAGTTACATGGTTGGCTGGATTATCTTGACCCATTTGATTCAAATCAAGGAATCGCTGAGTAGAGAGGGCGAAGAAAACAATAAAAAGAATGCGTTTCGAATGCTCCACTCCCTGATACCGATTGTGGAAAGAAAGTCGCAGACAAGTGCCAAGGAGATAGAGGAAACTTACGCCTTGATGAAGCGGGTTGTCCAGAAATATCCAGAGGAATCCGTAGCAGATTGGGAATTGCAGCTAATCTCGCTTGCGCATTACGTCAGTCGGATCAAGTGGCCGGATTATGTATTTGAGAAGCAAGGCAAATTAACCAGCTACGAATACGAAATTGTGCAAGAGCATTGTTTTATCGCGAGAGATCTTTTTGGTGATTATGCCTCGTATAAACGTGTGATCGATGCGATCAACTTCCATCATGAACGTTTTGATGGTACGGGTTATCCATTTCAGTTAAAGGGTGAGGCAATCCCTTTGTTAGCCCAGATACTAGGCATTGTGGAAAGCTATCTTGCCATGACTACTGCTCGGGCTTACCGGGAGGCACTGACACCGGAGGAAGCTTTCAAAGAAATACAATCCATGGCTGGCCAAGGGTTTCAACAGCATCTTGTGGATGTTTTACAAAGTTCACTTGCCATATCGGAGGAGCAGAAGGATGAATCAAAAGTCACGCATTTGGTTGGATAAGTTTCAACCTCAAGATGGAGGAAAGCTCCCTCCGACTTCGGATACCTAACTCTTTTTCCTTTTGTTACCATTAGGGAAAGGGGACTGACGGAGGGAATTGCGATGTATCAAAAGAGATGCGACCGTTGTAGACGATTTTCTTACGGAAGTGATGGATGTGGTAAATGGATTTGTCCCTACTGTAATCGGGATATTAGCCATCTGAAAGCAAAGCCTGCCGATCTTTCCGACAGTCAGAATGTGTATGTAGTCAAGGATTTAAAAGAAGATTCGGCCTGAAAGAGGAAGTTCAAATAGTCCGGGAAACATAGCTGTCGAATTTCTGCGTTGCGTTGCCCCTCCGCTGCTCACGTAGACTCACCTACGCTCCGCTGCTCGGGTCTTCCGCGCCTTGAACTTCGAGGCTCTGTTTGTCCTCCTTTTTGAACAGAGATTGTACGGCTAAATAGGAGAACGCTTCCGATCCGAGTACGGTGGCGTTCTTCTATTTTTATCATTCGCCTCCTACTTCAGTATGACCCGCAAACACCTGATAGGATGAGGGGCTGTGCACCTACAGGTTGAAAAAGTTCACTCTCACAGGCGTAAACAGTCCTTCTCATGATGGAAGATTGATTTGACGCACCTCGGTACAATACCCATATGGGGGTGGTACGTGTTGGGCAAAGTTTATGCGAAAAGAGTAGGCGTATGCTTGCTGGGTTTATTCATCGTAATTAATCTGTTTTTTTGGATTACCCCCAAGTTCAACCCGGATCGAATGCCTGGGATTGGTAAATGGAGAGTACTCTCCGTATTGACGGGGAGCATGTCTCCGACGATTGAAACAGGGGATATGGTAATCGTATCAGATTATAGGGGATCTGTTCCGGCCGTTGGAGATATCGTCACCTACTGGCAAGATCAATCCAAAACATCATTGATCACTCATCGAGTCGTCCAGCGCTTGGATAATGGATTTCTCCAAACAAGAGGAGATGCCAATCAGGAAGTAGACGGAGGATGGACTCCGCCAGCGAGTTTGGTTGGAAAAGTGGTAATCACCATACCTTTTGCCTCCACAATACAGAATGCAATGCAACACCCATACGGTTATGCAGCGATTGTCATCATTTTTTTACTGCTTTTGTATCGAGACCGAGGTCGCACTTCAATCCAATCAAGTCCTATCAAGGAGGAAACAATATGAACATGAATCATATCCCCGAGAAAATGAAAAATTGGCCCTGGAAGAAAATCGTTTTTGGAGTAGCCGTTGTTTCATCCGTAGCGGCCAGCTCCAGTTTTGGAACCTACGCCTATTTTACAAGCAGCAAAAATGAATCAACTGCGTTTGCTGCCGGAAAACTGGAAATTGGGTTAGGTCAAAACTCTGCTAGCTTCCAGGCTGCAGACGGGCAGCCCTTCTTGCCAGGGGTTCGCTTCGAAAAAGAATTGACTGTATCAAACGAAAGTGATGTTCCCGTAAAATATGCAATCCAGGCAAGCAAAAAAGCTGGTGAGGATGTTGTCTATAATCAGTTAATGGCAGAGATTCGGGTTGACGGAGATGCTGGAGAGCTTCTGTATGCTGGCCGTATCAATCAACTATCAGAGGCGAATGTAGTCGTTCCCAATGTGGATAAGGGAGGAAACAGCAATCTGCATTTCACCGTCTATTTGCCTGAAAGTGCGGGGAATGAAGTGCAGCAAAAATCAGCAGAGGTTGATTTCGGCTTCCTTGCTACACAAATTGAGAATGGCGAGTACTTTGCCCAAAAAGGTCCAGTGATTACATTGACACCAGCAGATTTTGCAGGATCTAAAGGTGATTCATTCTATAAGGTAGTGGAAGAATCAGCAGAAGAAACTACATTTATTCTGGCAGAGGGAACGTACGACTTGTCTAGTTTGGCGAACCTTCCGAAGCATGTAACGTGGAAAGCGGAAAAAGGCAAAGAAGGTA
The DNA here is from genome assembly GCF_049846925.1 of Brevibacillus nigriterrae. Taxonomy (NCBI): domain Bacteria; kingdom Bacillati; phylum Bacillota; class Bacilli; order Caryophanales; family Paenibacillaceae; genus Brevibacillus; species Brevibacillus nigriterrae. The sequence continues at coordinate 120,078 of NZ_JBNCMT010000007.1, forward strand.
AAGTAATTATTCAAGCAGATGGTTCAAAATTGGAGAATGCTACGCTGGATGGATTCACGATTAAGGGAAGCGGTGCAGGAATTACGGTTGGTTCTCATGTGAACATCGTGAATTGTACCTTTGAAGGCAGCTTCGATGCAGCCATACAGACTGCCGAAGCAGAATCTCTAGAAGGACTCACGGTGAGAAACTCTACGTTCAAGGGTGCTAGCGATGCCATTGTTCTGGATCAGCAGATTATTGGCGTAGTCATTGGAGATAACGTATTCGAACAGGTTTCTCGTGCAGTAGTGGCAGCCGATGATAAGAAGTCACAGATTCAGATAGTAAACAATGACTTCAACAAAGTGGCAGAGCTTGCGGTAGTAGCCGGAATTAACCGCATTGGTGATGGCATCGAAGGCTTCAAGGAAACGGCAGAAGCTGACGGAGATGTGAAGAAACTGGCATTGCATGTTAGAGAACTGGATATCTATGTAGAGAACAACAAGTATCCATCTCAAAATAACTAATGGCTGAGTGCAGATATTTTGTCAGTGGAAGGAGCAGACGGTGATGAGAATGAGAGACAGGTGGGTAAGTGGTGTCTTTCTTTTCGGAGTAACCGTCGCATTATGGGTGCAACCCTCCACAACGTATAGCTGGGTGTGGAATGAGGCCAAAGACGCGGGGCACGAGTTTGCGATAGGATTACTCGATATTTCTCACAGCCATTTCGCAGACAACTGGAAAGTGGTAGAGGGAGGAAATCAAGCGATTGATCTTTCAAACATGATACCAGGAGATGCGAGAAAGCTGGAGGCGACTTTATCAAAAGGCAATAGTGATCTTGATTTTGTGTATCGGATCGTGGCAGAAGTGAAGGAAGGGGAAAAGCCGGGTTCTGCAGAGAAGTTGGCAAAAGTCCTTCGTGTTCGGATTGAAAACAAAGATGAGCTCATTTTTGATGGTCCGGTTCACCAGCTAACGTTGCAAAACAACGGTCCAAAGGATCAGCAATCACATGCAACAGAAGCTCTGTTGACCAAATCAGACCCAAACAAGGACTTTGTGATTACGGTTTATTTACCCGAGAAAGGTCTTGATGCCTCTTATCAAGGGCTCTCGGCGGATCTGGTTATCCGCTTTTTGGCGAAGCAAGCAACACCAGGTGCTATTTATGGAGGTTAGGAGGGAGTATCCGTTGAAAAAAGTTGGAGTTTTCTTCGCAGTCGCAGCTTCTCTATACTTTTGCCTCCCATCTACCGCCACTTTGTCCTATTTAACAAGTGAGAAAAGTTATTCCAAGCCGATTAGCCTGGGAACAAACGAGGATATATTTGAAGTCAGCACAGAACCGATTACGCTTGAGACAAAAGTGAACAAAAAGGTTTCGGTGAAAAAAGAAAAGAAGGATGACGGCACGACAAACGAGTCCAAAGAAGTGAAAACATCCGTTTCTTTAGGTTCGCAGGTGATCTTTTTTTACCCGCAACGTCCGGACATTTTTCTGACACCGAAGAATTTTAAAGTGGAAGGGCTTGGGTCCGGGACAATCGTTATAGAGCCAGCTACGATGCCTGAGGGAAATGAAGATAACAAGGGAAGGTTAGCATTCCGGATTGCCCACACGATGGATTCAGTTGAGTGGGAATCCACATTGAAAAAGGGTGAGCTGCGCATTCAGGCTCTGGGCGGATTTTATGACTTGAAAATTCCGATCCGGTTAAAAACGATTTTCAATGAAGAGACAGTAGTGGAAGAGGTCGTTGTGCCACCAGATAACCCACCTCCAGGGGGCGGAGACACACCAACGGAGCCTCCGACTGGTGATGGGGGAACAGAAACACCAACGGAACCGCCGACAACAGATGATGGTGAAACACCGACGGAACCGCCGACAGAACCACCGACCGACGATGGTGGTGATACACCAACCGAACCACCAACGACAGATGATGGTGGTACGACAACCGAGCCACCTACCGCAGATGCCGGCAGTACAATAACTGAACCGCCAACTGGTGATTCAACTGTTCCTGTACCGTCAGGAGCAAATATGGTAGCTGCTGAAAAGTAAAAGGAAAGCCCCCTGGCGTCAGGGGGCTTTTGTACTGAAATCATGGATTTGAATGTCAATGCTATTGCTGATTGGATAAGCAGGCGAGAGCAGGTTTAGCACCGTACTGTTGGGGATGACATCATGTGCGTACAATGTAGTTTTCGTCTGTTCAATCATTTTGCTTTTGATTATACCCATGATTGCCTGGGCCTCCCTTGCATCTCTTATCGGCTCGAGTTTTCTCGGTGAATGAAGATTTTGCAGTCTTAGATTAGATCGGTCCGATACGGTCACTTCATCGGAGGGTGGCATCCTTTTTTCTGAGAATGGCTGGTCTGTTTTGGGATGAGGCTGCTTCGATTGCTGGTAAGAGTGAACATGATCACTAGTATGCTTCCACCTCTTTGAGATTGGTTGGATGAACATACAAACACGTCCTTTTTTCCTTGTTTTCCCAATCTTAACATGTCCAAACTTTTTACGGTATCCACCTCGGGTATGATGATTTATCGGGCGGATGAGGCTATCTCATACTTCAGTATGAGTAGATTGTCGTGCAAGTTGTATCTGGAGTTCATCCGGTTTTTTCAGACTTCCATCAACCTGATGCAGGAAGATGAACACTGGGAAAAAACGTAAAATAAAAACTGTGAACGGCACCAATGGCTAGCCGGAACGAAGGAAAGTGGGGGAATAAATAAGTGGTTTATTTGAAAAAAACAATCTCGATTCTCACAACGACTCTCCTGATCCTTGTAATCGCCTTGAGCGGCTTTCTCCTCGTCGGGAAGTTAAACGGTGGCAAGACAACACTCTTAGGTAATGAAATCATGGTGGTTCTCTCAGGCTCCATGTCCCCTACCTTTGATACGGGAAGCATCGTGGCAGTGAAACCAGTAACCTTCCAGGAAGTTGCCAAAGGAGACATCGTTACCTTCAAAGATTTGGAAGACAGAACGATAACTCACCGAGTAATCGACATTGTTGATGGCAAATTGATTACCAAAGGTGACGCCAACGATGGTAAAGATTTGGACCCGGTCACATCCGATCGCTTAATCGGCGAAGTGCAGTACTCAGTTCCTTACCTTGGATACATCATTGATTTCGTAAAGTCCAAAGTAGGCATGTTGCTTTTCCTTGGAGTACCTGGGTTGTACATCATCGTCAGTCAAATCTGGAAGCTGTTCCGCATGATGAAAGAGGCGGAAGATCAGAAGTCCGCCAACGATCCAAAAACGCAAGTATAAAGAGAAAACCTCTTGTGGTGATACCTTGTGGGTTGGTAATAAGGCTTAACGGCTTCTGTTACCAAGCTTCAAGTAATCATAAATAATATTTCTAAAATCATTAGGAGGAATTTAAAAATGAGCTTAAAAAAACAATTCGCGCTTACTTTGGCTTCTGTAGGTTTGGGTGCAGCACTCATCGGTGGAGGAACGTTCGCATACTTCAGTGACACTGCAGAAGTGAACAATACTTTCGCAGCTGGTACGTTGGACCTTGCTGTAAATCCATCTGTAGTGTTCGACATTACCGACATGAAACCAGGTGACTGGGCAAACAGAATCTATACAATCGAAAATAACGGAACGCTCGACATCGGCAGCGTGTACCTTACTACTGAATACAATGTAACTGACGCAAAAGGTGACAACGGTAATGCTGACCTTGGCGACCACATCTACGTGAACGTGAAATGGAATCTGGATAACGGAACATTCCCAGTATTCAACAAGTCCTTCAGTGAGTTGAAAGCATTGACTGGATCTGACCGCCCTAACATCGCTGAAGCATACTTCACTGCAACAGGCACACACCTTCCTCCTGGAGACCTGGATGACATCATCGTGCAAGTTGAGTTCCGTGACAACGGCCAAGACCAAAACGTATTCCAAGGCGACAAACTTGACGTGAAATGGAAGTTTGAAGCAACTCAAACTGATGGCGAAGAAAAATAAGAATGATTTACGAAAAGGTGGGCATATGCCTGCCTTTTTTGGTCGATAGGAATGGATAAAAGGAAGATCGCAAAATCAACCCCAGGGAGGATACACAGCATTTTACAATAAATGTAATATAAAAAGGTCAAAAATGCGGTTTATCGCAAATGGGCAAGAAAGGAGTGAAATAGAGTGAACAAGTGGAAAATGAGTTTTCTTTCCGCTGCTCTCGTGCTTTCCATGGCGATTCCTACTCTGGCAAATGCGGAAGTAAGGAAGCCACCTGCTGATGGCTTCACTAAAACAAGTACCACCCCGCCAACACGACCTGGCATTCCTGTGGAGTTCCAAAAATTTCTCCAAGAACTCCATGCGAAACTGGCAAAAGGAGAAATTACCCGCGAGCAGTATAATCGGATGTTACTGGATTGGATCAAGGAACACTCCACCAATCCAAAAGACAAAAAATAAGCTTGATAAAGGAAGAGACCTTCACCGCAGTTTGGTGAAGGTTTTTTAGTATCATTCCTCAGGATGATATTGATGATAAGGCAGTTGTAGGGAAATTGCGACTTGTGTGATCTAAATCTTCATCACGAAGATGGAAGTTAAGATTTTCGGTTCCAAGTACAATAAATTCAAGTAGCAAACAGGTATTGCTAACTAAAAAATGGAGGGATTCATAATGAGCTTAAAAAAACAATTCGCGCTTACTTTGGCTTCTGTAGGTTTGGGTGCAGCACTCATCGGTGGAGGAACGTTCGCATACTTCAGTGACACTGCAGAAGTGAACAACACATTCGCAGCTGGTACGTTGGACCTTGCTGTAAATCCATCTGTAGTGTTCGACATTACTGACATGAAACCAGGTGACTGGGCAAACAGAATCTATACAATCGAAAATAACGGGACGCTCGACATCGGCAGCGTGTACCTTACTACTGAATACAATGTAACTGACGCAAAAGGTGACAACGGTAATGCTGACCTTGGCGACCACATCTACGTGAACGTGAAATGGAATCTGGATAACGGAACATTCCCAGTATTCAACAAGTCCTTCAGTGAGTTGAAAGCATTGACTGGATCTGACCGCCCTAACATCGCTGAAGCATACTTCACTGCAACTGGCACACACCTTCCTCCTGGAGACCTGGATGACATCATCGTGCAAGTTGAGTTCCGTGACAACGGCCAGGACCAAAACGTATTCCAAGGCGACAAACTTGACGTGAAATGGAAGTTTGAAGCAACTCAAACTGATGGCGAAGAAAAATAAGAATGATTTACCAAAAGGTGGGCATTTGCCTACCTTTTGTAATTGTGTCGGATGCACACAAGCGATCGTAACAAATGAACTCATCGAACCCTGATCTCATACTTCAGGATGATAATAGAGATAAACCAGTTGTATTCATAATTACAACCCATGTGAATACATACTTCATCACGGAGATGGAAGTTGGATAACTTGGTAATTTGTACAATGAGTACAAGAAGTACAAGAAGTAATGAGTTTACTTTCTATTAAAAACTTGGAGGGATTAGACGTGAGCTTAAAAAAACAATTCGCACTTACTTTAGCATCAGTAGGATTAGGAGCAGCACTTATCGGTGGGGGAACTTTTGCATACTTCAGTGACACAGCAGAAGTGAACAATACTTTCGCAGCAGGGACTCTTGATCTCTCTGTAGATCCAACAGTAGTTTTCGATGTTAGCAATTTGAAACCAGGCGACTCCATGGAAAGAAACTTCAAATTAATCAACTCTGGCTCCTTGGATATTAATGAAGTATTAATGAAAATGAACTATACAGTTACGGATGCAAATGGCAATAACGCTGGTGAAGATTTGGCAGACCATCTTCGTGTAGAATTCCTGACTGCAGATGGAGAATTGGTATTCTGGAAAGACAAATTGTCTGACCTGACTGACCAAATGGAAGCTGAAGGCGGCATCGATATCGCAGCATGGTACGATGGCGTGAAAGGCTTGGAAAATGGCGATGAAGATGAAATGGTCATGAAAATTTTATTCGTTGATAACGACGCAGACCAAAACAAATTCCAAGGCGACTCCATGAACTTGAAATTCAACCTCACTGCAACACAAACAGAAGGCGAAGAAAAATAATCGTAACGAGCCACAAGAAGGCTCTCAAAGAGAGAAGGTGGGTGAATATGCACCCACCTTTATTAAATAAATAGAAAGAATAAAGGAGGAACAATTCGTGAAGAGCTTAAAAAAACAGTTCGCACTGGCGTTTGTCTCCATAGGCTTAGGTGCGGCATTGATCGGTGGAGGCACGTATGCCTACTTCAATGATACAGCAGAGGTGAATAACAAGTTTGCTGCGGGGAAACTTGATCTCTCCGTTAACCCAACTGTTGCATTTGACGTGCAGAACTTGAAGCCAGGCGATTTCATGGTCAGATACTTCGATATTATGAACAGTGGCACGCTTGATATAAAGGATGTTCTCATGCACACCAGTTACACAATCGATGATGCAAAAGGTGATAACGGTTCAAATGATTTCGCTAGTCACTTAAACGTAGAGTTTCTTACAAGTGATGGGCAAGTAATCGTCCTCAATAAGACATTAAAGGAATTAAAAGCACTGACGGATAACAAGAAATCACCCGATATCTCTTCCTTGTATAAAACGAAAGATAAGGATCTACCTGTAGGCGATATAGATACGGTCGCCATGAAAATTGTGTTCAATGATAATGGCCAAGACCAGAATATCTTCCAAGGTGATAAAGTAAACCTCAAATTTAAACTGGAGGCCACACAAACAGCAGGTGTTGAAAAATAATGAACAATACAGAGGCACGGACCTTCCATCAGGAGTGAAGGTCCGTGCTTTTATTTTGGCTGTGCGGATGGGTTGTCTTTCATACTCTGGTTGTAGGTGAACCTATCTTCGTGACTGATGTGTATAGGTATTTTTACATGGTACGATAGTTTCGAATTGGTCTTGTCGCTATAGTAGGGGGGATAGGTATGAGGAAGTATCGGTTGAAGTTAATCCTCGGCTCAATCGTTTTGCTAGGGGTAACCACCTTTTTATCTGCTAATCAGCCCTTTGCAGGTACAGGAGCATACGAGACTAACTATAAGATCGATCTGGACTTGAATCCCTCCACAGAGCTGTTAATCGGGGATAATATGAAACCAGGTGATTGGATTACTTCCAACATGGAAGTTCAAAATAACGGGAATATTGACTTTAATTACTCGGTTAGTGCTACCCAGCAAGCAGGTTCAGAGGAACTTTATAATCAAATTGTGCTAACTGTTTCTGATAGCAAAGGCAAACTATATGAAGGGCTTCTTCATGATCTGAATCAACTCCCCTTGGGGACGATTGCCAGCTTCCAGAAAGCCAATATTACATTTGTTGCGAAATTTCCTTATGAGGCAGGAAATGAGTTTCAGAGAAAACAAACTGCATTTTCGTTAGATTTTCAAGCGATTGGACACGAACAACAAATTCCTGATGGAGACTGCTTCGAACCTCCGTTTAGCAATCAGAACTTCACTCTGCACCAGAAGTCGACGGTTCCTATTAAATTTCATCTACACGATCCATCAGGACAACTGGAAACTGCCTCTCGTAGTGATGTCCGCCTTGAAGTTACAGGGCCTGGCGTGAATGGAGGCACGGTCAGCTACGTGTTCAGTATGAAAGATGGAACACTGAAGTTTGATAATAAAGTTGATGAACCTCATTACTTAGCAAGATTCTCTACGTTTGATTATCCTGTGAAGAACGACGGAACTTACGTGGCTACGGTGTATGTGGGCAACCAAGCATATTGTGCCAAAGAATTCATGGTGTTAGAACATGGCAGCCGTTCGAATTAACCTAAAAAATAAAGATAGCATAACCTGTAAAACGAAAAGAGCTTTCCCTTATGAGAAGGGGAAGCTCTTTTTTGGATCGATCTGGTTTTGGTTAGGCTAATGCAGCTTTCAATGCTTGATCCAAATCTTCGAGGATATCTTCAATCGCCTCTGTACCGATGGAGAGACGGATCAACTCTGGATTTACACCTGCAAGACGCTGTGCTTCCTCGGTAAGTTGCTGGTGCGTAGTGCTCGCAGGATGAATAATCAGCGATTTGGAATCACCCACGTTAGCCAGATGAGAGAACAACTTAACGTTCTCAATCAGCTTCTTGCCTTCTTCTACGCCGCCTTTGATCCCGAACGTAAGGATGGCGCCTTGCCCTTTTGGCAGGTATTTTTTCGCCAACTGATACTGGGAGTCTGTCTCTAGCCCCGGATAGTTGACCCATTCCACATTCGGATGGCTGGCGAGGAACTGGGCTACAGCGAGTGCATTCTGGCTGTGACGCTCTACTCTCAGATGGAGTGTCTCCAGCCCTTGCAGGAACAGGAACGCATTGAACGGAGATACGGCAGCACCAATGTCACGTTGCAATTGTACACGAGCTTTGATGATGTATGCCAGGTTGCCAACAGCCTCCGAGTAGACGACACCGTGGTAGCTTGGATCAGGAGTGGTTAAGCCTGGGAACTTGCCATTGTTCCAGTCAAATTTGCCTGAGTCTACGATAATACCGCCGATGGAAGTCCCATGTCCGCCAATAAATTTGGTAGCGGAGTGAATGACGATATCAGCACCGTGTTCAATTGGGCGGCAGAGGATGGGTGAAGCAAATGTATTGTCTACGATCAACGGAATGCCGTTCTCATGGGCGATGTCAGCAATAGCAGAGATATCAGCTACGTTAATACGTGGGTTACCGATTGTTTCAATAAATACAGCTTTCGTTTTATCGTTAATCTTTTCACGGAAGTTCTCTGGATTGGATTGATCAACAAAGTGTACTTTCACGCCAAGCTTCGGAAGGGTATGGGCAAACAAATTATACGTTCCGCCATATAAGCTGCTGGAGGACACGACCTCGTCGCCTGCCTGTGCGATGTTCAGGATAGAAAAGGTAATGGCTGCCTGACCAGACGATGTTGCGAGGGCACCGACGCCACCTTCCAGTAACGCAACTCGCTTTTCGAATACATCCTGGGTAGGGTTCATGATGCGAGTATAAATATTTCCGAACTCTTTCAAAGCAAACAAATTCGCAGCATGCTCGGCATCACGGAATACATACGATGAAGTCTGGTAAATCGGAACGGCACGAGATCCTGTTACCGGATCAACCTCCTGTCCTCCGTGTAGTGCGATCGTTTCTGGTCTCCACTGTTGGTCTGCCATGTACATCATCTCTCCTTTAGATAAATGGGGAAATAAAAAAGCCTTCCTCTGAGTAGAGGAAGGCGCATACACTAACGGTCGCTACATTCATCTCTCAGAATCAATTGGATTCTGCAGGATTTAGCACCTTGCATGTTGTCATGCCGGTTGCCGGGTTTCATCGGGCCAGTCCCTCCACCACTCTTGATGAGTTTTTAAGTTTTATGAAAATTCATCCATTTTTGTATTGGTTTTAATTCTAAGCGTGCTGGTCGGAATTGTCAACATAAAAAAGTTAATATTTGCTATAGTGAAATTTATACAAATATTGGAAACTTTATGTAGAAAAATGCGTATTACAGGATAGGCACCATCTCAGATAACTGCAGTTTCATTGTAGAAAAGAAATGAGGGTGAAAACGTGCATGTTGGATACGATTTTTCTTATCTGTATCGGATTCGGTTTGCTTTATGCTTGCGTGACGTTGCTCTTTGGAGATAGCGGCGGGTGGCTGGATCATTTTCAAATCCCTGTTATCCAACCGTTGACACTGGTGAGCGGGATTACAGTATTTGGGGGAAGTGGATTTTTGCTTACAAGACTTACTACCTTCACCACGCTCACTACCATTCTCTTAAGTTTGTTAAGCGGTGCCATTATCGCTATTCTTTCGTATTTTATCTGGATTGAACCAATGAATCATGCGGAAACATCAACAGGGTACTCCATCATGCAACTGGTGGGCAGGGTTGGAGAAGTATGGACGACGGTTCCTGCAACTAGTCTAGGAGAAATTGTCATCCCAATGGTAAATGGAACGACTAACCACATGGCTGCAAGCTGGTTGAAGGAGCCGATACCGGAGGGAACCAAAGTGATTGTAGTGGAAGTCAAGGACCACGTTTTGTACGTAAAGCCGCACATATAAGAATTTGATAAGGGAGTGTTCCGTTTGACAGAACCATCGATTCTCATCACAGTCGTAGCTGTACTTGCGGTGCTGGTAGTTCTGGGTATTGCCTTTTGGGCGAGATACAAGACAGTCGGTGCCGACCAGGCGATGATCGTAACAGGCAGTTATCTCGGAAGCAAGAATGTGTTGACGGATGAATCGGGACGCAAGATGAAGATCGTGCGAGGCGGAGGTGCGTTCATCCTGCCCATTTTCCAACAAGCGAATTTCCTCAGTTTGCTATCCCATAAACTCGATGTCTCAACGCCGGAAGTTTACACCGAACAAGGGGTTCCGGTCATGGCCGACGGGGTAGCGATTATCAAGGTAGGCGGTTCCATCGAAGATATCGCAACCGCTGCCGAGCAGTTTATGGGCAAATCGGATGAAGCACTGCAAGGTGAGGCGCAAGAAGTGCTGGAAGGTTACCTTCGTGCGATCCTCGGCAGCATGACAGTAGAAGAGATTTATAAGAATCGGGAGCGTTTTGCTCAGGAAGTTCAGTCGGTTGCTGCCAAAGACCTCAAGAAGATGGGCTTGTCAGTTGTCAGCTTTACGATTAAAGATGTACGAGACAAGAACGGGTATCTAGCTGCTCTGGGTATCCCGCAAATTGCTGCGGTGAAACGGGATGCGGTCATTTCACAGGCAGAGGCTGACAAGGAAGCACGGATTAAACAGGCGGAAGCAGAGCAAGAAGCACGTAAAGCGGAATTGCTCAAAGAAACCAACATTGCGGAAGCGGAGAAAGAAAAGGAACTGAAGGTCGCTTCCTACAAACAGGAACAAGACCGAGCCAAAGCAGCAGCCGACCAGGCGTACAAACTGCAAGAAGTGATGACCAAACAACAGGTAACGGAAGAAGAAATGAAGATTGACATCGTGCGCAAGCAGAAGGAAATCGAGCTGGAAGAAAAGGAAATTCTCCGCAGGGAGCGCCAATACGACGCCGAAGTGAAAAAGAAAGCAGACGCCGACCGTTATGCCGTCGAGCAGTCCGCTGAGGCAGAGAAAGCGAAGAAAATGCGGGAAGCAGATGCCTTGAAATACCGGATCGAAGCAGAAGCCAAAGCACAGGCTGAGCAAAAACGCCTGGAAGGTTTGGCGATTGCCGACGCAGAGCGTGCCAAAGGTACCTCGGAAGCAGAGGTTACTCGCTTGAAGCTGGAAGCGGAAGCAGAAGGTAAGCAAAAGTTGGCAGAAGCCTTCGAAAAGTTCGGTCACGCAGCCGTCCTGGATATCGTCGCCAAAATGCTGCCCGAGCTTGCTGCCAAAGTAGCTGAACCGATGAAAGCAATCGACAAGGTAACGATTGTCGATGCAGGCGGCGGGCAAGGCGATGGGGTAAATCGCCTGAGTATGAATGTAACCAAGTTGATGGCACAACTGCCAGAGATGCTTAAAGACGTATCCGGCTTGGATATGAACAAGATGATTGCAGGCTTTTTGGAAAAGGATCAGCAAGAGCTTGTGAAACCGGTTGAGATCAAAGCAGAAGATACAAAGAGTCAGGAATAACTGAATATGAGGCATAACTTGCGCCCACACCCTTCCCGACAAAAATGGAAGGGTGTTTTTCATAATCACAAATTCGTAACAGAGTTGACGCTGAATGTTCACACTATATACACGGTGTTAAAATTTAAAACGAAAAGATTGTGATAAAATTCACAGTATAGAAATACCGAATGTAGTAGGAGGGAGAAACAATGGAATTAGATAATGCAATGTTAGCTCGAATTCTGACTTCCCTGACGTTAGGTTTTCACATTATTTTTGCTGTGTTGGGTGTTGGGATACCCGTCATGATTTCCATAGCGGAATGGTTAGGAATCCGCAAAAAAGACCCGATGTACACCATGATGGCAAAGCGTTGGGCCAAAGGCTTTACGGTGACGGTTGCCGTGGGTGTGGTGACAGGGACCTGTATCGGGTTGCAGTTAAGCTTGCTCTGGCCTTCGTTCATGAAAGTTGCCGGGGAAGCAATTGCTCTGCCGCTGTTTCTAGAGACGTTTGCCTTTTTCTTTGAAGCCATTTTCCTTGGAATCTACCTGTATACGTGGGATCGATTCCGCAATCCATATGTCCACTGGCTGTTCTCGATTCCGGTTGTGATCGGTTCCACAGCATCAGCCTTTTTTATTACAACAGTGAATGCTTTTATGAATGCGCCGCAAGGATTTGAACTGATTGATGGGGCGATTCACAATGTACAGCCGATTGCAGCGATGTTTAACGCCGCTACACCGTCGAAGACAGGTCACGTCATCCTTTCCGCCTATGCAACATCTGCATTTGTCCTTGCAGCCATTGCAGCGTACCAGCTTTTGAAAAAAAGATCGACCGAGTACTATCAAAAAGCGCTCACGTTTACTGTGGTTCTCGCCTTGATTTTTTCCGTTGGAACGGCCGTGTGGGGAGATATTTCCGGTAAGTATTTGGCCAAATACCAACCAGTGAAGCTGGCAGCCGCAGAGTGGCACTTTGAGACAAAAGGGGAAGCGGAGTTCATTCTGGGTGGTGTTTATGATGAAGAAACGAATGAAGTGAAATATGCGCTTCGCATCCCTTATCTTTTGAGCATCTTGTCTACGAATTCACTGAAAGGCGAGGTTATTGGGTTGAATGACATACCCAAGGATGAGCATCCTCCCCTGTTTGTCCATTATTTGTTCGATGGAATGATCGTGATTGGTACGTATATGATCATCATTCCTCTGATCTATCTGTTCTACCGCAGACGGAATCGACAAGTGACACCACGCCCTGTACTGCAAGGAATTCTCTGGGGTGGGCCGCTCTCCATGCTTGCGATTGAATTAGGCTGGATCTTCGCTGAGATTGGTCGTCAGCCTTGGATATTAGTCGGGTACATGAAAACCAACGATGCCGCAACAACGGCCGCAAATGTGGGAGAAATGCTGTTGCTGTTTGCTTCTTTGTATACCTTCCTGGGTATTGTGTGCACGATGGTGCTGATCCGCATGTTCAGGAAAAAACCAATTGAACAAGAGCTTGCCACATATATGAGCAAATAGGGAGAGAGGAGGAAGAACGATGAAGCTTGAAATGATCGGAATCACCGTGCTTTGGATTTTTCTGTACGGCTATATTATCGTGGCATCCATTGACTTTGGAGCGGGTTTCTTCTCGTTTTACTCGAAGCTGACGAAGCGGGACCATATCATTAACGGCATCATAGCCAGATACCTGTCGCCCGTGTGGGAAGTAACCAATGTCTTTTTGATATTCTTTATCGTGGGTCTTGTCGGGTTTTTCCCTGATACAGCCTACTACTATGGAACGGCATTATTAGTTCCAGGCAGTATCGCACTTGTTCTGCTTTCTCTTCGAGGTTCCTTTTACGCATTTGCCCATTATGGAGCGAGAGACAGCCTGCTGTACCATCTGATTTACGGTGTGACAGGGCTTTTGATCCCTGCTTCATTGGCGACTATTTTGACCATTTCAGAAGGTGGATTTATCGAAGTGGGGGAGAACAAAGTTACGCTGTTAATGGGTGAATTGGCAACCAGTTCGTATGCATGGGCAGTGGTTTTACTGGCGCTGGTCAGTGTGCTGTTCATTAGCGCCAGCTTTTTAACCTACTATGCTCAAAAAGCGCAGGACCGAGCAGCGACGACGTTGCTTCGCTCATTTGCCATTGTGTGGAGTTTGCCTACGATTTTTGCAAGTTTTCTCGTATTCTTGTCGATCCGTACGCACAATCCCGAGCATTTTACCAACATGCTTGATGTGAGCGGGCTATTCCTCTTGTCGTTTGCGTGTTTTCTGATCGCTTTAGCCTTGCTGTTGAAAAGACGCTACTACGGTTGGTCATTCGTCATGGTACTGCTTCAGTTCGGCTTTGCGTTTTGGGGGTATGGGGTGTCACACTTGCCGTACCTGCTTTATCCGTATATTACGATTGCCGACAGCATTAACAGCCCGGAGATGGGTCTGGCCTTAGTCATTGGCTTTATTGCTGGTTTGTTATTGCTTGTGCCATCGCTCATTCTCCTGTTGCGACTCTTTCTGTTCGACGCCAAATACGTCCAGGGAAAATAACAAACTGTTCACTCGTTTGGGGTTTGTTCCTTTTATATGGTACAATAGATGGAAACAGTAGGAAGATTCGTCTGCAAGAGTGACTAACAGGAGGATTTTTGGAATCATGGACAATCATGTAAGAGAAGTTATGCCAGAACAAGTGCTGAAGCGATTGGAAAACGGAGATAAAATCCAAATCATCGACGTGAGAGAACTGCATGAGTGGAACGACGGTCATATTCCAGAAGCAAAGCATATTGCATTAGGTACACTTCCTCACCGACTGGACGAACTGGATAAAGAGACACCGATTGTGATGGTCTGTCGAAGTGGAGTGCGTAGCTGGAACGCAACACAATTCGCCCTGCAACACGGTTTTCAAGCGGAGAATATGGCTGGCGGAATGTTGGCTTGGCCGGGCAAAGTAGCGACAGAATAATACCGAAGACCGTTCTTTCCTTGAGAGAGAGAACGGTTTTTCTCTAATTAGAAAGTGAGTGACATAAATGATGAAGAGAATACCTTCTCTCGCAGTTTCGTTGTTATTGTTGCTAATCTTGTTATGGACTGCCGGCTGTGGTCAAAAAGCACAAGAAGGTCCCGTGCCAATGCAAATGGAGTCCAAGTCCGGTGATACCGTAGCCGAGCTTGTGATTACGCCTGGGCAAGTGGGGCCGAATCAGTTTGTTGTGAGTATTACATCTCCTGATGAACAGCCAATTCGAGAGGGTAAAGCAACCCTGCACTTTTCGATGGAAGGTATGGAACATGGGAAAAGTGAAGAAGAATTGAAGCCTCAAGCTGACGGGAAATGGTTAGGCGAAGGACCGCATATCATGATGACGGGAGCCTGGAAGGTTGAGCTGGAGTATGGTTCACCATCGGGAGAGAAAAAACTGTTTTCCTATTCCTTTCAAGTAAAAGAGTAGGAGATATAGAGTAAGGAGTGAATGAGTGTGACATCCGAAAACCAAGCAGGTCCATCGATCAGTTTTTGGCGCAAGTATTGGTTTGTAACGACAGCCTCTGTTCTCATCGCATCCATTGCAGCTATTCTGGCCTATCAGTTCTGGTGGGGCTCAACCCGACTGCCGTTTATCAAGCATGTTGAAAACTTTACCCTGGAGAATCTCGACAGGAAGCCCGTTCAGTTTAATGAATTGGACGGCAAGGTACGTCTCGTTTCTTTTATTTATACGAAATGCCCGGATGTTTGTCCTGCCACTTCGGAAATCATGGAAAAGGTACAGGAGGAATTGAAGAAAAAGGGGATTTTTGGTTCGGAAACAGCATTCATTACCATTACATTTGATCCCCAAACAGACACACCTGAGGTTCTTCAACGCTATGCCAGTGCATTCCATGCGGATCTCGGCGGTTGGTATTTCCTGCGTGGAGAGGAAGCGGCAATTGCTCAGGTGGCAAGTCAGTTTGGCATCGGTTATGAGAAACAACCGGATGGTATGTACATCCATACAATGAAAACATTCCTCGTGGATAAGGATAAAAATATCCGTAAAATGTATGGAATGGGAGCAGGTATGGATATCAATGAAATTATTGATGATATGGAGCGGTTAGCTAAAGAGTAATCCATAGATAACGCCCAAGCCCGATCAGCCCACCCGCAAGGACGAGCCATGCTGAATTAAGCTTGAAACGAAAGACTGTGACGAGTCCACAGATCAGCAGAATGGCTGTTGGGATGTCGATGACTGCAGCGACTCCCAACTTGAGGCTGACCATAGCCATCAAAGCTAATGAGGCAACCGTAACACCATCGATGAACGATGCAACCCACGGGTTCGTCCGCAATTTATCCATCCAGAAGGTAAGCACGGCTACGAATACGAATGAGGGCAGGAAGATACCCAAAGTTCCCATGAGTGCCCCTGGGACACCTGAGATCAAGTATCCGATGAATGTTGCCGTTGTAAAAACAGGTCCTGGAGTAAATTGACCGATAGCGACGGCATCAAGTAATTGTTGGGAAGAGAGAACACCTAAGCGATCCACAAAGTCTTTTTGTAAAAAGGCAAGTAATACATAGCCGCTTCCGTAGAGAATCGAACCGATCTTTAAAAATATCCAAAATAATTGTGACGTCGCCCCAGCAATCTTCGGTTCTATAGCAGATCCAAGGGAAAAAGCCAGTAATGGGGCTGATAGTGTGTGAGTATTGTTTTTTACCTTTTGCCAGTTGCCGATTATCATAGAGATTGAACCTGCAAGTACCAGGAGAACGAGCTCGTGAAAACCAGCCATCGTGAGTATTATCACCGCAAGTACGATTGCAATCGAGGTTTTTGTGCGAATGGCTGATAACCCCAAATTCCATAGTGCTTGCAAAACAATCGCCAATATAACTGGCTTGATTCCATAAAGCAACCAAGATAATTGAGGCATGTGTTCATATTTCACGTAAAGAAAAGCGAGAATAAGAACAATTAGCATAGCAGGAAGAATAAAACAACTGCCAGCAAGCACAAGCCCTGCCCAACGCCCTCGGTGGAATCCAAGGTGAATGGCCAGCTCAGTAGAATTCGGGCCAGGAATCAGGTTTACAGAGCCAAGCAGGTCAAGGAACCTTTGACGAGAAATCCATTTGCGTTTCTCCACAATTTCTTTACTCATCATCGCAATATGGGCTGCCGGCCCGCCAAATGCGATTGTTCCCAAGGTAAGGAAAACCTTGCTGATCTCGATTAATCGGGCCCGGCGTTCACTTGATGTGAGCTGGTCCCAGGTGCGGTCAAATGCTTCCATATATGAGTAACCCTCCCGTGGAGTAATCGTACCAACATCATAACGTTCTTCAGTGATCCAGTAATATTATTTTTTCATTAATTATTTGTGCAGGAGGAGTATCCTTGAGTGAAGTAAAAATATTTGCCCTCGGTGGGTTAGGCGAAATCGGTAAAAATATGTACTGTGTCGAATATGAAGATGAAATTATCGTCATTGATGCAGGAGTGAAATTCCCGGAGAACGAAATGTTCGGGATTGATCTGGTTATTCCTGATATTCAGTACCTGGTAGAGAATCAGGATCGAATCAAAGGGTTGTTTTTGACTCACGGGCATGAAGATCATATCGGCGCTTTGCCGTATGTAGTGAAGCAGATCAGGCCCAAAATTTACGGGGGCAGACTGACTCTGGGACTGGTAAAGTCCAAACTGGAAGAGCATCGTTTGCAAAATGACGTTGAGCTTGTCCCTATCTCAGATGACAGCGAATTTACATTCAAAAACCTGAAAGTATCCTTTTTCCGGATGAATCACAGTATTCCCGATTCGTTTGGAATTGCAGTAGAAACGCCAGAAGGTACTGTTGTACACACAGGCGATTTCAAATTTGACATGACACCTGTTGGACCGTCCTCTGATTTTGCCAAATTAGCCAAGCTGGGGCAAGGTGACGTACTGGTGCTCCTGTCTGACAGTACAAACAGTGAACGTCCCGGCTATACCATGTCGGAGCGATCTGTTGGTGAAGGGATTATGGATGTAGTTGAGAAGGCAAAGGGCCGCATCATCCTTGCTACCTTTGCGTCCAACGTACACCGTCTGCAACAGGTAGTCGATGCAGCGATGGAGACCAATCGCAAAATTGCCGTTATTGGACGCAGTATGGAAAAAGCGTTCATGATCGGGCAAGAGCTTGGTTATATCCAGATGCCAGAAGGTATGCTGATCGATATCAAGACCATCGACAATTATGCGGATAATCAGGTGTTTATTATCTGTACAGGCAGTCAGGGAGAGCCGATGGCAGCGTTGACTCGGATTGCAGCAGGTTCTCACAAGGCAGTTCAGATTTATCCGCAAGATACGGTCATTATCTCTGCTTCCCCAATTCCCGGGAATACCGTGAATGTAAGCAGAACGATCGATAAATTGTTCCGGGCGGGTGCCAATGTTGTGCACGGTTCTGTTTTTGACATCCACGCTTCCGGTCATGGCAGTTCAGAAGAATTGAAGCTGATGCTCAACTTTATCCGACCACGCTACTTTGTGCCGATTCACGGGGAGTATCGCATGCTCAAAACGCACGGCAAACTTGCGATGCAGGTGGGCATTGAGGAAAAGGATATCTTTGTCATGGATAATGGTGACGTGCTTCGCTGTACAAGAGAGTCCGTTGCGATGGGCAAAGTGCCGGCGGGTGTCGTGTTAATTGACGGCAGTGGAATTGGTGATGTAGGCAATATCGTGCTTCGTGACCGCAAACACCTGGCAGAAGATGGCCTGATGGTTGTAGTTGTCAGCATCGATATGAAGAATTTCAAAATTCTCACCGGACCTGACATTGTCAGTCGTGGATTCGTATATGTGCGAGGCTCAGAGTCGCTGATTACAGAAGCGACAGAACTGGTGAAGAAGACATTGTCTGACGCACTTGCCAAGAAGGTCAAAGAGTGGTCGGAATTAAAATCGCAGATCAATCAGGTGTTGAAGCCTTATATTTTCGAGAAAACAGGCCGTAACCCGATGATTCTGACAATTTTAATGGAAGTATAGATTATTTCGTTGACTCTCCTAATGGATTGTAATATATTTCCTTTGGGGGGTATGTCCGGTGACAATCACGAAGTACGATGATCGGCTCATTTTATGTATGGGCCAACTGCTTCGAAACAGAGAGTATGTGTACCAAGCCGACTCAGTAACCGAACTAACTGAAATTCTGGAGGCTGTCTCCTTACAGCTAGAAGATAGAGAAGTAGACTTTCAATTTACGATTGATGGACAAACAGTAACCTTTCAATTAGCAGATTCGTAAGCGGCAAACACATTCGGTTTGTCGCTTTTCTTCTCCATTCCTCTAATTAAGGGTATAATAGAGATAATCATCGATCAGAAGGAGAGAACTATTATGATGTCTTATGAACAATACATGGCACAAGTGATCCAACCGATGCGTACTGAATTGACTCGTGTTGGTTTTACAGAGCTTCGCAATGCAGAAGAGGTAGAGCAAGCCTTCAACGACATGAAGGGCACTGCTCTTGTAGTGGTTAACTCTGTTTGCGGTTGTGCGGCTGGATTAGCTCGTCCTGCCGTTGCGCACTCTTTGAACCACGACAAAAAACCAGACAAACTCTATACCGTATTTGCAGGACAAGACAAAGAAGCAACTGCAAAAGCTCGTGAATACTTCGATGGATATCCACCATCTTCTCCGTCTTTTGCTCTGTTGAAAGATGGCAAGCTGGTAGCAATGGTTGAGCGTCATCAAATTGAAAACTATGACCTACAAACGATTTCCTCTTTCTTGACGACAGCTTACGATAAATACTGCGAGTAATTTTGGATGTATCAGGGAACGTCTAGTAAATAGGCGTTCTTTTTCTTTTACAGTTGCATGGGACAGGTTTTGGCAGGAAAGGATGATAGTGATGATTACAAGACCGTTTGGAAGAGATCAGGCCCAAATATCTCTTCTCGGTTTCGGCGCTCAGCGAATCGTAGATGATCACGATTGTACAGAAGATCAGGCAATCGAAATCATCAAACGAGCCGTTGAGAAAGGAGTCAATTATTTTGACACGGCACCCAGTTATAGTGATGGACAATCAGAGACTCGAGTAGGGCTGGGGCTCAAAGGATTGCGTGACAAAGTGTGGATTGCGACCAAGACAGGCGGCAGAACGAGAGACCTGGCTCTGCGTGACCTGGAAGGTTCCCTGAAACGCCTCCAAACCGATTATGTAGATGAGTGGCGGATGCATAACATCATGCAGCCGCACGATTTGGAAAGTATTTTTGCCAAAGGTGGAGCACTCGAAGCATTATTGGAAGCGAAAGAACAGGGATTGATACGAAAGATTAGCATCAGCGGACATACGGACCCCCGTCTGTTAAGCGAGGCGATTCGTCGCTTCCCGTTTGACAGTGCGTTGGTTGCTTTGTCGGCATTGGATCACTTCATCTACAGCTTTGCCCATGAATTTGTTCCGCTGGCTGTTGAGAAGGGGGTTGCCGTCATCGGCATGAAGGTGATGGCGTTGGGGAAACTGGCCCCGTGGCAAGAGAAGGCACTTCGCTATACGTGGAGCTTGCCTGTCTCGACGGCGATTTTGGGTGTGAGCAAAATGAGTGAACTCGAAGCCGATCTCGAAGCAGTAGAACGATTTGTGCCGATGAATGATATTGAACGGTTGCAATTTTTTCAGGAGATCATCCACTTGGTTCGGGCTGATATTCTTCGCTGGAAAGCGGGAGAATGGATGTCTGGTGAGTGGTATAACCTGCCGGAGCTGCCTTTTGCAAAGTCTCATACATAACTTCTTCACTCCAACTTCTCTTAGCAGAGGGTTGGAGTTTTTTGTTTTCCCTCCAACGGGACGAGTTTTCTACATAGTTGAGAGCTTGTTCGCATACACATGAAAAAGAGATTAATGTTGGAGGAGATCGAAGTGATAACCAAACCAGCGAAGTCATGGTACCTGATTTCTCAAAAGGAAACGGTAGAGATTCTATCAAGCGACAAGGATATCGGGATTGATTCCCACGAAGCAGAGAAGCGTCTGGGACAGTACGGGATAAATCAACTTTCGGAAAAGAAGCAACAGTCATTACTCGAGGTGTTTTTCGGTCAGTTCAAGGATTTCATGGTTCTAATCCTAGTGGTAGCGACGATCATTTCATTTTTTCTGGGTGAAACGCTTGATGCCATCACGATTATTGCAATCATCTTTATCAATGCAGTACTCGGATTTATTCAAGAGGCAAGGGCAGAGCGTTCGCTGCAGGCACTCAAGGATCTGGCTTCTCCTATGGCCCGCGTCATTCGGAATGGAAAACTGGACGTTATTCCTGCGTCCAAAATCGTACCAGGCGATATCGTTGCTCTGGAAGCAGGTGACCGTGTACCTGCGGATATTCGAATACTCAATTCGAACCGATTGGAAATTGAGGAATCTGCTTTGACGGGAGAGTCGGTTCCTGTGTTCAAGACCAGTGAAATCATCGATTCTCGAGGGAATAGAGAGCAAATCCCATTGGGCGATCAAAAAAATCTGGGCTTCATGGGAACGCTCGTTACGGGTGGGACGGGCAAAGGGATTGTCATCAAAACAGGGATGGAAACCGAAATCGGAAAAATTGCTCATTTGATGAATGAAGCGGAGTCTTCCATGACACCACTCCAACACCGTCTGGAGCAAATGGGCAAGACGTTGGTTGTAATCGCCCTTTTCTTGACAGTCCTTGTTATCGGTGCAGGTGTGTGGCACGGGCAAGAGTTGATGACGATGTTCCTCGCAGGTGTCAGTCTGGCAGTAGCAGCGATTCCAGAGGGGCTGCCGGCCATTGTGACAATTGCTCTTGCTCTCGGAGTACAGAGAATGATCAAACGCAATGCGCTCGTGCGAAAACTGCCTTCGGTTGAGACACTTGGTTGTGCTTCCGTGATTTGTTCTGACAAGACGGGTACGCTTACCCAAAATAAAATGACGGTGACACACATCTGGGTGCACGATCAGATGTTGGAGGTAAGTGGAGCTGGGTATGAGCCGACTGGCAAGATCTCCTACCAAAAAAAGCCGGTCAAACTAAAACAGGATACAGATCTGTGTCATTTATTGTGGATTGCTGAGGCGTGCAACAATGCGAAACTGGTTGTGGAGGAAGAAAAAGAACGGAAGATGCTTGTGCTAAGCAATACCGTTCAGTCCTACCGAATTATTGGCGATCCGACAGAGGGTGCACTCGTCGTTCTGGCAGAGAAGGGCAAGTACGACTTTAACGGCAAAAACCCGATCATCGCCACTGGTCAAAGAATAGATGAATTGCCATTCGATTCTGACCGGAAGATGATGTCTGTCATTGAAAGCTCACCGAATGGAAAATTGACGCTCCTTTCGAAAGGCGCAGTTGAATCCCTCTTGCACCGTTGCACACATATTTTATGGAACGGTGAAGTGATTCCGCTGACAACCAAAATTCGGAATGCAGTCATTGACCAAACAGAGGAGATGGCCAGACAGGCACTGCGGGTCCTGGGGTTTGGCTACAAGGAGCTCCAAAGCTATAGAGCGGGGCAGCCTCTTCTGTCAGTTGAGTCGGGTCTTACCTTTGTTGGGATGGTCGGAATGATTGATCCGCCACGTGTTGAAGTGAGAGATGCCATTCACTTATGCAGGCAAGCAGGCATTAAAACTGTCATGATTACAGGCGACCATAAGATAACGGCAGAGGCGATCGGGCGACAAATCGGACTCCTTCGGGGTTCGCAAGAAGTGCTGGAGGGAAGAGAGCTGAACCAGCTTTCCGATCAGCAGTTGCCTGCGGTTGTTGAAAAAGTATCCGTATTTGCCCGTGTGTCACCTGAGCATAAACTACGTATCATTCGTGCCTTGCAGTCCAATGGTCATGTGGTTGCGATGACAGGAGACGGTGTGAACGACGCTCCAGCCATAAAATCTGCGGATATCGGGATTGCCATGGGGATTACAGGGACTGACGTAACCAAGGAAGCTTCTGATCTTGTCCTGCGTGACGACAATTTTGCCACGATCGTCAACGCTGTAGAGGAAGGGCGCAATATTTATGACAACATTCGCAAATTCATTCGTTATCTGTTGGCTTCCAATGTTGGAGAAATATTAGTCATGCTGTTTGCGATGTTATGTGGACTTCCTCTGCCTCTTGTTCCGATTCAAATTCTGTGGGTAAACCTCGTGACAGACGGGCTGCCAGCCATGGCCCTGGGGGTAGACCCTGCCGAATCTGATACGATGTACCAAAAACCACGAAGAAAGAACGAAAACATATTTAGCAGAGGACTTGGTTGGAAAATCATCAGCAGAGGCTTTTTGATCGGTATCACGACTTTGGGTGCCTTCTGGCTCACGTTGAACGAGAATCCTGCTGATTTGACCCATGCACAGACGGTAGCCTTTGCAACACTGGTAATGGCACAACTGATTCATGTGTTTGACTGCCGAAGCGAGCACTCTGTCTTTCATCGCAATCCATTTGAGAACACGTATCTCATTTGGGCGGTCTTGTCATCGTTAGTTCTTGTTTTAGGCGTTCTCTACATCGACTTCTTCCAACCGATTTTCAAAACAACCGACCTTTCCTTGCGTGATTGGGCACTGATCCTGGTTGCTGCAGGCATTCCAACCTTTGTCGCAGGAATCGGAAGTGTGCTTCACAGCAACAAGAGCCACCGGACGCAACAAAGAACGGTTACCCGTTAAATTCCACAAGTCATCCATGCCCTTCTACTTCTGGAAATAATCGCATTCCAATCAATCAGATCAATCCAGTATACTAGTGGATAGGCTAATGCGTAGATGATAAAGGTGGAATTCATAATGAGTCTCAGACGAAAAAGCTTTTGGTTAAGCATCTTGTTCACAATGCTGGCCATTCTTCTATACTACGGATATTCGTTCCTGACCTTTTCGACCCAGGTTCAAACGCCGTCAATTGTGCCAACTAATCCAGCAAATAACCCTGAAGCATCCAAACCAGAGATCCCGATCTGGGGAGGGACGGAGCGGGTCAACATACTCATCATGGGTGTTGACAGGAGAGAGCTGCGGCCAAATGAAATGCCCCGTTCAGACAGCATGATGCTTGTCAGTATTGATCCAACCAGCAAGACGTACACCCATTTTTCTATCTTGCGTGATACGTACGTAGAGATACCGGGTTATGGTAAATCACGAATTAATGCTGCTCTGGGTCAGGGAGGACCGGAATTGGCGATGGAGACAGTGAGCCAGTTCACTGGTTTGCCTGTCAGCTACTATGCGATTACGGACTTTGAAGGGTTCAAGGGTTTGATTGATGCGGTGGGCGGAGTCGAAATTTTCGTAGAGAAAAATATGCGATACCGTGATCCAACAGACAAAGGAAAATATGATATTAATCTGAAAAAGGGTCAGCAGAGACTGGATGGTGACAAGGCGCTTCAATACGCAAGATTTCGCCATGATGCCACCTCTGACTACACCCGAACAGAACGACAACGCAAATTGCTGTCAGCACTTTCTCAACAGTTGAAGAGCGGTAAGACTGTATTGCAGTTGCCATCTATCCTTCAAGCCATTCAACCGTACATCCAGACCAATTTGAATACAACGGATATGTTGAAGCTGGCAGCCTTGGGGTTAAGCCTGGAGAGTACAGCATCAGAAGGACACCAGCTTCCGCAGGCAGGAGCGTTCCACGATGCGAATCGGGGAGGTTCTGTTCTGATTCCGTCCGTTGAGGATGTGCAGAAGTACGTGCAGGATGCTTTGCACGATGAGCCTAAAACAACCTCCAATATGTAATCAGATCGAACACGTCTACTTTTTGGTAGGCGTGTTTTTTTTCTGTGAAAAACGGTCATGACCGTTTTGTGTTTTGCGAGGTAAGGAATGGAAACCCATTTATTGAGAATACTACAACTAACTTTCAGATTGTTCGACGGTAGGTGATGGATGCATGGATCAAAAAAAAGAGCTGGAAAAGTGGTTTGCAAACACCGCCGATTTAAAGATCGAACACGTTGATGAACTGAATGGCCGCATACGCTTGTACTATTTAAGCACCATGGCAGACCAAGGGTATATTCGTAAAGAATTACTCCCGAAGCTGAAAAGGCTCGATCTGTCGCAAGTAACGATAATGGATGTTGAAATTGTCGTGGGGGCAACCGTTGAGCAGAGAGTCAGCAGGCAGGGTGAAGTTGTCGGCCGATTGATTGATGGGGATATTTTTATCCATGTCGAAGGTGAGAAATACGGGATATCGATTCCTGCCGATGCATCCAAGGAACGAAGTATTACACCACCTGAAATAGAGGCCAATGTACTGGGGCCACAAATTGCTTTTGTTGAGTCTCTGGCAACGAATATCTCGATTATCCGTAAATATCTGCCGACCCCTCAGCTCATTTACGAGAATCAGCAGGTTGGGCAAATTGACAAAACAGATGTTGCGATTCTGTATTTAGATCAAATTGCCAATGAGCAAAACGTCCAGATTGCCAGACAGCGTATTTGTGATATTACGGTTGATCGAGTAATTGATGCCTATACATTGGCACAGTTAATTGAAGATAATTCGTATACGATTTTTCCGCAGCTTCAAATAACTCAGCGCCCTGACCGTGTAGTTGCAGGTTTGACTGATGGACAGGTTGTGATTTTAGTAGATGGGAGTCCATTTGCCATTGCTGGTCCAACAAACCTGATGCAGTTTTTACAGGCAGCGGAGGATTTTTACTTTCGTTGGAGCATTGCAACGTTCTTGCGGGTTTTACGTCTGATCGCCATTGTTTTGAGTCTATTGCTTGCCCCGGCCTACGTGGCAACTCTTACCTTTCACTATGAAATGATCCCCGTGAAGATGTTGATCCAGCTTTCCCAATCACGAGCCCGTGTTCCATTTCCACCATTAATGGAAGCATTGATGCTGGAGGGAATTATTGAATTGCTCCGTGAAGCGGGTGCCCGACTTCCTACGAAGGTAGGACAGACAATCGGTATCGTAGGCGGTATCGTCATTGGTCAGGCGGCTGTTCAGGCTGGATTCACCAGTAATATCCTCATTATCATCGTTGCGTTGGGAGCACTTTCTTCTTTTATCGCCCCCAGCTATGTATTAGGATCTGCAATTCGAGTCATTCGTTTTCCGATGATTTTTTTGGCAGGGATTTGGGGAGGTATTGGAATAGCCGTTGGATTCAGTTTTTTGATTTCCCATCTTCTACTACAGACAAGCTTTGGCAGACCTTTTTTGGAACCGGTGTATCCGATGCGAATTCTCGACCTAAAAGACAGTATCATTCGCCTGCCTCTTCAGTGGTTTTCTTACAGACCAGTATTTTTGCGAACGAAAGACGAGATGAGATTCACACCGAATGAGGCTTTCAAAAAACAGGATATTGATGAGTAAGGCATTTTTAAAAAAAATGCCCAGTAAGGCATTTTCTCAAAAATGCCCAGTAAGGATGGCCGCTCATGTCGATTAACA
Organism: Brevibacillus nigriterrae; assembly: GCF_049846925.1. Taxonomy (NCBI): domain Bacteria; kingdom Bacillati; phylum Bacillota; class Bacilli; order Caryophanales; family Paenibacillaceae; genus Brevibacillus; species Brevibacillus nigriterrae. The sequence goes on from NZ_JBNCMT010000007.1 coordinate 146,275, forward strand.
TTTATCCCAAAGCATCAGCAACACTCCCCAACTATCTCATAGCGTTTTTATTGCACTCCAATCAGGTTGGGGTCGGGGTTCTTGGCTTTCAGCGTTACATTGTCAAAGAATCAGGTCATGATGCATGGATTTCCGTTATTATAGGAGGATTACTTGCTCACTTGACGTTGTGGGTGATGATCAAAACACTGCAAAGGTATCCGTCATCTGACCTGTTTGGCATTCATGCAGACGTGTATGGCAAACGGCTAGGCGGTATAGTCAGTCTTGTCTTTATCATTTACTTCATGCTAAGCGCATTGATTGTCTTGCGGTCCTATATTGAAATTGTGCAGACGTGGCTTTTCCCTGAGGTGTCTACCTGGACATTCGCCCTTGTCTTTTTATTCTTGGTTTTTTACACGGTCAACGGGGGGATTCGGGTGATCGCAGGTTATACGTTTATTACCGTGTTGTTAGCGATCTGGTTGTTGGTCGGAATGATATTTCCATTGCAATACGCCAAGTGGATCTACCTTTTTCCGATGTTTTCATCGGGTCTGAAGGAACTGGTTTCGGGCGCTTTGGCGATGGCACTGACGATGAGTGGGTTTGAAATCATTTATGTACTGTTTCCCTTTGTGCAGAATAAAGAACGAATAGGGTATCATTCACAACTAGCGCTTTCTTTCACGAATCTCTTGTATCTCATCCTAATGCTCGTCAGCCTCGTGTTTTTCAGTCATGATCAATTAATGAAAACGATCTGGGCATCTCTTTCAATGGAAAAAATGGTTCGTTTTTCATTCCTCGAACGTTTCGAATTTATTGCCGTATCGATCTGGTTGTTCGTCATTATGCCGAATCTAATGTTGTTTATGTGGAGTACAGTCAGAGGAATCAAACGATTGGTTGGCTGGAATCAAAGAAAGACGTTGGTTGTAATCATGTTGATTATTTTTGGGGCTTGCCTGTTAGCAGATACAAGACAAGAAATTAATATGATCAATACCTATTTTTCCAAAATCTCACTGATCGTTACATTTGCGTATCCGTTCTTCTTGTATTTCTTGGTTGTCATCAAGCAGTCTTGGCAAAAAAGAAAGGATGGGCAATCGAATGAAGTATCTTCCCGTTCAGAAGGGTAAACGATTCTGCAAAACTTCTGTATGTCTGGTTGCGCTTCTGGCGACCATTCAGATTTCTGGTTGTGCAAACAAGCGTATTCTGGATGAAAATGCGATGTCGTTCGTGGTTGGCTATGACCTCTATGGAAAAGACATGGTACGAGGGACGGTCGTCTATCCCGTAATCAATCCGTTTGCACAGGAAAAGATTCAGGTCATATCAGGTGTGAATCGAACAAGCAAAGGAGTGCGAGATGTTTTTGATTTGCAAATGGATAAGAAACCCGTTGCAGGTCAGTTGCGCATTTCTTTATATAATGAAGAACTGGCAAGGAAGGGAATCATGCATATGGTGGATTCTCTCTATCGTGACCCATCTGTGGGTACCCGTTTGTACCTGGGGATTGTAGAAAAAGATTGTTATTCCCTGTTGACCAAACCTTTCAAAGAAGAGGGGAACATTGGAAATTATCTGTTTGAAATGCTGGATCACAACATACGAGAAGAGAGGATCCCTTCATCAACGATGCATGAATTCCTGCGATCCTATTACAGTGAAGTAAGTGACCCAGCCCTACCTTTATTTACGTTAAAAGGGGATGAGGCAATTATTAAAGGGGTAGCGATTCTCCAGAAAGACAAAATGGTTGGCTGGATTTCACCTCGAGAAGCGTTTTTGATGAAATTAATTATTAATCGTTTTCGTGATGGTGATTATCAAGCATCCATACCTTCAAAGAAGCTGGCGCCAAAGTCAGCAGATGGGGAAAAAAATGTTGATGTCGTGCTGGATACACTTTCGAGTTATTCGAGAATCAATCTGATAAGCCGTGGAACACCTGAGTTCAAGGTGAAAGTGGGGATTAAAGCTCGTATTCTGGAAGTCTCAAAACAGGTAAACCTTGGAGATGAAAAGGTGTTGGCTGTGTTATCCGATGAGATTGGCAAAGAGATCGAACAGGGGTTGTTACAACTTACCCACAAGCTTAAACAGATGAAGGCTGATCCAATGGGATTTGGAGACTATTATCATGCATTCGCCAAGCATAATCACCCACACAGAGAAAAAGTTAAACGTGAAGACTGGCAACGAATTTATGCGAAAGCAAAGATCAGCTACGATGTAAAAGTTGAGTTATTGCGCTCCGGTTCGATTGATTAAAAAAAGGCAGCGTTTTCATTTAGGGTGGAAAAAATTGCATAATAAAAAAATGAACTAAGTTGATTTTTAATCATTGACAGGGGGCATGAATTTATATATTGTTATACTTGTTTCCTGTAATCCTAGTAAATCACTGGGAATTGTAAAGAATAAGTTCGAAATTTATGAATTGTCGGATATAATAGCGTTTTCATAATCCGTTACGTATACAAAGCAAGGTTGAAGGGAGGGACGAACGAGTAGATGATTACTCTTTCACAAGTTGTCAAAATCTTTAAGAATAAATTTGGATCATTTACAGCTTTGGACGGGGTTGATTTATCAATCAAAAAAGGTGAGATCTTCGGCATTATTGGGTACAGCGGTGCTGGTAAATCTACCCTGGTACGAATGATTAACCTGTTAGAAGCCCCGACTAGTGGGGAAGTGGTTGTTGGTAACACCAGCTTGAACCAACTTTCCGCAAGTGAGCTGCGCAAGGCGAGACGTAAGATCGGAATGGTCTTCCAACATTTCAATTTGCTCTGGTCAAGAACAGTTGCCGAGAATGTGGCATTACCCCTTGAGATAGCAGGTATTCCGAAAAGTGAGCATCCTGCCAGAGTGAAGGAATTGTTGGCTTTGGTCGGATTGGAAGACAAGGCAGATTCCTATCCATCTCAATTGTCGGGTGGGCAGAAACAACGTGTCGGTATCGCTCGTGCTTTGGCGAATCAACCGGATGTTCTGCTTTGTGATGAAGCAACCTCGGCATTGGACCCGAAGACAACGGATTCCATTCTTGATCTAGTTAAAGAAATTAATCAGAAGCTCGGGCTAACGGTTGTACTGATTACACATGAGATGCATGTAATCGAAAAGATTTGTGATCGAGTAGCCGTAATGGAAAGCGGTCGGGTGATCGAGATGGGAGATGTCGTGGATATCTTCTCACATCCGAAAACAACCACTACTCGTGAATTCATCAGCCAGGTTGCTGGTTCAGACCAGCTTGATGATAACTTCCTTTCCAGTCTTGGACAAGGGACTGTTCTGCGTTTGACGTTCCTGGGGGATTCAGCCAGCCAGACGGTTGTTACCCGATTGGTCAAGGAACTGGGAGTAGAAGTCAATATTTTGCAAGGACAGATTAAACGCTTGAAGGATGTAGCATTTGGAACCTTGTATGTGCAGGTTCCAGGTGATGTGGACACAGAAGCAAAAACCATTGCCTATTTGAAAAAACAAGGCGTCAAGGTTGATGTGATACAAGAAGCACAAGGGGGTGTAAGTTAATGAACGATTTTGTGCTAACTTACCTTCCGAATGTAGTCAAGTTCTGGGATTTGATTGAAAAGTCAATTGGACAGACCTTGTACATGGTTTCTATTTCATTATTCTTTGCCTCATTGATCGGAATTCCGCTTGGAGTTTTGTTGGTAACAACAAGCCGTGGTCATTTGACGCCATTGCCTGCGTTTAATTCGATTTTGGGCTTTATCATCAACATTCTTCGCTCGATTCCTTATATCGTACTCATCATTATCCTGATTCCATTTTCACGCAAGTTGATTGGTACTTCGATCGGACCAGATGCAGCGATTATCAGTCTGGTTGTCGGTTCAGCCCCGTTTATCGCTCGGTTGGTGGAGACGTCGATTCGTGAAGTGAACAGGGGAGTAATTGAAGCGGCACAGTCCATGGGGTCAACCAACCTGCAAATTATCCGCAAGATTCTCATTCCCGAAGCACTACCTGGGATTATCTCCGGCATCACGGTTACTGCCGTTGGACTTGTCGGTTACTCAGCAATGGCAGGTGCCGTAGGGGCTGGCGGATTGGGTGCGATGGCCTACAACTACGGATTTAACGGTTTTAAACCGGACATTTTATTTGTAACAACTGTGATGCTTATCGTGATTGTTCAAGGTGCCCAGATGATTGGCGATGCAATCGTCCGCAAGCTGGATCACCGGTAACATATAAAGGAATTCCAGTCTGTTTTGCTATGGAAGTCCAAAACAAAACGGCCATGACCGTTTTGTTGACCGCAAGCGGTCGCATCTACTTTTATGAAAAACGTCGAGACGTTTTTCACAGAAAAAAACAATAGGGGGAAAGAAATCATGAAGAAACTACTCTCAACATTGATTGCTGGTGTAATGGCACTTTCTTTGGCAGCGTGCGGTCAAGCACCTGCACCTGCTGAACAAAAACCAGCTGACAACGCACAAGCTCCAGCAGCACAAGAAGTTACTTTGAAAGTGGGAGCAACTGCAGTACCACACGCAGAAATTCTTAATGAAGTAGTAAAACCTGCTTTGGAAAAAGAAGGCATAAAATTAGATGTAGTATTGTTCCAAGATTATGTATTGCCTAACACGCAATTGGCTGAGAAAGAGTTGGATGCGAACTACTTCCAACACATCCCATGGTTAGAAAATACGAATAAAGAAAAAGGCTTGACTCTTACTTACGTTGCGGGCGTTCATATCGAACCAATGGGCGTTTACTCTAACAAAGCGAAAGCTTTCAAAGATCTCGCTTCTCTTCCACAAGGCGCTAAAGTAGCTGTAACCAACGCACAAAGTGAACATGGCCGAGTACTTGCTCTCTTGCAAGCTGCTGGTCTTTTGAAATTGAAAGATGGCGTTGGCATGAACGGTACGATGGCTGACATCACTGAGAAAAAAGTTGAATTGGTAGAGCTTGAACCAGCGATGCTCCCACGTTCTTTGGATGATGCTGGAGTAGACGCTGCTGTTATCAACTCCAACTTCGCATTGGAAGCAGGTTTGAACCCATCAAAAGATTCTATTTACTTGGAAGCTGGCGAAAACAACCCTTACGTGAATGTATTGGCTACTCGTGAAGACAACAAAGATAGCGATGCAATCAAAAAATTGGCGAAAGCGATCACTTCTCCAGAAGTAAAAGCGTTCATCGATGAGAAATACAAAGGTTCTGTGTTGTTCGTAGGTCAAATTAAAGAATAATTTATTATCAGTAAGCCCAATCGGCACCTAAACGTGTCGGTTGGGCTTTATTTTTTTGCACGAAGAGGCTTATTTTTAAAGATTCATAAAATTTGGTTAAATCAATCAAAAAGACATTTCCGAAAATTCAAAAATAAAGTATAGTTATACAAGGACGCCAAGCCGATCAAATCGGTTGCCGAAGAAGTCAAGGTTTCCGAAGACCTCAAGACCTATACCTTTACACTGCGTGACTCCAAGTGGAGCAATGGTGAGCCTGTAACGGCAAAGGATTTTGAATTCGCTTGGAAGCGTGCACTTGACGCCAAAACGGCTTCCAACTACGCATATCAGCTCTTTTATATAAAAAATGGGGAAAAAGCAAACAAAGGGGAAGTTGGCTCGATCAAATCGGAGTAAAAGCACTGGATGACAAGACGCTCCAGGTAGAATTAGAGAATCCTACCCCGTTCTTCCTGAACATAAAAACAAGATTGTGTTGACGAAAAACGAGAATTATTGGGATAAAGATGTGGTAAAGCTTGATCGTATGGAATTCTCCATGATTGAGGATGAGAATACTGAGCTGTCGATGTTTGAGAACAATGAGCTGGATTGGGCAGGAGCACCGATGAGCAGCCTTCCGCTCGATGCTGTAGCGGCCCTCAAGGAATCAGGCAAGTACCAGAACTACGTAACCATCTCTACGTACTACTTGAAACTGAACATGGAAAAGAAACCATTCAACAATGAAAATATTCGTAAAGCCTTTGCCAATGCAATCAACCGCAAAGAAATCACAGATGCTGTGCTTCAGCAAGGACAACTTCCAGCGACTGCCTTTGTACCACCAACCATGGCATTGCAAACTGATGGATACTTCAAAGACAATGATGCAGAAATGGCAAAGCAGCTCCTTGCCGAGGGGATGAAAGAAGAGGGGATCACAGAGCTTCCACCAATCTCTTATTCTTATAACAACAAAGACGAAAACGGAAAAATTGCCGAAGCGATTCAGGACCAATGGAGGAAGACGCTGGGAGTAGAAGTCAAGCTGGAGGCCAAAGAGTGGAAAGTGTAAATTGAAGACTTGCATCAAGGAAATTACCAGATTGGCCGTATGTCCTGGTTGGGAGACTTTAACGATCCGATTAACTTCCTTGAAATATTCAAGGATAAAAAAGGCGGAAATAACGATACGAATTGGGAAAGTCCGAAATACAAGGAGCTCTTGAATGAATCGGCTAAAATCACAGATCCGGCAAAACGAAAAGAAGTGCTGAAAGAAGCGGAAGCGATTTTAATGGGTGAGATGCTGATTACGCCGATTTACTTCCGTACTGAAAGCTACGTGAAGAGCGATAAAGTGAAGGACGTTCTTCTGGACCCGCTGGGCAATGTGGATTTTAAATGGGCTACGATGGAGTAATATTTTATTATTTCTCGTAAGTATAACGTTATAATAAACTATTATTAATAAAGTGGCAGAAATATTCAGCTAAACTAAAAATAAGAGTATAGTATTCCCCAGATTCATAGAAAAGGGGGAGCACATACATGAAAAAGAATATTTTTGTCCTTATTAGTTCCATCCTGGTCCTGGGTACAGCGTTAGCTGGCTGTGGCAGCAATGATCAAACTGCCTCCAATGGTCAATCGGCAGAAAAATCGGATTCCAACAAGAAACAGGAATTACGATTGAACTTGCATTCCGAGCCGCCAACGGCTGACCCAGGCATTGCTGATGACAACATCTCAGGTGCAGTAATCCGTGCGGTATTCGACGGTTTAACTCGCCTTGGTGAAGATGGCAAAGTACATGAATCCGTAGCAGAAAAAATTGATGTATCAGACGATATGCTGACTTACACTTTCCACCTCCGTGATACCAAATGGAGCAATGGTGAAGCACTGACAGCCAAAGATTTCGAATTTGCGTGGAAGCGTGTACTCAATCCAAAAACGGCTTCCAATTATGCGTACCAGCTTTACTACATCAAGAATGCAGAGCAGGCAAACAAAGGGAAAGCAGCACTTGATACAGTCGGTATCAAAGCACTTGATGACAAAACTCTTCAAGTTACTCTTGAGAACCCGACACCATTCTTCCTTGAGTTGACTGCATTCTACACGTATTATCCAGTAAATCAAAAGCTGGTAACAGCGAATCCGAAATGGGCAACTGACGCAAAAACACATGTAGGTAATGGCCCGTTCAAGTTCGAAACATGGGAACATAAGAGCAAAATGGTTCTTGTGAAAAACGAAAATTACTGGGATAAAGATGCAGTGAAAATGGAAAAAATCAACTTCTCCATGGTTGACGATGAGAATACAGAGTTGTCCATGTTTGACAATGGAGAGATCGATTGGGCAGGAAGACCACTAAGTGATATTCCTACAGACGCCATTCCAGCACTGAAGGATTCCGGAAAAATGGTAACACAACCAGTAGCAAGCACATACTGGTACAAATTTAATACAGAAAAGCCACCATTCAACAATGTGAAAATCCGTAAAGCATTTGCTTATGCGATCGACCGTCAGTCCATCGTAGACAACATCACCATGGGTAATGAATTGGCAGCAATGGGTCCAGTACCCCCTACCATGGCATTGAATCCGAATGGATACTTTAAAGATAATGATGTAGAGACAGCCAAGAAATTGCTGGCAGAGGGTATGAAGGAAATGGGCATCACCGAGCTTCCGCCAATCTCTCTCACGTTTAATACATCTGAAAAGCATAAAAAAATTGCAGAAGCAATCCAGGACCAATGGAAGAAAAACCTGGGGGTAGAAGTTAAACTCTCCAACCAAGAGTGGAAAGTGTATATCGATGCGTTGCACCAAGGGAACTATCAGGTAGGACGTATGGGCTGGAATGCAGACTTCAACGATCCGATCAACTTCCTGGAATTGTTTAAGGATAAAAAAGGTGGAAATAACGATACAAATTGGGAAAGTCCAAAGTATCAAGAACTGTTGAACAAGTCCGCAATGGAAACTGACCCTGAAAAACGCAAACAATTGCTTTCCGAGGCAGAGCAAGTCATCATGGATGAAATGCCAGTGGTGCCAATCTACTTCACTACCTATTCTTGGGTGAAGGCTGATAACGTAAAAGGTGTTGTGGTAGACGGATTGGGATTTGTTGATTGGAAATGGGCTACTATTGAGTAGGGGATAGTTTATATGTTTTTATAAAGAGGTGCAAATTGCGCCTCTTTTTTATTTTGTTTATAAACTACTTTATAAAGATTTATAGTTTTTAATTTGATTATAAATTTTAATTAAATATGAACAAAATATATTTCACACAATTGTGAAAAGAAGTATATTTAGATACAGATTTATAAAAAAGGGGGATTTACTAGCATGAAGAAAAATGTATTTATGCTGATGAGCTCTATCTTGGTTCTTGGCGCAGCACTAGCTGGTTGCGGTGGTAACAGCGCAGCTCCTTCTAACAATACAAATGGAAATACTGCTACACCAGCAGATAGCGGTAAACCAAAAGTTCTTCGTCTGAATCTTCACACTGAACCACCTACAGCAGACCCTAGTTTGGCGGAAGACTCCACTTCTGGTGCGGTAACTCGTGCAACATTTGACGGTTTGACTCGTGTACAACCAGATGGTAAAGTAGCTCCTTCTGTTGCTGATAAAGTAGATGTTTCTGATGATTTGAAAACTTATACTTTCACATTGAAGGATACTAAATGGAGCAACGGCGAAGCGCTTACAGCGAAAGACTTCGAATTTACTTGGAAACGTGTTCTTGATCCTAAAACTGCAGCAAACTACGCATACCAACTCTACTACATCAAGGGTGCTGAAAAGTACAACAAAGGTGAAGGTAAGTTGGAAGACGTAGGCATCAAAGCAATTGATGACAAAACTCTTCAAGTTACTCTTGAAAACCCAACACCATTCTTCCTTGAGTTGACTGCATTCTACACTTACTACCCTGTAAGCAAAGCAGTAGTTGAGAAAGATGCAAAATGGGCAACTGACGCGAAAACTCACGTTGGTAACGGTCCTTTCAAAATGGAAGCTTGGGAACACAAATCCAAAATGGTTCTCGTGAAAAACGACAACTATTGGGATAAAGACAATGTTAAATTGGACAAAATCGAATTCTCTATGGTTGAAGACGAGAACACAGAATTGTCCATGTTTGACAACGGCGAGTTAGACTGGGCTGGTAAACCACTCAGCGATATCCCTACAGATGCAATGAAACCACTCAAAGAAAACGGTACATTGCAAACTCAAACAACCGCTGGTACTTACTGGTACAAGTTCAATACTGAGAAGCCACCATTCAACAACGTAAAAGTTCGTAAAGCATTTGCTTATGCGATCGATCGTCAATCTATCATTGACAACATTACGCAAGGTAACCAAAAACCAGCGATGGGCGCAGTTCCTCCATCCATGGCAGTAGGTGCACCAGATGGTTACTTCAAAGATAACGATGCAGAAACTGCGAAAACCCTTCTTGCTGAAGGTTTGAAAGAGCTTGGCATGGATAAAGTTCCACCAATCACACTTTCCTTCAACACTTCTGAAGGTCATAAGAAAATTGCAGAAGCAATCCAAGACCAATGGAAGAAAAATCTCGGCGTAGACGTGAAACTCGAAAACAAAGAGTGGAAAGTTTATATCGAAGATTTACACCAAGGAAACTTCCAAATCGGTCGTATGGGCTGGTTGGGTGACTTCAACGATCCAATCAACTTCTTGGAACTCTTCAAAGACAAAAAAGGTGGAAACAACGATACGAACTGGGAAAATCCGAAGTTCAAAGAGTTGTTGACTGCTTCTGCGTCTGAGAAAGATGCTGAGAAACGTAAACAAATCCTTGCAGATGCTGAGAAAATCTTTATGGATGAAATGCCAGTTGCTCCAATCTACTTCTACACTAGCTCTTGGGTACAAAATCCAAAAGTTAAAGGTGTATTCATGGACGGTCTTGGATTCGTTGACTACAAATGGGCAACAATCGAAGAATAATTTAAAATGTAATAATAACAGGGATGCCAAAATGGTGTCCCTGTTTTTGTATTTTCCCCTTTTGCGTAAGCCCAGTAAGAAAAGATTTCATCCACTTGCCCCCTCACATCCCCTCACATCCCCTCACATCCCCTC